>CABZHU010000006.1 GCA_902525575.1 uncultured Pelagibacteraceae bacterium
ATGATATTGAGAGTTTGTTGACAGAAAATCGAATTTTTAAACAAAGAAATGTGAATATAGGAAAAGTATCCAAAGAAGATGCTGTTGACAGGGGGTTCAGTGGATTTGTTTTAAGAGCCTGCGGCATTCCATGGGATTTAAGAAAATCTCAACCATATGATTGCTACGATAAACTTGATTTCAAAATACCAGTTGGTTCAAACGGAGATTGTTACGATCGTTATTTGTGCCAAATTGATGAGATGAGAGAGAGTATTAAGATTATGCTCCAGTGTCTTGATAAAATGCCTACGGGTGAAGTTATAAATCGAGACTCTAAAATTGCAGCTCCAAAAAGAATGGATATGAAGAATTCTATGGAATCTATTATACATCATTTTAAATTTTTTACAGAGGGTTTTCATGTGCCAGAAGGTGAAATATATACTGCTGTTGAGGCCCCTAAGGGTGAATTTGGAGTTTATCTTATAGCCGATGGAACCAGCCGGCCTTATAGATGCAAAATCAGGGCTCCTGGGTTCGCACACCTTCAAGCTTTTGATCTATTATCAAAAGGACACTTGTTAGCTGACGTTCCAGCAATACTCGGTTCAATCGCTATTGTTTTTGGAGAGGTGGATAGATGAGCAATCTTAATGACAATTTTTCTTTCAGCGAAACAAATGAACGTGAAGCAAAAAAGATACTCTCTAAATATCCGTCAGATAGAAAACAAAGTGCAATTATGCCATTATTAGATTTAGCTCAAAGACAAAATGACAATTGGTTGAGCAGAGATGTCGTAGAGTATGTGGCTAACTTTATAGAAATACCTTTTATCAAGGCGTGGGAAGTTGTTACTTTTTACTCAATGTATTACACGAAGTATAACGGCAAATATTTAGTTCAAGTATGTGGAACAACTCCATGTTGGCTAAGAGGATCAGACCAAGTTGCTAAAGCATGTAAAGAAATGATTTCACCTGATCAAAATACTCTGTCAAAAAATGGCCTTTTTTCCTGGATGCAGGTTGAGTGTTTGGGCGCATGTGTCAACGCTCCTTTGGTTCAAATTAATGATGATTACTATGAAGATTTAACATATGACACAACAAAAAATATACTGCAGTCATTGATGGATGGCGTAGAGATTAAAGTTGGCTCACAAAATGGTCGAACGAGCTCAAAGGCGGTTTCATAATGTTAAAAGAAAAGGATAAAATATTTACTAATCTTTTTGGAGATGAAACGTATAGCTTAAAAAGTGCTCAAAAAAGAGGGGACTGGAATAATACAAAATCACTTATCAAAAAAGGTCGCGATTGGATCATTGATGAAATGAAAAAATCTGAGTTAAGAGGTCGCGGTGGCGCTGGTTTTCCAACAGGATTGAAATGGTCATTCATGCCTAAAGATCCTGCTCTGAATAATTATCTTGTTGTTAATGCTGATGAGTCTGAACCAGGCACTTGTAAAGATCGTGACATGATAAGAAATGAACCCCATAAGCTTATCGAGGGATGCCTGTTGGCTTCTTTTGCTATGAATGCACATACTTGTTATATTTACATAAGAGGTGAATATTTTAATGAAGCTGTAGTTCTTCAGAATGCAATTGATGAGGCTTATGAAGCAGGTCTAGTTGGAAAGAATGCTGCTAAGTCTGGCTGGGATTTTGATATATATCTTCACCGAGGAGCAGGCGCCTATATATGTGGAGAGGAGACAGCTCTTCTTGAAAGTCTTGAGGGTAAAAAGGGCTTCCCTCGACTTAAACCACCATTCCCTGCAAATAAGGGCCTGTATGGATCCCCAACGACTGTCAATAATGTTGAGACTATTGCTGTAGTCCCAACGATATTAAGAAGGGGAGGAGAATGGTTCTCCTCATTTGGTAGAGAGAAGAATACAGGAACAAAGGTTTTTTGTATTTCAGGACACGTCAATAACCCATGTAATATTGAAGAAGAAATGGGCATACCTCTTCGTGAATTGATAGAAAAACATGCAGGAGGAGTTATTGGGGGATGGGATAATTTAAAAGCTATCATTCCTGGAGGATCTTCAGTTCCGCTAATACCAAAAAATATATGTGATAGTGTTTTAATGGACTTTGACTCTCTTACAGAAGTAAAAAGTGGACTAGGAACAGCAGCTGTTATTGTTATGGATAAAAGTACTGATCTTGTAACGGCCATATCAAAATTATCTCATTTTTATAAACATGAAAGTTGCGGCCAATGTACCCCATGTCGTGAAGGCACTGGGTGGTTGTGGAGAATGATGGAAAAAATTGGAGAAGGAAATGCAACTTCTAGTGATATCGACAAATTACTTGATGTTACCAAACAAATTGAAGGACACACGATTTGCGCTCTTGGTGATGCAGCTGCATGGCCTATTCAAGGTTTGTTCAGGCACTTTAGAGAAGAAATAGAAGAAAGTTTAACTAAAATCCGAGCTGCATAATGGTTAAGGTTAAAATAAATGGTATAGAAAACGATGTTCAAGAGGGAGTAACAATCCTTCAGGCCTGTGAGGAAGCCGGCCTTGAAATACCTAGATTTTGTTATCATGATCGATTGTCTATAGCTGGTAATTGTCGGATGTGCCTTGTAGACGTTGAAGGTGCTCCAAAACCGGTAGCATCTTGTGCAATGCCAATAAATGAAGGCATGTCTATCCATACAAATACCCAAACAGTTAAAAAAGCTCGCGAAGGAGTTATGGAGTTTCTACTCATAAACCACCCACTTGACTGCCCGGTTTGTGATCAGGGAGGTGAGTGTGACTTACAAGATCAGACAGTTGCATTTGGACCTGAAAACTCAAGATTTAACGAAAATAAAAGATCAGTTGATGAAAAGTACATGGGTCCTCTTATTAAAACATACATGACCCGTTGTATACATTGTACTCGATGCATTCGATTTGGCGATGAGGTTGCCGGTGTTAATCAATTAGGTGCGCTTAATAGGGGCGAGAATATGGAAATAACGACTTACCTCGAACAAACACTCGATTCTGAACTATCTGCCAACATTGTGGATCTCTGTCCCGTAGGGGCGTTAACTTCTAAACCTTATCAATTTGAAGCAAGACCATGGGAGCTAAAGAAAACGGAGTCCATTGATGTAATGGATGCTGTAGGTTCAAATATAAGAGTAGATACGTATGGGTGGAAAGTTAAAAGGATCCTTCCAGTATTAAATGAAGACATTAATGAAGAATGGATCTCTGATAAGACTCGCTATGCTTGCGATGGACTATTAACGCAACGCATTGACACACCTTTAATTAAAAATAATGGAAAGTTTGTAGAAAGTGATTGGAATGAGTCACTTTCAAAAGTTACAGAACTTTTAAAGTCAAATGATCCTGAAGAAATTGTTTTTTTATTAGGTGACTTTATTGATTTAGAAACTGCATATTTAATAAAAAAATTAGCTGACTCATTAAACATAAAGTCAATTGAATGTCGACAAGACGGTTGCAAGATTCCCTTCAACCATAGGTCACAATTCTTATTCAACTCAAAGATTAATGGCTTAGATGAAACTGACTGCCTATTAATAGTTGGTAGCAATATAAGAGAAGAGGCTCCAATTATAAATGCACGAATTAGAAAACAAGTAATATCAAGAGATTTGCCTTTAGCACTCATTGGAGAAAATTTTGACTTAACATATAAATATGAACACCTAGGAAATGATGTAAATATTTTAACTGATATTTTGTACGATAAAAATGAATTTTCCAAAAAGCTTTCGGAAGCAAAAAAACCAATGCTTATAGTGGGACAAGCTTTGTTAAATAGGGATGACTCAATTCAAATTTATTCTCTACTCGAATCCTTCATTGAAAAATTTAATATGGCAAACGACGAGTGGAACGGGTTTAATGTTCTACAATTAAGCGCGTCTAGAGCAGGATCATTAGAAGTTGGTTGTTACCAGAAAAACAAAAATTTAGAAGACATTATTGATGATGCGCACAACAACAAAGTGAGACTGGTAATGTCATTTGGTGCAGACGAAATAAATTATAAACATTTTGAAAATAGTAAGATTATTTACATGGGTACCCACGGTGACAAAGGTGCAAATGCAGCTGATATCATCTTGCCTTCTGCTGCATATACGGAAAAAGATGGCATTTACATCAATACAGAAGGAAGAACTCAATTCGCCAATAAAGCCAGTTATCCCCCTGGAGATGCCAAAGAGGACTGGAAGATAATTAACCAAATTAGCAAACTTATGTCTTTAGACTGGCCTTTCATTGATCAAGGAGATGTAAGATCTGTAATTTTTGATGATTATCCCCATCTTAATGAAAATTTTAAAGATCAAACATGTGAATATATAAAACTTTTAGAAAATAAATCAAAAGATGAAATTGAAATTACGCCTAAAGATACAAGAACTGCAAAAGAAAAAAAATCAGACACTATAAATGAGAATATTAAAGATTTTGAAAACAATTCTGCTTATAAAATATATAATTTACCATGGAAAGATCTCAGTGATCGGCAAAGGGAATATTTAAGAAAATATAATTATCCAGAAACTTGGTCAGAATTTACAGAACATTATGGGTTCAAGGTAGTTAATGACATTAAAAAGAAAAATAACGTAGTCCTGCCATACGAAGAGCAATATGCAAAAAGTTTAGGTAAGGTTTGGGATGATTTATCTTATAACCAAAAGAAATGGGCCTACACAAAGAGAAATAAAAATAATTTGATTGGTTTAGCAGATGATGCCAATTTCACTCCTGAAGGCATTGTAGTCATTAGTGATAACCAAGAGGCATATTATGCTAAACCAAAAGAAATTTATTTTGAAAATAAAAAATTAATTCCAAGTATAAATGATTTTTACGTTACAGATACTATCTCACGCCATTCAAGTACGATGGCAGAGTGCAGTAGGGCAAGAAAAGAAATGAGAAGCTCAGTTAAAGAGAAAGCTTCCTAAATATGAATGGGTTACAGTCAAATTTTTTTGAATTAATAACAATAATATTTTATTGTATTTTAATCTTTGTACCACTTCTTGTTGGTGTTGTTTTAGCCTTATATGCGGATAGAAAAATATGGGCCGCTGTTCAAAAACGAAGAGGGCCTAATGTTGTTGGGCCATTTGGATTATTTCAAGTGCCTGCAGATGGATTAAAATTTATATTCAAAGAAATTATTCTCCCTGACAGTGCCGACAAAACTGTTTTTTTAATTGCTCCAATTATTACTCTAGCTTTATCCATCGCTGCATGGGCTGTGATCCCTGTTCAAGCAGGGGTTGTATTAGCAAATATAAATGTTGGCATATTATATATTTTTGCAATTAGTTCTCTTGGAGTTTATGGAATACTGATGGCCGGTTGGGCCTCAAACAGCAAATATCCTTTTTTTGGAGCATTAAGATCCGCTGCCCAAATGGTATCTTATGAAGTATCAATAGGTTTTGTGATCGTAACAGTTTTAATGTGCGTAGGCTCATTAAACTTGAGTGAAATCGTACTTGCTCAAAAAAATATTTGGTTTTTCATACCACTATTCCCAATGTTTATAGTCTTTTTCATTTCTGCTCTAGCTGAAACCAATCGACCCCCATTTGATTTACCTGAAGCCGAGTCAGAGCTTGTTGCAGGTTATCAAACTGAATATTCGGGAATGCCTTTTGTTCTATTTTTATTTGGTGAATATATAAATATTTTATTAATGTGTGCCATGACAACTATTCTCTTCTTAGGCGGATGGTTGCCTCCCATTGATGTATATCCATTAAATGCTATACCTGGATTTGTGTGGTTCATTCTCAAAGTAACACTAGTTTTTTATATGTTTGCTATGGTTAAAGCGTTTGTCCCTCGATATCGATATGATCAGCTAATGCGATTAGGTTGGAAAGTATTCCTTCCTTTATCATTACTTGCTGTAGTACTTACATCGTCAATATTATTCTTTTTTAAACTTGCTCCAGGTATGTCATGAGATTTTTAAATTTTATAAAATCATTTCTATTAATTGATTTCATTAAAGCTTACTTACTAGCTCAGAAATATTTTTTTAAGAAGAAAGCAACGATTAACTATCCCTTTGAAAAAGGAAAACTTAGTCCACGCTTTAGAGGTGAACATGCTCTTAGGCGCTATCCAAGCGGAGAAGAAAGGTGCATTGGATGTAAGCTATGTGAGGCAGTATGTCCAGCTCAGGCAATTACAATTGAAACTGAGCCAAGAGATGATGGAACAAGAAGAACCACAAGATATGATATTGATATGGTTAAATGTATCTATTGTGGTTTATGTGAGGAGTCGTGTCCTGTTGATGCAATAGTTCAGGGGCCGAATTTTGAATTCACGACAGAAACTAGAAAAGAACTTTACTATACTAAAGATAAACTTTTAGAAAATGGTGATAGGTGGGAAACAGTAATAGCTGAAAATTTAGAAGCTGACGCTAAATACAGGTAAATTTCATGTCAATCTCACTAATTACCTTTTATCTTTTTTCCGCAATTCTCCTGCTCTCATCTTTAATGGTGATTTCAACAAAAAATCCTGTTCATTCTGTTTTATTTTTAATTTTAGCTTTTCTTAATGCTGCAGGTATATTTGTTATTCTTCATGCAGAATTTTTAGCCATGATATTAATCATTGTTTATGTTGGCGCTGTAGCTGTCTTATTTTTATTTGTCGTTATGATGCTTGATTTTAAAACATCTCTTGAAAAAGATAATATCCTAAAATACATGCCAATAGGTCTCTTAATTGGATTAGTATTTATTGCTGAACTTGTTATTGTATTAATCAACACGCGTTTAGATTTATCCAATATTCAAATATTATCTAACCCATTGGATAATTTTTCAGACCAATCTAATACTGAAGCTATAGGATCAATTCTTTACACTAACTATGTTTTATATTTTCAGTTATCAGGAGTAATTTTACTAGTTGCCATGGTCGGATCAATTGTATTGACCTTAAGAGATAGAGAAGGCGTTAAACGTCAAATTGTATCAGAGCAAGTTGATAGAAAAGGAAAAATTGAGCTTGTAGATGTAAAATCAGGTGAGGGTATTGATATATAATGATTGAACTTAATCAATTTCTAATTTTATCAGCTTTACTTTTCTCAATAGGTGTTATTGGCATATTCTTGAATCGAAAAAATGTAATTATAATTCTAATGTCAATTGAGATTATTTTATTGGCAGTTAATATTAATTTAGTTTCATTTTCTTATTTTTTAAACGATCTAACAGGCCAGATATTCTCATTGTTTGTATTAACGGTTGCTGCTGCAGAAGCCGCAATTGGATTGGCAATTTTGGTAATCTATAACCGGAATGCAGGTAGCATTGAGATTGAGAAAATAAATACCTTAAAAGGATAATATTATGATCCACAGCATTGTAATTTTACCCTTATTGGGGTTTCTCATTGCGTGCACATTATCTTTTTTTAAAAGAAATGCTTTTATAGATCGTTTAGCTGAAGTTATTACGTGTACTTTTATTGTTTTAGCGGCGTTCTTTTCTTTTTATATTTTCATTGTCAATATAGGTAGCCCCAGTGTTGTTTCTTTAAAGTTATTTACATGGATTGAATCAGGCTCTTTTTCTGCTGATTGGTCTATTTATTTAGACTCGGTAACCAGTGTAATGTTAGTGGTTATCACAAGTGTTTCTGCTTTGGTGCATGTTTATTCAATTGGATACATGTCACATGATGATAGTAAGCCTAGATTTATGGGTTATCTGTCATTGTTTACATTTGCTATGATCATGCTCGTTACAGCAGATAATTTTTTACAATTATTTTTTGGGTGGGAAGGAGTTGGCTTAGCTTCATATTTATTAATTGGCTTTTGGTACAAGAAACCCACAGCAAACGCAGCTGCCATAAAAGCCTTCATTGTCAACCGTATTGGTGACTTTGGGTTGGCACTTGGAATTTTTACAATTTTTATCGTCTTTGGAAGTATTGAGTATGAAAATGTTTTCAACAGCGCGGCCAAATTTTCAGATGCTCAATTTGCTTTTATTGGATACGAGATCCATGCATTAACACTAATTTGTATCTTTTTATTTATAGGTGCGATGGGAAAATCAGCCCAACTTTTTTTACACACATGGCTGGCTGATGCTATGGAGGGCCCTACACCTGTTTCAGCATTAATTCATGCGGCGACTATGGTTACTGCTGGGGTTTTTCTAGTAGTAAGATGTTCACCGCTTTTTGATTTAGCGCCAATTGCGATGGATTTTGTTGTAGTTATTGGGGCAAGTACTGCATTTTTTGCAGCAACCATTGGCCTTGTTCAAAACGATATTAAAAGAGTAATTGCTTATTCAACATGCAGTCAACTAGGTTACATGTTTGTTGCTGCAGGTTTAGGCGCTTACGGGGTAGCAATGTTCCATTTGTTCACTCATGCATTTTTTAAGGCACTTCTTTTCCTTGGAGCAGGCTCAGTTATTCATGCCGTACATGAAGAGCAGGACATTAGAAGAATGGGAGGGATAAGTAATTTTATACCAATCACTCAAGTCATGATGATTATTGGAACCATATCATTAATGGGCTTTCCATTCACATCTGGCTATTACTCAAAAGACGCTATTATTGAAACAGCATATCTATCAAATTCAAATTTTGCTGATTATGCTTACATTCTACTTACTATTGGAGTTGTAATGACTTCGTTTTATTCATGGCGCTTAATGTTCCTTGTTTTCAATGGAAAAACTAGAATGGCTGAAGAGGATTATAGAAAAGTTCATGAGTCATCATCGATCATGCTTATACCTCTAATGATTTTAGCTATTGGAGCTCTCTTTTTTGGATTTATATTTAAAAGTTACTTTATAGGTTACAACAGTGACGAATTCTGGAATGGATCTATTGTTCTACATCATGAAGATCATCATAATATCCCATTATTAATTTATTACCTTCCAGCAATTTTAGGGGTCGTTGGATTTTTTATTGCTTGGATGATGTATCTACGAAAGTCAAATATTGCTAAAAATATCGCTGAATTAAATAAGCCTTTATACAATTTTTTACTGAACAAATGGTATTTTGATGAACTTTACAACATGGTTCTTGTTAAGCCAGCAATAGGAGTTGGCAAATTGTTTTGGAAACTAATTGACGGTTATATTATTGATGGCTTTGGACCAAATGGCCTCGCTTCTTTAGTCAGCCGTATCTCATCAAGAACTAAGCAAATTCAATCTGGATTTATTTATCATTATGCATTTGCAATTCTGATCGGTTTATCTTTGATTATAACACTTATAATTTTTAGGTTTTAATTAATGAATGAATTGCCAATCTTAAGTATTTTAATTTTACTTCCAATAGTTGGGATATTTTTCATGACTTTGATCAGAAATAATAATGATCAAAGTTCAAATAATCTCAAACATACAGCACTATGGATATCTTTTTTAAATTTTTTAATTTCTCTATACTTACTATTTTCATTTAATCAGCAAGATGCAGACTTTCAGTTTGAGGAACGATATTTTTGGATTGAATATGGAATATCTTACCATTTAGGCGTCGATGGAATTTCAATCCTATTCATTGTCCTCACAACAATGCTTGTTCCAATTTGCATCTTAGCTAGTTATGACAGTATAAAATTTTCTGTAAAAGAATATTTAATTGCGTTTTTAGCTCTTGAAACTTTCATGATAGGCGTCTTTTGTTCCCTTGATCTTGTTTTATTCTATTTATTCTTTGAGGGTGGTTTAATACCCATGTTTCTTATTATTGGCATTTGGGGAGGAGAAAGAAGAGTTTACTCAACATTCAAATTTTTCTTATACACACTTGCTGGTTCAGTTTTTATGTTACTAGCTATCATTTACATATTTATTACAGCCGGTACTACAGATGTATCATACCTATTGGATTATAATTTTACACGCAATGAACAGATTGTGTTGTGGCTTGCTTTTTTTGCGTCATTTATGGTTAAAATCCCAATGTGGCCATTTCATACTTGGCTGCCAGATGCCCACGTTGAAGCTCCTACAGCGGGCTCAGTAATATTAGCTGGAGTTTTATTAAAAATGGCAGGATATGGTTTTATTCGTTTCTCAATTGGCTTTTTCCCTGAAGCCTCAGAGCTTTTTGCTCCACTCATCTTTGCACTTAGTATTGTAGCTATAATCGTTACATCGTTGATAGCATTAGTTCAGGAGGATATGAAAAAGTTAATAGCGTATTCCTCTGTTGCACATATGGGATTTGTAACTTTAGGAATTTTTACATTTTCAGTTCAAGGAATTGAAGGAAGTGTCATTCAAATGATAAGTCACGGTATTGTTTCTGCAGCATTATTTTTATGTGTTGGCGTGGTTTATGATCGATTACACACAAGGGAAATTTCCAGGTATGGTGGATTGGTAAGTAAAATGCCAATGTATGCATTTACATTTATGATTTTCATTTTGGCTAGTCTTGGGTTACCAGGAACAAGCGGTTTCGTTGGAGAATTTTTAGTATTACTTTCAATATTTAGTATAAATACTTATTTTGCTGTATTTGCTACCACCGGCGTTGTATTAGCGGCAACATATTCTCTATGGCTTTATCGTAGAATGATTTTCGGTGCCTTAATTAAAGATGATTTGTCAGAGATGTTAGATTTAACCCGAAGAGAAATAATAATATTCGTTCCACTTATTACTCTGACAATATTTATTGGCATATATCCAAAACCAGTTATAGATATTATCGAGCCATCAGCAAAAAAAATTGTGAGTCAAGTTAACGGTAAATTAAATTAATTTAATGGAGAATATTTTACACATAATACCAGAAATCTTTATTTTTTGCTCTGCATTAATATTACTCATTCTTGGATTATTTATAAAAAATATTAAACTTATTAATAATCTTGCCATTCTATCATTACTCATAGCAGTAGCACTTGTTATTAATCAACCTTATCAGTCTATATATTTAAATAGTTACGTCATTGATGAGTTCTCGTCTTTATTTAAAATCATGATCTTTATAGGGTCGATTGTTACATTAGTAATGTTTGTATCAAGTAGAGAAGACTTGCACATAAATTTATATGAATTTCCCATACTAATTCTATTTTCAACTCTGGGGATGATGGTCATGGTGTCTGCAAACGATTTGCTTGCTATGTTTATTGGTCTAGAACTGCAATCACTGAGTCTTTATGTGCTAGCCGCGCTTAATAGAAATAGTCTTTTGTCATCAGAGGCTGGTATTAAGTATTTTATATTAGGGGCTCTTTCATCGGGTTTATTATTATTTGGAATTTCCTACATTTATGGTTTTTCAGGAAATACAAATTTCAATTTGATCGCCGTCAATTATAACTCTGAGAGTCTAGGCCTCTTAATAGGTATAGTTTTTGTGTTAGCAGGTCTTGCATTTAAAGTTTCTGCAGTTCCTTTCCATATGTGGACTCCAGATGTATATCAAGGCGCCCCGACACCTATTACTGCTTTCTTTGCTCTTGCACCAAAAATTGCCGCTATGGGCTTATTGGTAAGATTTTTATTTAATTCTTTTGGAGAATTGTATTTGGATTGGCAGCAAATAATATTTTTTATTTCAATTGCATCTATGATGCTTGCTGCGTTTGCAGCAATTGCCCAAACAAATATTAAAAGACTAATGGCATATAGTTCAATAGGCCATATAGGTTACGCGTTAATCGGTGTTGCTTGTGTTTCTAGTGAAGGATTAAGATCACTTTTGATTTACCTTGTGATTTACTTAGTCATGAATATATCTGTATTCACAGTTATACTTAGTTTAAAGAGGAATGATGCATACTTTGAAAATATATCTGACCTTTCAGGTATGTATAAAAATCACCCATTTACTACTATCTTAGTTGCGTTAATGATGTTTTCATTAGCGGGTATACCTCCTTTAGCCGGTTTTTTTGGTAAATTTTATATTTTCGTTGCAGCTTTAGAAAGTAATATGGTGTTTCTTGCGGTTATAGGTATCATTGCAAGTGTTATTAGCGCTTTCTATTATCTTCGTATTGTAAAGATAATGTATTTTGATGAACCAAAAGAAGAGTTTGATGGAGTGAATATCCGATCACTTCAAGTTCTGTTCTACCCATCTTCTTTTTTAGTCATTTTGTTTTTCATATATCCTGCACCAATTATACAGCTTTCAGAATATGCTATAAAATCTTTTTATTAATAGACATGTTATCTAAATCAGCAATCATTCATTATGATGTCATAGACAGCACAAATCTTGAAAGTAAGAGACTTATTGATAAAGAAAAAATTTTCTCTCCTACTTGGATTATAGCAAGTAAGCAAACTGCAGGAAGAGGGCGAGGTGATAAAAAATGGGTATCTCAAGCGGGAAATCTGCTTGCTTCTTTAATTCTACCTATTGATTTTTCCCTAGATTCACTTCCATTTTTATCATGTATTGTTGCATTATCTTTGCATCAATGTATTTCAAAAGTGATTACGGATAATAAACTTTTAAAAATAAAATGGCCAAATGATATTCTCTATGATGACGCTAAATTGGCAGGAGTACTAATTGAAAACTCACTCTCTCAACGTAAAAACTTTTCAATTATTGGTATAGGAATCAACGTTGCACACCATCCAATTATAGAGCGAAAAAACACTACATCTTTAAATGCTATAGTGCAGAAGAATATGAAAACCATGGATTTAATCAAATCCCTGGAAATAATTCTTAATGAGTATTTAGAAAAGTTAATAAATAATTCAGAAGATCTTTTAATAGATGAATACAAAAGTAAATGCTGGAATTATAATAAGACAGTAAAATTTATGACAAATGATAAAGTTTTAGAAGGAATATTAATTGATATATCTAAAGACTTTGAAATTATTATAAACGCAAATAATAAAAATATTAAATTAAATGCAGGAGAATTGTCATTTGACTATTAATGTGAGAACAGTTGTAGATATAGGTAATACAAATATCTTATTTGGAAACATTGTTAAAGGTGAGCTTATTTCCCAAATGAGAATAGAAACATCTGTCATAGTGAATGCTCAAAAAAATAATATGAGTATTGATTTAGTTGAATTGAAAAATTTTTTATCTGATAGCAAATCAGTCATTATTTCTGGTGTAGTTCCAAACGCTCAATATGAATTAACTAATTTTATAAAAAGTATTAGAGATGATTTGAAAATTGTTGAACTGAGAACATCTGATCTTGAAAAATTTATATCTTTTACCTTAGATAAACCAAGCGAGGTTGGTGATGATAGAATAATTAATGCTATCGCTGCAGTAAAACAATACGAGCCTCCTTTAATTATTGTTGATTTTGGAACTGCAACAACCTTAGATGTAGTAGATAAAAATGCCAGTTATGCAGGAGGGTTAATATGTCCTGGAGTTAACTTATCTATCAAATCTCTCTCTGAAGGTACCGCTTTATTGCCACAAATTGATTTTAAAAGACCAGCCCAACTTATCGGTAAAGATACAATTCATGCCATGGAATCAGGTATCTATTGGGGCTATATCAGTCTTATTGAGGGGTTGGTTGATAAGTTAAAAAAGGAAAATGATTGTTTGAATGCAAAAACCATTGCTACAGGCGGTTTGTCGAAACTATTTGCAAAAGATTTAAATTGCATTAATTACTTTGAAAATGATCTTACTTTGAACGGCCTGATCATAATAAGCAAAAAAATATATGAGTAAAAATAGCAGACTAGTTTTTCTGCCATTAGGTGGAACTGGAGAAATAGGTATGAACATGAATCTCTATGGTTATGGCAATGAGATTGATGATATGAAATGGCTAATTGTCGATGTAGGCATTACTTTCGGAGACGATACAACTCCTGGGGTTGATGTGATACTACCAGACCATGAATTCATAAAAGAAAGAAAAGAAAATCTTCAAGGAATAATTATTACTCACGCCCATGAAGACCATGTCGGTGGATTAGCTTATTTATGGCCAGACTTGAAGTGTCCGATATATGCAACCGCATTTACAGCATCAATTATAAGATTAAAGTTTGAGGAGAGGGGTATAAATATTGAAGATAAATTAAATATAGTTGATCTATCATCTGAAATTCAAATCAAACCATTCGATATTAAATTTCAAACACTGACACACTCTATACCAGAGCCAAATTCCTTATTCATTAAGACAAAATTGGGCACCATTTATCACACTGGTGACTGGAAAATTGATGACAATCCTATTGTAGGAGAGTCAATTGATTTTAATCAATTAAAAGAAAATAGTGAGGAAGTGCTTGCAATGGTTTGCGATTCAACGAATGTATTAACAAGTGGACGTTCGGGTTCAGAATCGACGGTTCGAGGAAATCTTGCTGGCGTTATTAAAAAGCTAAAAATAGAGTTTTCGTTACTTCATTCGCTTCAAATGTTGCGCGATTAGAAACAATTGCTGCGGCCGCTAAAGAGTCTGGAAGGTCGCTGGTTGTTTTAGGTCGATCAATGCATAGAATGATATCTGTTGCACGGCAAAACGGAATTTTAAAAGATATAGATGTGATCTTATCTGAAAAGGATGCTGCAAAAAAGAAAAAGCATGAGGTTCTCTACCTATGCACTGGTAGTCAAGGGGAACCAAGAGGTGCAATGATGAGGATATCAAATCAAGATTTCCCACACATTGATATTGATCAAGATGATTGTGTAATTTTTTCATCCAAAATTATTCCTGGCAACGAGAAAAAAATATTTAAACTATTTAATCGCCTTTCTGAACTTGGTGCTGAAGTTATCACCGAATATGATGAAGATATTCATGTTTCAGGACATCCATGTCTTGATGAAATGGTAGATATGTATGAACATGTAAAGCCAAAAATATCTGTTCCTGTGCATGGAGAGTTTAGACATTTAAAAAGACACTCTTCTCTAGCGAAAGAACTTGGTGTTCAGTTTCCAATGCAAATATCTAATGGTGATATTCTACAGCTCGCACCAGGTTCACCTTACATATATGATCAATGTAAATCTGGAAGACAGTATCTAGATGGAAACCGACTAGTTGATTATAACAGTAGTCATATTAAAGATAGAAAAAGAATGAGTTATAATGGCGTATTGAATATAACATGTGTTTTAGACAAAAAAATGAATCTTAAAAATGAACCTGTTATTTTTTCTAGCGGCATATTAAGTGATGATGAATATGATAGTGACGAAGTAATAAATATTCTTGAAGAAGAAATTTATAAATTTTTTGATGATAAAAGCAATATATCAAAAAAGGAAAAAAAGATTTATCAGAAACTTGAAACCCTCTCTAGAAACCTGATTTATAAGCACTCTCGCAAAAAACCTTTGACAAATATAAGTATTGTTCATATTTAATTAGAATGATTGGAAAATTGAATCATATAGCAATAGCTGTTCCAAACATCAATGAAGCCGCTGAGCAGTACAGAAGTATCTTTGGAGCAAAGGTATCAGAGCCAGTAGAACAACCTGATCATGGTGTTACCACTATATTTATTGATTTGGGAAATACAAAAATAGAACTCTTACAAGTGCTTGGTGAAGACTCTCCTATTGAAAAGTTTATGGATAAAAATCCTAATGGGGGAATGCATCATATTTGTTTAGAAGTCGAAGATATTAATCAAGCAGTTGAAAAATTAAATACGCATGAAGTTTCCATTACAGGAACTGGCAAGCCAAGAACTGGCGCCCATGGAAAACCTGTTGTCTTTCTTCATCCAAAAAGTTGCAACGGAACATTAATCGAGCTTGAAGAAGTTTAAAATTGGGCATAACAGGCTCAATTATTATCTTTCTTCTTATTTGGTGGCTTATCTTCTTTTTGTCTCTGCCTATAAACATCAACAATTCAAATAAAAAAATTGCAATTGAGGGTGAGGATCCTGGAGCGCCCAATAATCCACAGATATTTAAGAAATTTCTAATCACAACATTTGTTTCAGTAATTATCTGGTTTATCATATACTTTTTTCTAAATAATGATGGTTTTTTGATGTTTATCTTAAAGCTTTTTTATATGAATGAAGTTATCTAAATATTTATTACCTGTTTTAAAAGAAACTCCTTCCGAAGCGGAAATTATTTCTCACACTTTGATGCTTAGATCTGGAATGATTAGTCAGTCTAGTTCAGGTATCTATTCATGGCTACCTATTGGATTAAGGGTTTTGAAAAAGATTGAAAATATTGTGAGAGATGAGCAGAATAATGCAGGTGTAAATGAAATTTTAATGCCAACTATACAACCAGCTGACATTTGGAATGAAAGCGGTCGATACGAAGATTACGGCAAAGAGATGTTAAGAATTAACGATCGTCATGATAGACAGATGCTTTATGGCCCAACCAACGAAGAGCAAGTAACTGATATTTTTAGACGTTCAATAAAGTCCTATAAAGAACTTCCTCAATTACTTTATCATATACAATGGAAATTTAGAGATGAATTAAGACCAAGATTTGGAGTTATGAGAGGTAGAGAATTTTTAATGAAAGATGCTTATTCATTCGATATTGATGAAATGAAATCTGAAGACTCTTACAATAGATTTTTCATATGTTACCTAAAAACTTTTGCACGAATGGGTTTAAAAGCTATCCCAATGGCTGCTGATACTGGGCCCATTGGAGGAGATTTGTCACATGAATTTGTTATCCTGTCTAAGACTGGTGAAAGTGACATATATTTTGATCAAAGAATATTACAAGAAGATGAATCTATTAATGAAATTGACTATGAAGGGGATTTAAAAAAAACAGTAGAAAAATTTAAATCTTATTACTCGGTTTCTGACGATAAATATAATGAGTCTGAGTTCAATAAAAATGTAGATAAAGAAAATCAAATGCAGTCAAGGGGCATTGAAGTAGGGCACATCTTTAGTTTTGGCACAAAGTATTCAACATCAATGAAAGCAAATGTACTTGATTTTGATGGCAAAGAGAAGTCTGTATACATGGGTTCATATGGAATTGGAATATCGAGACTTGTAGGCGCAATTATAGAAACTTCACACGATGAAAAAGGCATAATATGGCCTGACGTCGTTGCTCCATTCTTATTTGGAATAATAAACCTATCTCCAAAAGACGAAATAGTTTCTAGTAATGCAGAAAAAATTTATGACTATATCTCTAATAAATATGAAACTATCTATGATGATAAAAAAGACAACGCAGGAGTTAAATTTTCTCGTATGGACTTGATTGGAATACCTCATCAAATTATTATTGGGAATAAATCAAAATCAGATAACGAGATTGAATATAAAAATAGAAGGACTGGAAATTCGGAATTTATAAATATCGACAATATTGATGAATTCATCAAAAGATTTCCATCATAAAGTGCCATTTAATTATTTTGAAAGATTTATAGCATTTAGATATCTTGTTCCCCTTAGAAAAGGTGGATTACTGTCAGTCATTTCTTGGTTATCTTTCATAGGCATATGTATTGGGGTCGCAACATTAATAATTGTAATGTCAGTGATGAATGGTTTTCATATCGATTTAAAAGAAAGAATTATTGGTTTCAATGGTCATATATTTATACAAAAAAATGATAAATATTTTGAATATCAAGAAGAGCTCTCAGACGTACCTCTGATTAAATTTATTGACCCCAATATAACTCTTCAAGCTCTTATTAGCTCAGATGATAGAACTACAGGAATTGTTTTAAAATCTTTCGTAGAAGAAAACATGAAACACTACTCATTTTCGCAAAACATCGGTAACAATGAAGAAATTAATGTAAAAGATAGTATAATACTAGGGTCAGACTTGGCATTAGCATTAAATGTTATTCCTGGTGAGGATGTTAAGATTCTTTCATCAAATATGCTCTCAACACCTTTTGGTCAAATCCCAAAAAGTAAGAGCATGGTTGTTGTTGGAATTTTTACTTCAGGAATGAGCGAGTATGACTCTAATTTTGCATATACTGCATTACCAAATATTCAGTCTCTTATTGGAATTAAAAATTTGGTTTCTACAATTGAAGTTCACCTAAGTGATATTGCTGATTTACAAATCGTAAAAGAAGAAATATCTGAAGTATTTAGCAATAACTATATTATTAGAGATTGGATAGAGCTGAACAGTTCTTTTTGGGAGGTCCTAGCGACTGAACGTGAATTAATGTTCTTTGTTTTATCTTTAATTATTGTCATTGCTGCATTCAATGTGATTACGAGCTTATTTATTCTTGTACAAACAAAATCTAAAGAAATTGCAGTATTAAAAACAATTGGTACTAGTGATATTTCAGTTTTAAGGATCTTTTTAATTGTTGGCTCTATTATAGGTACTTCTGGAACAATACTAGGGACAATTTTAGGAATACTATTTACTACGAATATTGATGCTATAAGAAACTTTCTAAATAATACATTTGATTTAAATCTTTTTCCTTCAGAATTCTATTATTTAGATAAAATGCCTACCAATATAGATATAAATCAAATTGCAATAATATTTTTATTTTCATTATCTGTATCAATTATTGCTACAATCTATCCAGCCTACAAAGCTTCTAAAACTGAAATTAAAGGTATACTTGGAAATGGATAGAAATATTCTAGTTTTATCAAATATTTCTAAGTCTTATAGGCAAGGTAGCGAATATATTACTATATTTGATAATTTTAATCTTACCGTTGATAAAGGTGAATTTATTTCGATTGTTGGACCTTCAGGATCAGGTAAAACAACCTTATTAAATTTAGTTGGTTTAATAGATTCAATTGATCAAGGTGAAATTTTATTGAATGCTAAAATTATTTCAAATCAAAATAGTAACGAGAAAAGTGAAGTTAGAAGGAATAATTTTGGATTTATTTATCAAAATTATAATTTGTTTGATAATTTTAGTGCAATTGAAAATATTACACTCCCACTTATTTTGAGAGGTGAGGCCAAAGATGTAGCTTTTGAAAAAGCAGACGAATTAATGAATATTTTTGATATTAGCCATAGAAAATCTCATTTTCCAAATAGTTTATCTGGCGGTGAGCAGCAGAGAGTTGCAATAGCTAGAGCTTTAATAAATAAGCCAAAAATAGTTATTGCTGACGAACCCACGGGCAATCTTGATTATGAAAATTCAGTAAATGTTTTTAAATACTTAATTGATTATATCGAATCAGAAAACATGACATTAATAATGGCTACGCATAATCAAGAATGGGCAAATAAGTCTGACAGAAGGATTGATCTTAGTTAATGGCTGATTTTGTTCACTTAACAAATAAAACAGAGTATTCGCTATCTGAAGGAGCGTTGCCAATTGCGAGAATAGCTGAACTATGCCGGTCATTCTCAATGCCAGCCGTTGGCATATCTGACAACAATAATATGTTCGGTGCATTAGAGTTTAGTGAGCAAATTGCAAAAGTTGGAGTTCAGCCAATTTTAGGTTGCAATATAAAAATTAAAACACCAAAAGAATACTTACATGAAAATATTGAGGATAATGATCTATATTTCTATTTAAATATATTTTCAAAAAACAATGAAGGATATGAGAACTTATTAAAATGTGTTTCGAATGCCTATACTTTTAATAAAGGTAATGCGTATGTAACAGTTGATGATTTAATTAAATTTAAAGATGGCTTAATTATTTTATCTGGTGGAAATAATTCGATATTAGCCCATTCAACCAATCACATGATCACAAAACAGTCTCAACAATTTGTTTCTGACTTTAAAAGAGAATTTAATGACAACTTCTATATTGAAATACAAAGATTTGACAGTGTTGATTACCGGTTAAACGAAGAAGCTGTTTTGAATTTGGCCTTTGACCATCAGATTCCGTTAGTGGCTACTAATGATGCTTATTTTGAAGGCCCAGAGCATTTTGAGGCTCATGATGCATTGATGTGCATTGAAAAAAAACTTTTTGTGTCTCAAGTTGATCGTAAAAAGTTATCTAAGGATCATTATTTTAAATCTCAAAATGAAATGCTCGAGCTATTTCATAATTTGCCAGAAGCTCTTAATAATACGATTGAAATTGCTCAAAGATGTATTCATCGACCCAAAATTAAAAATCCTATTTTACCCGTTTATGATGAAGATCAAAACAAAGAGAAGGAATTGATGCAGAAACTAGCCAAAGATGGACTAGATGATCGGCTTAATAACAAATTCGACATTGAAAACATAGATATCGAACAACAAAACGAAATCAGAAAAGTTTACGAAGAAAGACTTTTTAAAGAATTAAAAATAATCATTAATATGAAATATGAGGGATACTTTTTAATAGTTTCTGATTTTATCCTATGGGCAAAAAATAACGACATACCTGTTGGGCCAGGCAGGGGATCAGGAGCAGGATCACTCGTAGCGTGGTGTCTAAATATAACAGATCTTGATCCTATTAAGTTTGGATTAATATTTGAACGCTTTTTAAATCCTGAAAGAGTATCGCTTCCCGATTTTGATATAGATTTCTGCAGAGATGGAAGAGATAAGGTGCTTGATTATGTTCATAATAAGTACGGTGAAAATAAAGTCGCACAAATTATTACCTTTGGTAAATTGCAAGCAAGAGCTGTAATAAGAGATGTCGGCAGAGTCCTCGGCATTCCATATGGTCAGGTCGATTATCTTTGCAAGCTAATGCCATTTGATCCCTCTAGACCCATGTCTCTTCAGAAATATATTGATGAAGAGCCAAAGTTAAATGAAGAAGCTAATAGAGATCCCAAGGTCAAAAAACTACTAGATATTTCTCTTAAACTTGAAGGTTTAAAAAGACATGCATCTATTCACGCCGCTGGAGTCGTTATATCAAAAGATCAAATATCTAAAGATGTACCATTATACAGTGATCCAGAAAGTAACATCTTCTTAACTCAGTTTGATATGAAATGGGTTGAAAACGCTGGTTTAGTTAAATTTGACTTTCTTGGATTGAAAACACTTACTTTGATCAATGAATGCATAAAATTGGTACGGAATAATAATTCAGATTTCAGTATAGATAAAATTAATATTAACGATGTTAAAACATACGAACAGCTCAGTACTGGTGAAACAACTGGAATCTTTCAGTTAGAGAGCGCTGGAATGAAGGATACATTAAAGCAATTAAAGCCTGATAAATTTGAGGATATAATTGCAATTGTCGCTCTATATCGTCCTGGCCCTATGGCAAACATACCTTCATATATTGAAAGAAAGCATGGAAGAGAAAAACCAGATTACATACATCCTCTGCTAAAGGGACTTTTAAAAGAAACATATGGAGTTGTAATATATCAAGAGCAAGTAATGGGAGTTGCGAGAGAACTTTCAGGTTATTCTGATGGTGAAGCTGATTTATTGAGACGAGCAATGGGAAAAAAAATAAAAAAAGAAATGAAAGCTCAAAAAGAGAGATTTATTAGCGGGTGTGTGAATAATAAATTGAAAAACTACGAAGCAGAAAACATATTTGAATTGCTATCAAAATTTGCAGATTACGGTTTTAATAAAAGTCATGCAGCTGCTTACGCTCTTATTGCTTTTCAAACTGCATTTTTAAAGACGCATTTTCCTATTGAATTTTTTGCAGCATCAATGTCACTTGATATTAATAATACAGATAAAATATCTATTTTTCAGCAAGAATTAGTGCGAATGAACATTAAACTTATTCCCCCAAGTATAAATCAATCTAATTCTTATTTTTCTAGAGAGGGAGAAAAAATTTCTTATGCATTAGGGGCCATAAAAAATGTTGGAATTGAGTCTATGAACGATTTAGTAAATGAAAGAAGTTCTAATGGGGTATTTAAAAATTTTAGTGATTTTATTCAAAGATGTAATACATCTATAATAAATAAAAAAACATTAGAAGCACTTGCCTGCGCAGGAGCTTTTGATGAATTCAGTGTGAATAGGTCTTCAGTTTTTAATCAAGCTCAAGAGATTGTAAAATTTCATAAATCTCAAAATAATAAATCTTTATTAGAGCAAGGAGATATGTTTGGCGATATAGAATTATCTCATTTTACGCTCAACAATGAAGACGAATGGAACTATCCCTATAAATTGATGAAAGAATATGAAATGTTAGGTTTTTATCTTACAGGACATCCACTAGAAACCCATAAAAAAAATTATCCATCACTCATGCTGAAGGAGTATTCAGATATAAAGGAAAATGAGTCAGCTTATAATCAAAAAGATGTACTGTTGGGAGGAACTTTACTTTCTAAAAAAGAGAAAAGATCTGCAAGAGGGAACGCTTATGCATTCTTAAATTTTTCTGATTTGTCTTCAATTTATGAATTAATAGTATTTGAGAGTAACCTCAGAAAATATAGAGATATATTAGTTGAAGGTGATTCTTTTATCATCAGTGTTGATTTTTCATTTCAAAATGGGACTTTAAGGGGTGAACTAAAAAAAGTCTTTAGCTTCAATGATGTAGAAAATTTAAATATCAAAAAGAAAAAGTTAGAAAATATAGAAAAAGTAAATTCACTAATAAAGATATACGCTGACGGCAATTTTACCAAAGATGAACTTCTGAAATTAAAATGGGTAAAGGGTATGCAGAAAGTAGAAATTATATATGATAATCAATTACTTAAAATCCCAGGAGAATTCGAAATTAGCGCTGATATGATTAAAGAAATCAAAACTCTTAACGGCGTAAAAAAAATTGATCTCAGCTGATAAAAGTATTGAACATTACTTATCCTTCGTGTATCTAAGCGCTTAATTTAATCACACAACGATAGCTTTTGCTGTCCGGTCCTTATTTAAGGTCAAATTGTTGTGGATGTACAACCGGAGAAATTATATGAGTATACCTAATATTGATCTAAGAGAGCTTGTTAATGCTGGCGTTCACTTTGGACATAAGTCTCAAAGATGGAACCCCAAAATGCAAAAATATATTCACAGTACAAGAGAAAATGTACATATTATCAATCTAAACTACACAGTTCAAATGATGCAAGAAGCATTAAATGTAATAGACAATGTCACCTCGCATGGTGGTAAAATTTTGTTTGTTGCAACAAAAAAGCAAGCATCAGCAAAAATTGCTGAGCTAGCAATAGATACTGGGCATTACTATGTTAACCATAGGTGGCTTGGCGGCATGCTTACCAATTGGTCTACAATTACAAAGTCAATCAAGAAAATGAAAGAACTTGAGGTTCTTAAGTCAAACCCTAATAATGAATTTACAAAAAAAGAAATATTAAAACTCACTAACAAGCATGAAAAGCTAGTTAAATCCCTTAGTGGAATAAGTGAGATGAAAAAATCTCCAGACTTGCTTTTTATTATTGATACAAAATTAGAACATATTGCGGTCTCGGAAGCTAATCATCTAAATATACCTATAATTGGAATAGTTGATACCAATTCAGATCCAGATGAAATAAGCTATCCAATACCTGGAAATGATGACTCAAGAAGATCAATAAACCTGTATTGCTCTTTGATAAAAGAAACAATTAATTCTGCTGAAACCCAAATAAATTTTACAGAAGATAAATCTAATATGGCATCTGACAAGGGTTTAGATGAGCAAGCTGATAATAAACCATCTGATGATGGTGTTAAGTAGTAAGTGAATATTATTGTATAAAAGTTTATAAATATGACAGTTAGTGCAAAAGAAGTTCAAGAGTTAAGAAAAATATCTGGTGCTGGAATGATGGAATGCAAATCTGCACTTTCAGATGCCAATGGCAATCTGGATGAGGCATTCAAGTTACTGCGTGAAAAAGGAATTGCAAAAGCCAAAAAAAAATCTTCAAGAGATGCAAATGAAGGTCTCGTTGCAATAAAGAAAGAAGGCAATTCAGCAGCTATGATTGAAATTAATTCTGAAACTGATTTTGTTTCACGAAATTCAGAATTTCATGAACTTGTTAATTCTATTCTTAAAATTGTGATGAAAAATAAAAAAGATACAGATAAATCAATTGAAGATACAAAAACCCTTATTAGTGATGCTGTAGGTAAAATTGGAGAGAATATTGTGCTCAAAAATATAAAATTTATAGAAGGAAATATTTATAGCTATATACATAACAGTGTAGCAGACGGCATGGGAAAGATTGGTGTTTTAATAAACCTTAATACTAATTCAAGTGAAATTGATGCAATTGGAAAAAATATTTGTATGCATATTGCAGCTTCAGCTCCAAAATCATTAACCGTTGATGATCTTGACAAGTCCATCGTAGAGAGCGAAAAAGAAATAATTTCAAAGCAATTAAAAGAAACAGGCAAACCAGAAAATATTATTGAGAAAATGATGCAAGGTAAATTAAATAAATTTTATGAAGAGAATACATTAATGGCGCAAAAATATGTAATTGACCCATCAATTTCGATTGAAGAATATTTAGCGCAAGCTTCTAAAGAAATTAATAGTCAAATTAATATTCAAGAATTTCTTCGATTTGAAATAGGTTCATAAAGAATGAAAAATAATAAAAAAAAACGGATATTAATTAAATTATCCGGAGAGTCTCTTATGGGCTATGAAAATTATGGAATTGAACTCAAAACTGTCGATAAACTAGCAAAAAACATTAAATCTTTAATCAAGTTAAATGTTGAATTGTGCATTGTTATAGGGGGAGGAAATATATTCCGAGGTCTTGCCGCTTCTGCTAAAGGAATGGATAGAGCAAATGCAGATTATATGGGAATGCTAGCAACTGTCATGAATAGCCTAGCAATGCAAAATGCTTTAGAGAAACTAAAATTAGAGACAAGGGTAATGTCTGCTTTTCCAATTCAGTCAATTTGCGAAACTTATATAAGACGCAGAGCAATAAGACATATGGAAAAGGGCAGGGTAGTGATTTGTGCTGCAGGAACGGGAAATCCATATTTCTCTACTGATACAGCAGCTTCATTGAGAGCAGCTGAGTTAAAGTGTTCTTATATTTATAAGGCTACTCAGGTAGATGGAATATATAGCAAGGATCCAAAAAAAAGTAAAAATGCTAAAAAATATAAAAAAATATCATACAATAAATATTTATCTGATAATCTCAGGGTCATGGATAGCGCAGCAATAAGTGTAGCTAGAGAAAACAGAATTCCAATTAGAGTTTTTTCAATATTAGAGAAAGATTGCTTTAAAGGCGTTTATATTAACAAATTAAATTACTCGGAAATTAATGATGTTTGATCATATACATAAGGACGTTGAAAAAAGAATGGATGCTTCAATTCAATCATCTAAATCTGAGATGAGTGGTATAAGGGCTGGAAGAGCATCTCCAAGCATGCTCGACTCAATTAAAGTGGAAGCATACGGACAAAAAATGAATATTAATCAAGTAGCCAATATTACTACTCCTGATGCCAGAACAATTAATATTGATATATGGGATCAAACTAATGTGAATTTGGTAGATAAGGCAGTAAAAGAATCAGATTTAGGAATCAATCCAATGATAGAAGGTAATCTTATAAGATTGCCTTTGCCTCAATTAACAGAAGAGAGAAGAAATGAATTTCTTAAGATGGCAAGTAAGATTGCCGAAAACGCAAAAGTAGCAATTAGAAACATTAGAAGGGATGGCATTGAAAAAGTTAAAAAATTAGAAAAAGATAAGGAAATTGGGCAAGATGATTCAAAAAAGTATCAAGAAGAAATTGAGTCTCTAACAGCAAATAAAGTTAAAATTATTGATGAAGTTCAAAAGTCTAAAGAAGAAGATTTAAAAAAAATATAACATCGCTTAAAGTGATTGCATTAAATTCTCAAAAAAAAGAAATAAATCATGTTGCTATAATTATGGATGGCAATGGGAGATGGGCAGCAAAAAACAAAATATCAAAAAAAAAAGGTCACGAGCATGGGGTTAAAAACTGTATTAAAATTTGTGAAAATTTAAAAAAATTAGATTTTAAAATAATTGAAGTTTCTTTTTATGTATTTTCAACAGAAAATTGGAATCGTTCTCCCTTAGAGGTAAGAAATTTATTTAAAATCATAGAGGCTTTTTATACCTCATTTAAAATTTCAGCAAATATCAACAATATTTCTGTAAGGCACTACGGATCCAAAAAAAAACTATCTAGTAAAATAAAAAAAATAATTGATGATGTTGTACTTACCACAAAAAAAAATAATGGGACCTATGTAAATTTATTATTTAACTATGGATCAAGGCAAGAAATTGAGGATGCGGTAAAAAAAATTCAATCCGAAAAGAAAAAAAAATTTAATTTTAGGGATTACTTGTATATTCCCGAATCAAGCGATCCAGACTTGATAATTAGAACTGGTGGAGAAATTAGGCTAAGCAATTTTATGTTATGGCAAAGTGCATATTCAGAGCTATATTTTACAAAGACGTTGTGGCCAGATTTCAAAATTAATTCTTTGAACAAAATATTACATATCTATCAAAAAAGAATAAGAAAACTTGGAAAATAAATTGAAAAACTTATTTAATAAAAATTTATTATTAAGGATATGCTCTTTGGTTATATTTATTCCTTTAATGATATTACCTATTATTGTTAGTAATTATTTATTATTTATAATTTATGTCTTTTTTAACGCTGTAATTATACACGAAATACAATTGATGAAAGTTGAAGAAGAGAAAAATATATTACTTATTATTTATAAGGTTATAATTATATTTGTTTTTTTTACATTTATATTAATAGATATAACTTCATCAATGTCTTCTATTGATCTCATTGAAATAATTATTGCTATATGGCTATTTGATACTTTTTCTTTTTTAGGTGGAAAAATTATTGGTGGTAAAAAACTAATGCCTTCAATTAGCTCTGGAAAAACTCAAAGTGGTATGTTAGTTGGCATCACTGCCACAATCTCTATATTTTATATATATTCAATATTAATTAATAGTTTTTCATTAAAATATTTATTTTTTATTAGTATAATTATATTGTTCGCTTTTTTAGGAGATGTGGTAGCTTCAATAGTAAAGAGGCTTTCATCTATAAAGGATTCTGGTTCTATTATGCCTGGACATGGAGGCTTATTAGATAGGTTAGATTCATTTTTAGGAGTCTTCTTTTTCATTGGTATTTTTGAATTCTTAACATGAGTAAAATTAATGTAATTATTTATGGAGCTACAGGAAGCATTGGTAGATCTACGCTTTCTATAATTAGATCTAATAGAGAAAAATTTAATGTACAAGGTATCACATGCAATAAAAATTATAAAAAATTAATAAAAATTGCAGAAGAATTTAATGTAAAAAAACTTGGTATAAATAAACGAATAAATAGTAAAGCTAAGGAACTAAATAATTATACTGTTTATGAAGACATAAATTCATTCATAAATATATGCAATAATAAAACAGATGTAATTATTTTTGCGATTTCTGGCCTAGTGGGTTTAGATCTATTCCATAAATTGTGTAAATTTGGTAAAAAAATCGGAATGGCAAATAAAGAATGCATCATTTCCCTTGGTAGAAATTTGTCAAAACTTTCAAACGAAAACTCTACAACTATTGTGCCACTTGATTCTGAACACAATTCTATTTTTCATTTATTAGATCATGACCATGGGTCTTTTAAGTCTATTACAATAACTGCTTCAGGCGGCCCATTTAGGAAATTACCATTAAAATCTTTTAATAACATCAGTATTAAGCAAGCTCTATCACATCCAATATGGAAAATGGGGAAAAAAATATCAATAGATTCTGCGACTATGGTTAATAAAGCTCTCGAGATTATTGAGGCTAAATTTTTATTTGATCTAGAAGAAAGTCAAATTAATGCGATTATACATCCTCAGGGAGTAATTCATGCAATGGTAAATTATAAAAATGGTATTACTACAGCTTTACTAAATAAGCCTGATATGCGTATACCGATTTCATCATTATTTTTTAAATTTAATGGTTATCTAAATAAAAATAATCAACTCGATATATTAGAGTACTCAAAACTTGAGTTTTATTCAATAAATATTAAAAGGTATCCAGCAATTAAATTAGGTAAGGAGGTAATGAAAATTGGTGGACTAGCTCCTAATTGCTTTAACTATCTTAATGAGATACTAGTTAATTACTTTCTAAAAGGGGCAATAAAATTTACTGATATAACAGCCTTGAATGAAATTAATTTAGAGAAGATATTTACTAAAAATGCCAATATAATGTCACCTAATCTAGTGGACATAAAAAATATTAATAACTGGATAGATAAAAATTTGTATCTAAGGCATTAGTTTTAAGCTAATTATATATTATGAAAAAGTATATTTTATTTTCCCTGTTGTGTCTGTTCCTTAATAATAACTTATATGCGAGTGAGAGTATTATAGATTCCATTACTATTGATGGCACACAAAGAATTGATGAGGAAACAGTGATCTCATATGCGAACATATCAAAAGGAGATATTTACACTGAAGAATTAGGTAACAAAGTCTTAAAAAGTCTCTTTGAAACTAACTTATTTTCAAATATTCAAATCTCTTTTGATGACAACAACTTAAATATTAAAATTCAAGAAAATCCAACTATCAATTTAGTTAAATTTTATGGAAATTCAAAATTTAAAGATGAAGATTTGGTAATTGAAATATTATTAAAAGAGAGATCAGTCTACTCAAGAAGCAAGGTTAAGAAAGATATTGAAAGAATGCTCTCTTTGTATCAGAGAGCTGGTCGTTTATCTACAGAGATCAACCCTAAGCTTGAAATACTTGATAACAATCGTGTGAATTTGACCTATGAAATTACAGAGTCAGATGTAGCGAAAGTCTCAGATATAATTATTATAGGAAATACTGTTTTTCCAGCAAGTAAGATTAAGTCTATAATGAGGACAAAAGAAAAAACGTTGCTACGTTTTTTGTCTAGTTCGGATAATTATGATCCTGATAAATTAGAATACGATAAACAACTAATTACAGAGTTTTATAATAATAACGGATACCCTGAGTTCATTTTTACCTCATCTATTGCACAATTAAAGACAAATACAAATAATTTTGAAATCATATTAAATATTAATGAGGGTAATAAATTTAATTTTGGTGAGCTTGAGGTAGAAAGTAAACTACAAAAAATGGATCCAGAATTAGTAAAAGCTATTTTACCAATTAAACAGGGAAATATATTCAATCGTAGCCTTTTAAAAGATAGTATTGAGCAATTAAAAGAGCTTGCACAACTAGAAGGCTACTCTTTTATAGAAATTGATACAAATCTAGTAAGTTCAAATGAAGCAAATACAGTAGATATTAAGCTAATTATAAATGAAGGACCTCGAGTTTATGTTAACAAAGTGAATATTTCTGGAAATACACGAACTGTTGATAAAGTAATTAGAAGAGAAGTAGCTCTTACAGAAGGTGATCCGTATAACAAATATTCAATTGACTACTCAAAAGATTCAATAAGGGCACTTAATTTTTTTAATGATGTTGAAATTAATGAAGTTAGGACTGACTTCATAGATAAAATTAATCTTGAGATTAATGTTGAAGAAAAAAATACAGGTGAAGCTTCTATTGGCGCAGGATATTCTAGCGCTAGTGCCGCCTCACTAAATTTAGGTTTAAGAGAGAACAATTTTTTGGGAAAAGGACAGAAAGTAAAATTTGAGACATCTTTTTCAAATACAAGAACTGCTTATGATGTTTCAATAACTGAACCTTATTTTAATAACAAGCCGCTTTCATTAACAACAAATATATATAGTAATTTTACTGATCCAACTAATGTTAATTATGAAACTGAAGATCTAGGGTTTGGATTATCATCTTCTTTTCCTTTATCAACAGACAGATATTTTGAGATTCGGTATTCTTTGTTTACCTCTAAAATTAAGGCCAATTCAAATGCTACAGCATACGAAAGTGCTTTAGCGGGAACAGATACAGTTTCATCTCTTGGCTATACTTTGTCATTTGACAGACGAAATAGCAGATATAAGCCATCAAATGGATTTAATATAAAATTAAGTCAGGATCTAGCGGGCTTGGGGGGGGATAGTTATTATTATAGAAATAGTTTTGAGTTTAATTATTACAAAAGATTATCAAAAAGATTTATAGGAGCTTACAAATTACAAGCTGGAAATATTAATGGATATAATGATAAGTATTCACCATTATCCTCAAACTTTAAACTAGGTGGTAAAAAGCTAAGAGGTTTTAAATCTGGAAAAATAGGACCTAAATTTGGAAACTCATATACTGGAGGTCAATATTTTTATTTGACATCTCTTGAAACAAATATTGATTTAAATATTGATTCATTTGATATTACAACTACTGCATTTATTGATCTTGGAAGCGTGTGGGGGTTAGAAAATCCAGCATATATATCAATTGATGATCAACATGAGGTTAGATCATCTATTGGAGTTAATTTAAATTGGGATTCAGCAATCGGACCTATTAATATAATTTATGCAAATATATTAAAAAGCAACAACAACGACACTACTGATAATGTTTATTTTGATATAGGTTATAATTTTTAATATAAAAAGGAAAAATAATGATAAAAAAACTTTTAATTTTAATTATATCTATTTTTATTATTCCATCTTTTGTGATGGCTGACTATCCAAATACCTCCATTGGGGTCATTGATCTTAATAAAATATTATCTGATGCTGATGCAGCGATAACTGCGGCAGAGGAAATTGAAGAGATAGCAATCGAAATTGAAAATGAAATTAAATTAAGTGATGAAGAAATGATAAAAGAGCAGAACCTGCTTATTGAATCTCAATCAATCATGGCGCCTGAAGCCTTTGAATCTAGAAGAAATGAATATGAGATTAAAGCTCAGAAATATAATAACGAACGGCAACTTAAACTTATGAAGATTGATGAGCTTATTGCTGTATCAAGAAATGATATTTTAAATGCTATAAAACCAATATTAGAGGAAATATCCAACGAAAAAGGTATAACGATTATTTTAGAAAAAACTTCAATTATGCTCAATGCTGAAAAGATGGATATTACGAATGAAGTTTTAAAAAAATTAAACAGATCATTGCCAAATATAAAAGTATCCAGAGACTAAAATTAGATGAAATCCAGTTTTTTTAAAAACTTAGGACCAATTAGTTTTACTACAATAATGGAACAAATTGAATGTACGCCCATCAATATTGATCAAGAAACTTCCTTTAATAACTTTACTAGTATTAAAAATTTAACTGAGAATGGGTTATCATTTTTAACTGATACTGGATTTTCTAGAGAAGATATAAAAAGTGATGGTGTAATTGTATGTAGTCAATCGATGTATGGCAAATTTAAGAATTCCAACCCTCTTATTGTAGTTAAAGATGTAAATACAGCTGTAGCAAAACTATCAAATATTTTTTACCGATCTCTTACATATGACGAAATAAAAATTCTTGATGAGCCTAAAATTGGCAGTAATTGCAATATTTCAAATTCTGCAATCATTGAAAATGGCTCAATAATTGGAAAAAATGTTTATATAAATGCTGGTTGCTATGTAGGACACAATTGCATTATTGGAGACAACACTTTTATAGATTGTAATACTGTGATTACTAATTCTGTAATTGCAGAAAATGTACATGTTGGTAGAAATTCATCTTTAGGGCAACAAGGATTTGGATTTGCTATTAATAAAAATAATAATATTAAAATTTTTCATAGTGGTAGAGTATTGCTTCAAGATGGTGTTAGCTTAGGATCAAATTGCACTATTGATAGAGGTAGTTTTGGGGATACGGTCATTGGTCAAAATACTTACTTTGATAATCTGTGTCATGTTGCTCACAATGTAGTTGTAGGTAATAATTGCATATTTGCAGCGATGACTGGTATCGCCGGAAGTACTAATATTGGCAATAATGTAATGTCTGGAGGCCAAGTAGGTATAGCAGGACATTTAAATATAGGAAATAATGTTCAAATTGCCGCTCAAAGTGGTGTACTCAAAGATATAGATGATGATAGTTCTGTTATGGGTCATCCAGCAATAGATAAAATGCAATACATAAGAAAATATAAAAAAAATTATGCCTAATATTAAAATTAATTTTAACGAAATTAGAGAATTAATCCCACATCGTGAACCATTTCTTTTTCTTGATGAGTTAGTCGATATAATTAAATTGAAGAAAGCTACTGGTATAAAAACCTTTTCAAAAGATGAATATTTCTTTAAAGGTCATTTCCCTGGGCAACCTGTAGTACCAGGAGTTATATTAGTTGAAATGATGGCACAAACAGCTGCTGCACTAATCGCCTATAGCATCAGAGAAGAAACTTTTGATAAAATTGTTTACTTAATGAATATTGAAAACACTAAGTTTAGAAAACCTGTATTCCCTGATACAAAAATATTTACTGATGTAAATGCTTTGCGTTCAAAAGGAAGAGTTTGGAGATTTGAAGGAAAATCATATGACATCATTAACAATGCTATATGTCAAGCAACATGGAGTGCTATGATAATGGATAGGGATGTGGAAAATGAATAAAATTCATAACACGGCAATAATTGGAAAAAATGCAATAGTCGGATCTAATGTAAAAATTGGCCCTTATTGTGTTGTTGAAGATGGAGTCAAAATTGGTAATGATAACACTCTTTATTCGAGTGTATATATGTCTGGAGAAACAGACATAGGGACGGGAAACATATTTTTTCCTTTTTGCTCAATTGGATCAAAGCCCCAGGATTTAAAATACCAGGGTGAAAAGAGCAAGCTTATCATTGGAAATAAAAACATATTTAGAGAGCATTCTACTGCTAACCCAGGTACATCATGTGATAATATGGTTACAGTTATTGGAAATTCATCATTATTCATGATAGGCACACATATAGCTCATGATTGTATCATTGGAGATAATGTAATCATGGCCAATCAAGCGACACTAGGTGGACATGTTCACGTAGATAATTTTGCAGTATTGGGCGGTCTATCAGCAGTCCATCAATTTTGTAGAATAGGTAAATTAGCGATGATTGGAGGTCTATCTGCTGTGGAAAATGATGTAATTCCATTTGGTTTAGCTCTAGGAAACAGAGCTAAAATAACAGGTGTAAATATAGTTGGTCTTAAAAGAGCAAATTATAATAAAAGTATCATCAGAGAATACTCAAACATTATAGATAAATTATTTACCGGTGGAACAGTTTCATCTGAAAAAGAGAAGATAAAAACTAGCAATAATGATTTAATAAAAGAACTTTTAATATTTTTAGACAAAGATTCTTCCAGAGGCCTTTGTAAATATGACAAATAAAGCCTCAATTTGCATAATTGGCGGGTATGATAAATTATCGAAATATCTTTTTAAAGTACTTAAAAATAAATATAAGAATACTATCTTTATAAATCTCTTGAGCGCAACTTATCATGATAAAAACTTATATAATTATAATATTTTTGAATTAAAAAAAATATTAGACCTTCTTAAGTCAAAAAAAGTTGAAGATATTATTTTTTTAGGAAAAATAGTAAGGCCGGATTTGTCTAAATTTAAAAACGATGGAATTATTGAAAAGTATATTCCAAACCTTATTGAGGTTTATAAAAAAGGTGATGGCGCTGTTTTAGACGCAGTTGTAGATATATTCAAAGATCATAATTTTAATGCTGTATCTCCATTTAAATATTGTGATGATTTATGTTTAAGTAAGTCTGATGTATTAAAAGTATTCAAACAGGAAGATTTTATAGACATAAATAAATCAAGCAACCTACTTGATGCTTTATCAGAATTTGACAATGCACAAAGTGTTGTGTGTGCAGAAGGTTACATAATTGCAATCGAAGCAGTAGAAGGAACAGATGCATTATTGAAGAGAGCCAGACAATTAAGAGAGGATTTAAACCAATTAAAAACTAAATCAGGGTTTCTTGTAAAAAAAATAAAAAAAAACCAAAGCAGATTTATTGATCTACCAGTGGTTGGGCCAAAAACTATAAATCTAATAAAAAAAGCAAACCTCAAGGGCCTTGCTATAGATGTTAAAAATACACTGATTTATAAAAAAGAAGATCTTCTTAAATTAGCTAAAGAATATGGTCTGAAGATTTACGACATAAATTAGTTACTTAACGTGTATTTTTATTTGATCTGCCAGTTCCATATTTGGTAATACCCTTTCCTGTATACAATTGTCTTGGTCTTCCAATTTTTTGGATTGGATCTTCAATCATTTCTGTCCATTGCGCAGTCCATCCAGCTGTTCTCGCTATTGCAAATATGACAGTAAACATTTCTGGAGGAAATCCTATTGCTCTCAGAATTATTCCAGAATAAAAATCTACGTTTGGGTAAAGTCTTTTTTCTCTAAAATATTTGTCATTTAGTGCAATTTTTTCTAGATCCATAGCAAGTTTAAGTATTGGGTCATTCTTAACTCCCACATGCTTTAGAACCTTTTGACATATACTTTTAAGTATTCTTGCTCTCGGATCATAATTTTTATAAACTCGGTGACCGAATCCCATTAATTTAAAAGGATCTTTTTTATTTTTAGCTTTCGCAATATATTTTTTAATATTTGTTGATGATCCAATTTCTTCAAGCATTTCTAATGCTGCTTGATTAGCGCCTCCATGAGCTGGCCCCCATAACGAAGAAACTCCTGCTGCTATACAAGCGAATGGGTTCGCCCCAGATGAACCCGCAAGTCTTACAGTTGATGTAGAAGCATTTTGCTCATGATCAGCATGAAGAATTAGAATTGTATCCATTGCTTTTGCAAGAACGGGTGAAACTTTGTAGTTTTCTGCAGTATTACTAAAGCACATGTATAGAAAATTTTCTGAAAAAGACAGATTATTTCTTGGGGAAACAAAGGCTTGGCCCAAGGAGTATTTATAAGCCATCGCACCAATTGTAGCTGATTTTGCAATAATTCTTCTTGTCGCTTCCTGTCTCTGATGTGAGTCATTAATATTTAACGTATCTTGATAAAAGGAGGATAAAGCGCCCATAACTCCAACCATCATTGCCATAGGATGAGCATCTCTTCTAAATCCTTGAAAAAAATTTATGATCTGCTCATGAAGCAAAGTGTGTCTTGTGATAAGTCTTTTGTATTTAGCTAGCTGGTCTTTATTTGGGAGGTCTCCATAGATAAGCAAGTTGACAACTTCAATGAAATCACTTTTTCTTGCTAATTCTTCAATGTCATATCCCCTATACCTTAGAATACCCTTATCTCCGTCAATGAAAGTGATCTTTGACTCACATGAGGCAGTAGATGTAAATCCTGGGTCATACGTAAATATGTTTGCTTCAGCGTATAATTTAGAAATATCTATAACAGCTTCGCCTTCGGTAGAATTGTATATTGGAAATTCGTAAGTTTTTTTGTTGATTATTAATTTAGCTTTACTACTACTTTTTTTATTTAATTTCTTCTTAACCATTTACATTGTTATAGATAAACTATTTCCAGAATAAAAAAAGTTAAAAAAAATTAATATTTTCTTAACAGACCTATAAGCTTTCCCTGAATTTTAACTCTATGCGCAGATAGAATTCTTGTTTCATAAATAGGGTTAGCACTTTCTAGTGCTATGCTTTGACCTTTTTTTCTTATTCTTTTTAATGTTGCCTCAGAGTCATCAATTAGAGCAACTGCAATATCACCATTTTCAACAAGATTAGTTTTCTTAATTAATACGGTATCCCCATCATAAATACCTTCATTAATCATAGACTCACCTTCTACTGTTAAAGCGTAACTTTCTCCGATAGGCATCATCTCTTTTGGAACATCTACTGATGTATCGTTGTGCTGAATAGCTTCAATTGGGGTACCTGCTGCGATTTTTCCGAGTAATGGAAGGGTGCTTAATTTGCTGTTTTCATCTTTATTACTTCCTGAAAAATCCCCCACAATAATATTTTTATTAATTTTATCAGATACTTTTAGAGTAGATATCGCATCCTTAATAACTTCCAACGCCCTAGCTTTGTGAGCTAGTCTTCTTACAAATCCTCTTTCTTCTAAGGCTATTACAAGTCTATGAATGCCTGATTTAGATTTAAGATTAAGTGCGGCTTTCATTTCTTCATAAGATGGCGTCACACCATTTTTTATCTGATAGTTCTGAATGTACTCTAATAATTCTTTTTGTTTTTTTGTTAACATGATTCGATCCTATACTCATGTTCTACCAATGTTCTCATTATCTTTCAATTAAATAATATTCAATATAATCAATAGTTTAATTAGCATAGTTTAACTATCAATTTAGAATATTTGCAATATCAGAGGATAATTGTTCTGATTTCATTAGGTATTCGCCTATGAGAAAATTATTAATACCAGTTAAAGAAATAATTTTACTCACATCACTATGACTATGAAAACCGCTTTCTGAGATAAAAATTTTATTTAAATCAGCAATATAACTACTGAGCTGAATTGTAGTTTCTATTCTAGTTTCAAAATTATTTAAGTTTCTATTATTTATGCCAATTAATTCTGATTGCATATTTATTGCTCTTTCAAGCTCCTCCTTATTATGAATTTCAATTATAACATCTAGACCTATATTCTGAGCAATTGCTTCAAGTTTATCTGCTTTTTTTTGATCTAGCATGGCTAAAATTATTAAAATGCAGTTTGCTCCCATTAACTTACTTTCATAAATTTGATATTCATCAACTATGAAATCTTTCCTTAAAATTGGTAAAGTGGATATTTTTCTTATTTCAACAAGATCTTCAATTCCTCCTTTGAAATATTTTTTATCAGTCAATATTGATAAACAGGAAACACCGCATTCTTCATATATTTTTGCAATGTTAGATAAGTTTATTTCTTCATTTACAAAATTTCCTAAAGAAGGGCTTGCGCGTTTTAATTCACCTATTATTGATGTTCTAGACATCTCATCTTTTAATTTTTTAGAAAAACTGAAATTATTTGATGGTATATTCTTTATATTATTTATGATATCGCTTTGAGTATGTAACTTTTTTTGCTTATTAACAAAGTCAATTTTATATTCATATATTTCCCTTAAAATTGACATTATTTATTTGTGAATTTAATTAATTTATTTATTTGATTTAATGGTTCTCCGCTCTTTATTAAATCCGAGGCTTTTTGATATGCTTTTAGAATATTTGTTTCATTAAGTTCATGGGACTCATAAGCAAGTAATCCAAAAGCTGCATTTATACATACTGACTTATAGAATGAGTCATTTTTTCCATTGAAAACTTCTATTATTCTATTGGCATTATATTTTGCATCTTTACCTAAAATTTCATTATTAATTGGCCTAGGGATATCGATTGTTGCTGGATCAAATTTAATTTCACCCGATATTTTTGTAAAAATTGCATTTTCACCTTCTAATGAAATTTCATCATTTCCATTATATCCAGATACTATGCAGGCATTTTTATTTCTATTTTTTGAAAAAATATCTTTATATATTTTAAATACTTCTTTCGAATAGACACCAACTAGTTGAGTCTTTACATCCGCCGGGTTCAATAGGGGCCCAAGCATATTAAATATTGTTCTAATGCCCAATTGCTGTCTCACTGGCCCGACATATTTCATTGCAGGGTGATGATTAGGAGCAAACATAAAGCACAGTCCAATTTCGTTAATGCAATCTTCTAATCTAGATTTATTCATATCAATATTGATACCCAGAGCTTTAAGAACGTCAGCTGATCCACATTTTGATGTCAAGGCTCTATTCCCATGTTTAGCAATAGGTATGCCATGTGAAGCCAAAACAAATGCTGTGGCTGTAGATATGTTAAGGCTATTTTTTCCATCTCCTCCAGTTCCGCATGTATCCATTGAATTTTCTGGGGCAGCGACAGAGACCATTTTAGATCTCATCACTTCAATTGCGCCAATCATATGATCGGCTCTTATACCAGATTTTTGAAGTATAGATAAAAAGGAACTTATTTGTATGTCACTAACTGAACCATTCATGATTAAATTGAATGCTTTCATTGTAGATTCTACATCAAGTTTATCGTTGAGTACTAAATCAATAAATGTTTTAAATTCAATATTCATATTTCTAAAAAGTTTTTTATAATTTTCTTACCGTAAGGTGCAGTGGCAATGCTTTCTGGATGAAATTGTACTCCGTAGATAGGATATTTAATGTGTTGTATACCCATAATTACTTTTTTATTATCATCAATCGTGTCAGATATTATTTTAAAATATTCAGGGAGAGTATTATTTTTAATTACAAGACTATGATATCTGGTAGCATCAAATTTCTTTGGAAGACCTTTAAATATTTCTGAACCTTTGTTAGTCACAGTTGATACTTTACCATGCATTATTTTAGAGGCTTTTATGATTTTAGCATTAAAAGCTTGTCCAATGGATTGATGTCCTAAACAAACGCCTAGTATTGGAAATCTTTTATAGAAATGTTTAATAAGGTCAATGCTTATTCCGGCTTCATTAGGCGTACAGGGGCCAGGGGAAATTATTATTTTTTTAGGTTTCAGCTTTCTTATTTTTTGTAATGTTATTTTATCATTTCTAAATACTTGAACTTTATAATTATGCTCTTCAACGTAATGCACCAAATTATAAGTAAAGCTATCATAGTTATCGATTATTAATATCATTGAACATTGCCCATCACAATTTCAGCTGCGTTAAGGACAGCTTTAGCCTTATTAACTGTTTCGTTAAATTCTTTTTCAGAGTCACTGTCGAATACTACACCGCCACCAGCTTGAACATATAGTTTATTCTTTGTTATTATTCCTGTTCTCAAGACAATGCATGTATCCATGTTTCCATTAGACGATATATATCCAATCCCACCTGAGTATATGCCTCGCTTAGTAGTTTCTAACTCATCTATGATTTGCATAGCCCTTATTTTTGGTGCGCCAGAAACAGTTCCTGCAGGAAAACCTGCCATTAGCGCTGAAATTGATGAAGTGTTGTTTTTTAATTTGCCTGTAACATTCGAAACTATGTGCATAACATGTGAATAACGCTCTATCTTAAATTTCGATGTAACCTTGACGCTTGATTTTTTTGATACTTTTCCAACGTCATTTCTTCCTAGGTCTAAAAGCATTAAATGTTCGGCAATTTCTTTTTTGTCCTTCATTAATTCAGACTCAAATTTCTTGTCTTCGATCTTATTCTTTCCTCTAGGCCTGGTTCCAGCAATTGGCCTGATAGTTATTTTATTTGATCTAAGTCTTACCAGTATTTCAGGGCTTGATCCTACAATTTCAAATTTGGGAAGATTGAAATAGTACATAAAAGGCGAAGGATTAGTTTTCCTTAATACCTCATACAGAAAACTACTTTTCTGATTAAAGTTAGTTTCAAATCGCTGACTTGGAACTACTTGGAATATATCGCCATTTTTTATATATTGTTTTGCTTTTTTAATATTTGTTTTAAAGGTTGTTTTTGCCATATTTGATTTAATAGTGATTTTTTTCTTTTTATTGAAATTTATATCTCTATAGCCCTTGACCTTCATTATGTAATTTTCAATTTCATTTATATCTAGAATTTGCTTATGGAAATTTTTTGTTTTTGTACTTGATAGATAATGTTTAATTATAAAAAGAGAAGCAGAAAAATTGTCATATATAAGTAAATTATTAGGTATAAACATTATAATGTCAGGAGTTTTTAGGTCGTCTTTCTTTCTTTTAGATGATATTTTTTCAACTTTATTTATATTCTCATAAGCTATATATCCAAAAAAGGCACCTGACATTGGAGGTAATTTTTTACTTTTAATAAACTTTAAGTTTTTTATGATGGCGTCAATTTTTTTAAGTGGACTGCCTCTGTATTTAATTTTTTTTATAATTTTATTATTTTCTAAAGTAAGTGTTTCATTCGTTAATTGAATAGTTCTAAGTGAGTCATATCCACATATAGAGTATCTTCCTTTTTCACGACCTTTTTCAACTGACTCATAAAGGAAGCTATATTTATTTTTTTCAACTAAGTTTATGAATGACGGAATTGGGTCAGAATTTAATTTTAAAATTTTCTTATAAAAAATAAAATTAGATTTTTTTTTTATTAGATTATCAAATTGTTTCTTAGAATGAGAAAAGGACATTACATGAACAATTTATCAATATTCTGAGAATATACTTCATAATCTGTATTATCTATAATTTTCTGACCAATTATTGATTCCAGTGAAGAATTAAAATTTTGTATAATGTTATTCTCAACTTCTGAATAGTATGTATCAGAAATATAGCTGTCGGGTTTAGTTATTTTTATTAAAGCTCCTATCCCTATATCCTCATTATTCATTATAATTTTTACATTGTCCTCTAAACTAATATTAAAAATTGACGATAGAGATTCCTTTGAAATATTTTCATCGTATCTTTTCAAATCATTTAATTCTTTAATTTCTAAACTATTTAATTTTGCGTACTCTTCAAATTTATCGATCCCTTTAAACTGCAAATCAATTAGTATCTTATCAGCCATGCTTGATATTCTTGATTTTTTTTCATTTTCTATATAATCACGCTTCACTTCTTCCTTGACCATTGAGAATTCAGGTATGAAAGACTCTTTTTTATCTGAAATGGAGTAAATAAATGCAGCGTTGTCATTAAAAATAATTTCAGATAGATATCCAATAGGTTGATCAAAACTTAATTGTATTTCCTCATTGTTTATTTTATTTACTAAATTATCACTTGATGAAGATTTTGTGATTTTTGCTTTACTCAAATTATTCATAATTTCATTTAAATCATAATCTTTTAAAAGCATTTCATCTGCTAAATTAACAGTTTCATCAAATTCAACATAAGCAGTTTCCTCTGCCAAATATTTCTTTATATCTTTCTCAACTTCGCTTATTAATTGAGTTTCCTTTTCCTCAATGTTCAATAATTTAAAGATATAGTACCCAATACCTTGATACTCAAGTGGGGGGGAAACGTCATCTATGTTTAAATTAAATATAGAGTGGGCTATTTCATCAGTAAATGTATTTTGAGAAAGTGTGAAGTCTTGTATTTTATTAAGTTCAACTTCATTATTTTCCATATATGAAAAAATTAAAGCTGGGTCATTTTGAGCCCATGTTTTGTAAAATACATTAGCACTATCTTTATCTCTAAATCTTGCAAATTCTATCTCTCTCTTTTCTTCTTTGATATAAAGATTTATATTATCATTGTAATATCCAACAATTTTATTTTCATCAATAGAGTCTAAATCCACGAATTGATCTAGATTTATTTCAATATAATCAATTATTGTTTTCTGAGAAACTTCATATTTAAATTTTTCTGTCTCATAATATTCTCGAAGCAATTCATCACTTAATTTAATATCTAAGTCTTCATCATTTATAATAAAATATCTTACAGATCTTTTTTCACCTTCGTGATTAAATAAATGGTCTATAACATCTTTATCCAGGAAGCTACTTATGTTAAAATTTTCAAAAATTATACCTTGATAAATTGAATTCTCAATTTCATTTAAAAATACCTCCTCATTTTGGAAATTATTGAAGATATAATTTTTATATTTTATTTCAGAAAATAATCCATCAGCGTCTTTAAATTGTGGTAGTGAAGTAATTATAATCTTTAACGAAGTATCATTAATAAATATATTTTGCTTGTTGGCGTAGTCTTTAACCATTCTTGAGTAAATCAAGTCATTTAATAAAATATTGTGTAGCTGCAAATCTTTTGCCTCTTTTAAATTTATACTTGAACTAGTTTGCTGGTTATAAAGCGATACTGTTTTTTGAAATTCATTATAGAATTCATCTAAAGTAATTTTTTCATTTCCAACCTTCGCAGCTAACTGGCTATTTCCTGAGGTAAGAATATCTCCAACACCCCACAGCGCAAAGCTCAAGACCATTATTCCAAGGAGAATCTTTCCAAAAATTGAGGATACTAAATTTCTTACTATATCTAACATTATGTCTTATGATGTATAAAAGGTTGTTATAAAAGGAATAACGTTGAATGAAAAGAACTAAATATACCATTGCCAACTGGAAGATGAATGGTCAAAAAGACTCTTATAAATTAGTAAAATCGATATCAAATTATTGTCAGAAGATGAAACGCAAAACATCTAAAGTTGTAATTTGCCCACCATTTACTCTTTTGTCAGAATTAATAAAAAAAGAAAAAAAAATGAAATTTGGTGGTCAAGATTGCCATTATATGTCTGAGGGTGCATATACTGGCTCAATAAGCGCAAATATGCTTAAATCAATTAATTGCGAATATGTCATTTTGGGTCATTCTGAAAGAAGAACATATCAAAAAGAAACTTCACAAGAGCTGAATTTGAAAATTCAATCTGCAATTAACAATAATCTAACTGTCATTTATTGCATAGGAGAGAAATTAGAGGAAATAAAAAAAAGAAACACAATACTTAAAAAACAACTTTCATCATTACCTAGAAAAATTGACCCAAAAAAAATCATAATTGCTTACGAGCCAGTGTGGGCTATTGGAACTGGAAAGATTCCATCGCTTAATGATATTAATAAAATACACGAAAAAATAAGAAGCATACTTTCAAATTTAGTGAGTCTCAGTTTTAGTAAGCATGTATCTATCCTGTATGGGGGGTCAGTAAATGCTGCAAACTCAATTGATATTTTAAACCTAAATCATGTAGACGGCGCTTTAGTTGGAGGGGCTTCATTAAAGTCAAAAGAATTTTGTAAAATAATTGATTCTTATCGCTAATTAGATATATAAGGACGCAATGGAAAGTGCACTATTAATTATACATGCTATTTTAGCCGTTATCTTGATAATCGTAGTTCTTATTCAAAGAGCTGAAGGTGGAGCTCTTGGAATCGGTGGTGGTAGTGATGGGATGTCTCCAAGAGGTAGCGCCGACGCCTTAACAAGAACTACGGCAGTTATTGCCGCTCTTTTTGTAGTCACAAGCATCAGCCTCACAGTTTTAAGCCTTAGATCTTCAGACAGGACACTATCCTTTGATGAGCCTGAAAATATATCTTCTGACCAACTGAATATTGAGGATTTGCCAGAACTTCCTCAGTTAGATTAGTTCTTTATTTTAAATCTTTTTTGAAGTATAAAATACTTCCATGGCGCGATTTATATTTGTCACCGGCGGCGTGGTTTCTTCACTTGGTAAAGGTTTAGCTTCAGCGTCACTTGCATCATTGTTGCAACATCATGAATATAAAGTCAGGATTAGAAAATTAGACCCATATCTCAATGTGGACCCAGGAACGATGAGTCCATATCAACACGGTGAAGTATATGTAACGGATGATGGTGCGGAAACAGATTTAGATCTAGGTCACTATGAGAGGTTTACTGGTGTTACATCTAAAAAATCAGATAATATTACATCAGGAAAAGTCTATCAAAAAATTATAGCAAAAGAAAGAAAAGGTGAATACTTGGGTGCAACAGTACAAGTAATTCCTCATGTCACAAATGAGATAAAAGAATTTGTTTCTAAAGATCTTAATGACGAAGATTTTGTAATTTGTGAAATAGGTGGAACAATAGGTGACATAGAAAGTTTGCCGTTTATAGAAGCGATAAGACAATTTCACAATGATAATGGCCATGAAAATTCTTTATTTATGCATGTAACATTAGTTCCGTACATTGCTAGTTCAGGAGAACTAAAAACTAAGCCAACTCAGCACTCTGTCAAAGAGTTGAGGAGCTTAGGCATACAGCCAAATATTCTGCTATGCAGAGCTGATAGAGAAATTCCAGAGAGTGAACGAAGAAAAATCGGTTTATTTTGTAATGTGAAGGGTGACTGTGTTATTCCAGCAATTAATGCAAACTCAATTTACGAGGTTCCTTTAAATTTTTTCAATGAGGGACTTGATAAGAGAGTTCTAGAGTACTTTAGATTAGAGTCTAAAAAAGAAATTGATTTAAAAATGTGGTCACAAGTATCAAAAAGAATATTGGAACCAAAAGGCAGTATAGAAATAGGCATTGTCGGCAAATATACAGGTTTGGCAGACGCATACAAATCGCTAAATGAAGCACTGTCGCATGGAGGTATTTTTAATAATGTTAAAGTTAAATTAAATTGGATTGAGTCTGAAGAATTAAACAGTTCCAATATTAAAAATAAGCTTAATAATTGCCATGGCATCTTAGTTCCCGGCGGGTTTGGTGAGAGAGGGGCAGAAGGTAAAATAGCAGCAATTAAATATGCAAGAGAAAATAAAATTCCTTATTTTGGTATCTGTTTTGGAATGCAATTAGCAGTGATAGAAATGGCTAGAAATATACTTGGAATAAAAGAGGCAAATTCTAGTGAATTCGCTGATTGCAAAGAGTCTATTGTTGGATTAATGACCGAGTGGTCTAATATAGATAATACCACTGAAAAAAGAACAAAAGAGAGTGATTTAGGCGGATCAATGAGATTAGGAGCTTATGAGGCAAAATTAGACAATAATTCTAAAGCTAGAGAAATTTATGGTAGAGATTTGATTAGTGAAAGACACAGACACAGGTATGAAGTTAATAACAATTACGCTAAAGATTTTGAAAGTAATGGAGTTCATTTCTCGGGTTATTCCCCAGACGGCTTATTACCTGAAATAGTGGAATTAAAAGATCACCCATGGTTTATAGGTGTTCAATTTCATCCTGAACTTAAATCTAAACCGTTTGATCCACATCCACTATTCAAATCATTTATCGAAGCTGCAATGAATAAATTGTAAAATGCAAAAAAATGTAGATTTAGGCAATACCGTATTTAGTAATGAAAAGAAGTTAGTCTTGATTGCAGGTCCTTGTGTACTTGAATCATACGAACACGCAAAAATGATGACAGAATCATTACTGGAAATAACATCTAGATTAAAAATTGATTTTGTTTACAAGACTTCTTTTGATAAAGCCAATAGAACAAGTATTAATTCTGAAAGGGGATTAGGCATTGATCAATCCATTGAAATATTTAATAAGTTAAGAAGTGATTATGGAATTCATATATTGACTGACATACACAGTGTGGATGATTGTGATAAAATAAAAGATCATGTAGATATTTTACAGATCCCTGCATTTTTATGTAGGCAGACTGATCTTTTGATAGCCGCAGCAAAAACTCATAAAGTAATAAATATAAAAAAAGGACAATTTCTTGCTCCAATGGATATGGTTAATGTGGCTAAAAAAGTCAGTGATAGCGGAAATAATAAAATACTATTAACCGAGCGTGGTGTTTCGTTTGGTTATAATACTCTCATTTCAGATATGAAATCATTACAAGTAATGAAAGAGGAAATTGGTTTTCCGGTTGTATTTGATGCGACGCACTCAGTTCAAAGTCCAGGCGGAAAAGGTGATAGAAGTGGGGGGGATAGAAAATTTGTGCCAACTTTAGCAAAAGCGGCGGTTGCTGTTGGGGTATCTTCAGTATTTATGGAAACTCATGATAATCCAGATATTGCACCTTCAGATGGGCCAAATATGGTGAAACTCGAAGAATTAGAGAAATTGCTCGCTAAACTTATTCAAATTGACAATTTAGTTAAAGAAAACTAAATAAATAATTAATTAATAACGTTATTTTTGATGTCTAAAATTAAAAATATAATAGCCAGACAAATTTTTGATAGCAGAGGCAACCCTACAGTTGAAACTGATGTTTATTTGCAAGATGGCACAATGGGGCGGGCAAGTGTTCCTTCCGGTGCATCAACGGGTAAATATGAAGCATTTGAATTAAGGGATAACAAAAAGTCATATCATGGTCGATCTGTTTTAAAAGCTGTAGAAAATATAAATGTTATAATCTTTGACACCATTTCTGGTTTTGACTCGCTAGATCAAAACAAGATTGATCGAACAATGATAGAATTAGATGGAAGCAAAAATAAAAGCAAATTAGGCGCTAATGCCTTATTGAGTGTTTCGCTAGCTGTTGCAGATGCTGCCGCCAAATCATTAAAATTACCTCTTTATAAATATTTAGGAGGATCCAAAACCTTTAAAATGCCAGTACCAATGTTAAATGTTATTAATGGTGGTGCACATGCAAATAATAATCTTTCTTTTCAAGAATTCATGATTATTCCTATAAATGAACAAACATTTAGCAACAGTATAAGAAAATCATCTGAAGTTTTCCATACTCTAAAACAGATGCTAGAAAAAAAAGGCCTTTCCACTGCTGTAGGTGACGAGGGAGGTTTCTCACCTAATTTAAAAAACGAGGAAGAGGCATGCAAGTTAATTAAAGAAGCAATTCTAAAATCAGGATATAAACTTGGCAAAGATTTCATGCTAGGCTTAGACATAGCTGCATCAGAATTTTATAAAAACAAAAAATATAAGATAGAAAGTAAGAATAAGTCATTTACTAGTGATGAATTTTCAGAATTTTTAATCAATTTGTGCGAAAAATATTCAATTATTTCTGTGGAAGATCCTTTTTCAGAAGATGATTGGAATTCTTGGATAAAATTTACAAAAACAATTGGAGATAATATTCAAATTGTTGGTGATGATCTGTTCGCTACTAATTTAGCTTTGATTAATAAAGGTATTGAGAAAAGAGCAGCCAATGCAGTTTTGATTAAACCAAATCAAATAGGTACATTAACTGAAACAATGGATGCAATTGAGCTTGCACAATCTAATGGATTTGAAACTGTTATTTCCCATAGGTCTGGTGAAACTGAAAATACTTTCATATCAGATTTAGCTGTTGCTACTAATTCAGGACAAATAAAAACTGGTTCAATGTCCAGATCGGAAAGAATTGCAAAATTCAACCAATTGCTAAGAATTGAAGAAAATTTCTCTTTAAAAAAATCATTAAAAAACAATAAGTTCTACTAATTATTTAATAGCTAAGAGGAACAAAAAGAGTCCAAACATCTATTTTGTCATTTTTTTGAGAGTTTTTAGTCCAATAGAATTGTTATGATTCGTGAACTGTGTTTCTCTATGGTTTATGAACAGAATTCTTCATTTGAGTACAAGAATTAGAAAATATTATCCATATTTTTTCTTCCCATTAATAATCATATATCTCTCATTTAATATATTTGATGGAAATAATGGTCTTTTATCACATGCAAGGTTTGATAACGAAATTATAACGCTAGAAAATAAAATTAACTCTTTAAGGGCTAATAATAACCTAATGCAAATTAAGATCTCTTCTTTACAAAATCTAAGCCTCAACAGCGACCTGGTTGACGAACAGATACGCAATGTCTTAGGTTATGGAAAATCAAACGAATACATTGTATTTTTTGATAAGTAGTATCACTTGAAATATAGGTGAATTGTCTTTATTTATTAATAAAGCACAATGAATAATCAAATTTCCAAAGCATTATTAAGAAAAAATTTTTCTGATTTAAAAAGTCCAATAAAACCTGACTGGATTAAGGTATCTATTCCATCAAACAAGATCAGTCAAACTAAGAATACTTTAAAAGAAAATAAGATAGTTACAGTTTGTGAGGAGGCAATGTGCCCAAATTTGTCGGAATGTTGGGAAAAGAAACATGCTACTGTTATGATATTAGGAGATGTATGTACTCGATCATGTAGTTTCTGTAATATTAAAACAGGAAAACCAAACAAGATTGACATTTTAGAACCATCAAGAGTTGCAAGTACTGTAAAGAGTCTGGGTCTAAAACATGTTGTTATTACTTCTGTTGATAGAGATGATCTAAATGATGGTGGGGCCCAGCATTTTGCAAATACAATTAAAAAAATTAAAGATATATCTCCAAATACAACTGTTGAAATTCTTACTCCAGATTTCAGGGGGAAAGATTCATCATTGGGAATTATAGCAAAAACAGAAATTGATGTTTTTAATCACAATCTAGAAACAATAAAAAGGCTATACAAGGAAGTACGTCCTGGTGCAGATTATCATCATTCTCTAAAAATACTCGGAGAAATTAAACTTTTGAAACCTTCTGTATTTACTAAATCTGGAATAATGATTGGTCTAGGTGAAAAGTTTGATGAAATAAGAATTTTAATGGATGATTTAAGAGAACAGGATGTAGATTTTATTACTATCGGTCAGTATCTAAGACCGACATTAAATCATCATCCTGTAATCAAATATCACAATCCGGATTATTTTATACGCATTCAGGATGAAGCGTTAAACAAAGGTTTTAAAATCGTATCATCTTCACCGTTTACTAGATCATCTTATCACGCAGAGAGTGATTTTAATAAATTAAAACATTTACATTCAGGTGCCTAAGCAAGAAGAAAAACAAATCGTTTCATACACGAAAGATCAGATGTTTGATCTAGTTTCAAATATTGACAAATATAAAGAATTTCTTCCATGGTGCAATGACTCTAAAATTATTAGTCGAGAGAGATTTGATGACTATGAGGTAGTTATTGCAGATTTAGAAATTGGATATGATCAATTTGTTTACACATATAGAAGTGAAGTGAAGCTATCAAAAGATAAATCATTTATAAACGTGAAAAACCTTGATGGTCCTTTTAAATATCTTACTAATGAGTGGAAATTTACCGATATTGATGAACATAATTCTGAAATTGAATTTATGATTGATTTCGAATTAAATCTTTCTTTATTAGATGTATTAATGAAAAAATTTTTCAACTTGGCATTTCAGAGAATGGTTAGTGCATTTATTGATCGCGCAAAAGAGATATATTAAAACTTCTTTAACTCTTTTAATATTAGGTAAATTGCATATTCTGTACTCTTTTTTTGAATAGCCAGTCTTGTTTTTTCATGAAATACTTTTTTTGTAGTTTTAAATATATATTTCTTATTAATTTTTGAACCAATACCAAAAAATACGCATCCAACAGGTGTTCTCGAATTGCCACCACTTGGTCCCGCAACCCCAGTAACAGATAGAAGAATTTCACTATCTGTTATTATTTTGAGGCCCTTAATCATCGCAAGAGCAGTTTGGTGACTAACAGCTCCATAATTTACAATTGTACTCTTTGGAACTCCCAATAATCTTATTTTCATCTTGTTTGAATATGTAATGCACGCTCCATTAAAAAAAAGAGAAGAGCCATTTATGCTTGTTAAATATTTACTTATCATGCCCCCTGTACAGGATTCTGCTAAAGATATTGTAAATTTCTTTTTTGATCGTATTTTTTTTATTTTTAATAAATCTGAAGTCATAGTAGGATCAATATCTTATATACCATAAGAATTATTAATGAATATATTCCGGCAACAATATCATCTAATATTACGCCATACGATCCCTTTAAGTCTTCCATTTTGTTTATAGGATATATTTTATATATATCAAAAAATCTAAATGTAACAAATGCAATTAAAACTTCATATATATTAAAATTCACTATAAATAATAACGGTATCGATTGACCTAGAAATTCATCTACAATTACCTCAGAGGGATCTTTTTTTTTATAATTATCTAAATAGATATCTGTAAAATAAAATGAAACAGATAAAACGCATAAAAACAAAATTATAAAATAAAAAATAGAAAACAAATCAATAAAAACATACCAAATAAGGATTGCAAGCAATGATCCAAACGTACCTGGCGCAATAGAAATAAAACCAATTCCAAAAAGTGTAGTAAAATATTTAGTGAAATTTTTCATTAATTAATTAGGTTAATTGTTGCCCAGCAACCTATAGCTTCTGATTTTCCAAAGATGCCAATATCGTCAGCTGTTTTCCCTTTAATGTTAATTAAGTTCTTATTACATTTTAACAATTTAGATAAGTTATTTTTAATTGTAGTTTTGTATTTTTCTAATCTAATTTTCTGACAGATAATAGTAATATCTAAATTTATGATTATAGAGTTATCTAGATCAATTTTATTTTTAATTTTATTAAGTAATTTAATTGATGAAATATTTTTATATTTTTTTAATGGAGGAAAGAACTTGCCAATATCACCTTTAGCATTGGCTCCAAGTAAAGCATCAATTACTGAATGAAGCACTACATCGC
>CABZHU010000007.1 GCA_902525575.1 uncultured Pelagibacteraceae bacterium
TTCCGAATGTAAAAAAATCATTGATATGAAATATAGAGTTTTGGTTACAACTTTGACCAAACGGATGGCTGAAGATTTATCAGAGTATATGCACGAGAATGGAATTAAAGTTAAGTATATGCACTCAGACATCGATACTTTAGAAAGAATTGAAATAATTAGAGATTTAAGAAAAGGTATGTTCGATGTTCTGGTTGGAATTAATTTGCTTAGAGAAGGACTCGATATACCTGAGTGCGCGTTAGTGGCTATTCTTGATGCTGATAAAGAGGGGTTCTTAAGATCTGAAAGATCGCTTGTTCAAACCATTGGAAGAGCAGCTCGAAATGTCGATGGCCGGGTGATTCTTTATGCTGATAAAGAGACGGAGAGTATTAAAAAAGCAATAAAAGAGACTGATAGAAGAAGAGAGATTCAAAAACAATTTAATCTAGAAAATAATATCACTCCTGAAACTATTAAAAGAGATATTAGTGATATTTTAGAGAGCATATATGAAAACGATAGGGTTAACGTTGAATTAGACAGTGAGAATAAGAATCTTGTAGGAGATAATTTGCAAAAGCATATCAAAGGGCTTAAAAAGAACATGATTGATCTAGCTGATGACTTGAATTTTGAGGAAGCTGCTAAGTTAAGAGATGAAATAAAAAGGCTTGAAAATAATCAATTAGAATTGCCACCTAATAATCTTAGACAATATAAGAAGAATAGAAGAAGTAAAAGGAAGTATTTCACATAAATGTTTGTCGATATTTTAATACTATTGATTGGACTTGTATTATTGCTATATAGCGCTGATGTGATGATAAATTCCTCCGATTTAATTGCAAAAAAATTTCAACTGTCACCTATTCTTATAGGACTAACAATTGTTGCATTCGGTACATCTGCTCCCGAACTGGTTATTACCTTATTCGCAGCTTTTAGAGAAATCCCGGCGACAGATGCGATAATTGGTAACATTATTGGCTCAAACATTGCAAATATTCTGCTTATTTTAGGCACAGCCTCACTTTTTTTTAAAATAGATTTAAGCAGTATTGGACTTAAAGATAATATTTTTTTGTTAATACTGACATCCTATTTTGCAGCAATGTTCTATATTGCAAGCTCTCTAAGCTTTACAATTATTATTGGATTAGTAGTCTTTGTAATACTTTTTTTGAATTTACTTAAAAATTACGAGTCTCATAATGAGGAAGAAGAATTCAGAGAATTTGGCAATAGAACTTACTTAATTCTTTTATTTTCATTTATTGGCATCTTTATCGGTGGAAAAATATTTTTAGACAGTTCACTTAATATATTTACAACTTTTGGACTAGAGGAAACAATAATAGGAATATCTATTTTAGCCATTGGCACTTCACTTCCTGAACTAGCAACTGTAGTAATTTCTTATATAAGAAAAAAAGGCTCTATTGGCATTGGTAATATTATTGGAAGCAATATAATGAATATTCTTTTTGTTTTCTTACCAGGGGCAATAGTTATTAAATCAAGAAACTTGGATTTTCCATTAGAAAATATTGAGATTGTCCATATTAATGCCTTAGTATTAGTAACATTAATAATAACAGTTATGTCAATGTTAAAACTGAAACTGAATAAAATATTTGCTTTGGGTTTTCTTGCTTCGTATGCAATATATATAGGATATTCACTATCATGAAAAAACATACCATTTTAATTACAGGAGGTGCTCAAAGAATTGGCAAGGCCATTGCATTAAGTTTGAAGAATAATAACCTCAATTTTATAATTCATTATAATAACTCGATTAAAGAGGCAAAAGATTTAAAAAATAGTCTCATAAAATCTGGAAATCAATGTGAAATAATTAAGTGCGATTTAAATAAACCAGGTCAAGTTTCAAAAATAATCTTAAAATCAAAAAGAATTTTTGGATCTGTCGATTTTCTTGTTAACAATGCTTCACTATTTTTAAATGATAATATTGAAACACTCAGTGATGGCTTGTGGTACGATCATATGAATATAAATTTATATGCGCCTTTAATACTATCCAAAGAATTTAAAAAGCACTTACCAAAAAAGTCCAATGGACATATCATAAATATTTTAGATCAAAATGTAGTCAACGCTGACACTTCATTTCTTTCTTACTCGATTGCAAAGGCTGCTCTATTTGCGGCAACACCAATATTAGCTAAATCTTTTGCTCCAAATATAAGAGTTAATTCAATTGGTCCCGGACCAACTTTAAAAAATATTCATCAATCAAAGAAACACTTTGATAAGTCATTGAAAAATACAATTTTAAAGATTGGTTCACCTCCAGAAGAAATAGCAAAATCAGTTAAATTTCTGCTTGAATCAAAGTCAATTACAGGCCAATTTATAGCCGTTGACGGGGGAGAGCATTTATCATGAACCATAAAAATGTACTAAAAATTAGCGATTTAAAATCAAATACTGATTTAGTAGATCAATTGTCAGGATATGATTTGATATTTTTGAATGATTTTATAATTGATGCAAACATTGGTGTCTACAAACATGAAAAGTTAAAACGGCAGCCACTTCGAATAAATGTTATCGCTAAAGTTAAAAATCCTAAAACAATTAACGACAGCAGATTGCAAAGTGTTGTTTGCTATAATCAAATATCAAAAAAAATAAAAAAAATTATAGGTGCTGGCCATACAGTTCTTCTTGAGAAATTGGCTGAAAAGATATTTCAGGAATGTTTCAAAAATAAAAGAATTGAGACAATGAAAATTAGACTAGAAAAATTGGACGCAATAAAAGAGGCTGCGAGTGCTGGTATTGAAATTGAGCGCTCACGCGCTTAAAAATGAATAGTACAGAAAATCTAAAAGAAATTATAAATCAATCTCCTACTTCTGCAGGTATTTACAAAATGCTGAATGAAAAAGATGAAATACTCTACGTAGGAAAAGCCAAGAATATACAAAATCGTCTTAAAAGTTACCTGAATGGTAACAATTTATCAAACCGCATAAAAAGAATGGTTAGTAAAATATCAACCATTGACGTTGTGATTACACAAACTGAAAAGGAAGCATTACTTTTAGAGGCAAATTTAATCAAGAAACTAAAACCACCATTTAATATACTTCTTCGTGATGACAAATCTTTTCCTTATATCTTTATTAACCATGAACAAGAATATCCTCAAATTACAAAACATAGAGGTAAGCAAAAATTTAAAGGAAAGTATTTCGGTCCTTTTGCAACAATCAACTCTCTTAATTATACATTAAAAATATTACAGAAAGTTTTCTTACTGCGTTCATGTGACGATACAATATTTGAAAACAGATCAAAACCTTGTCTTCTTTATCAAATTGAACGCTGCAGCGGTCCTTGTGTGAATGATACAATTAATAAGAAAGACTACAATTCAACAGTAAAAAATGCTGAAAATTTTCTTTCAGGCCATCACAGCACTCTACAGGCAGAACTCTCAAAAAAGATGGAAAGAGAAAGTGAAATTTTGAATTATGAAAAAGCTGCAAGCTACAGAGATAAAATTGAAGCTTTAACTCAAATACAAAGTCAACAAAATATAAACTTGCATGACATTAAAAATACTGACGTGATATCTATTTCAAGAAAAGGAAACAAATCTTGCGTGCAGGTATTCATATACAGATCAGGTCAGAATTGGGGAAATAGATCATACTTTCCAAAACATGGAGAAGAAGTCGAAACTTATGAAATATTAGAGAGGTTTATAGTTGATTTTTATACAAAGTATTCACCTCCAAAAAATGTACTCATAAATACCCCCATTAATAATTCTAAGCTCATTAAAAATTCTCTAAAATCGATTTATTCTTATCAAACAAATTTTTCAATCCCAAAAAAAGGGTAAAAAATTAGAAATTATTAATTATGCGATAAGGAATTCCGAATTATCATTAAAAAATCATATTACTCAGTCGTTCTCTGATAAAGAAAATTTAAAAGCCTTAAAGAAAGATCTAGGAATTGCCCTTGATATTAATCGAATAGAAGCTTTTGATAACAGTCACTTATTTGGCAAAAATGCTGTTGGTGCCATGATTGTATTTTCAAAAGAAGGTTTTGATAAAAAGTCTTATAGAAAGTTTAATATTGACTCAAACAAGGTTAAACCTGGAGATGATTATGGTATGATGCGGCATGTTCTCGAGAGAAGGTTTTCTTCTGAAGCAATAAAAAATCAAAAAAAATATCAAAATTTACCTGAGCTTCTCATAATAGATGGTGGCAAAGGCCACTATGATTTGGCTAAAAAAATATTAGAAGAGAAAAATTTAAGTGAAATTAAATTAGCGTCAATTTTTAAGGGCGAAGGAAGAAAGGAGAGCCTAGATCAGATTATTTTCAATGATAAGAAAAATTATATAAAAAAAGATACACCTTCATTTTTCTTTATGCAAAGGCTCAGAGATGAATCACATAGATATGCTATTGGTGCTCATAGAGACAAAAGAAAAAAAGAAATGCATACATCAGAATTGGAACCCATTGAAGGTTTGGGAAGAGTTAGAAAAAAGCTACTACTGAATCATTTTGGGTCAGTTAAAAATATTAAAACTGCATCATCTCAAGATATTATGAAGGTTAAGGGAATAAGCAGGTTGCTATCAGAAAAAATATATGCTTACTTTAATGATTGATGTCCAAATTGCCAAACATATTAACAATTTCAAGAATATTACTGCTTCCAGTCCTTATAATTTTAATTTTCTCTGATTCAAATTTAATAAATTTCTTATCAATAGTTTTATTTATTGTGATGTCGATTACCGATTATCTTGATGGTTTAATTGCTAGGAAGACAAAAAACACTTCAAATTTTGGAAAAATGCTTGATCCCATCGCTGATAAACTCTTCGTAGTTCTTATCTTAGTTACTTTTATTTCAGATGGGATGTTGTTAGGAATACATCTGATACCTGCATATCTAATTATAGCTAGAGAAATATTTATTTCTGGCTTGAGAGAATATGCATCAAGTGATGTTAATAAAAAAGAAATACCTGTATCAAATTTAGGTAAATATAAAACTGCGGCTCAAATGGGCAGCTTATTTTTGATACTCTTAGCTGATGTTTACAGCAGCTTATTATTAATTAACAATTTTGGTATAGCACTTTTATGGATTGCTATGATCGCATCGGTATATAGTGGATATCAATACTATAGAAATATTTTTTGACTATGATCTCACTAGATCGTGATAGTCTTGCATGAACTGAAAATTTTGACTTTCATCGCCAGTCTTAAATTTAATGCTATCAATTGATTGTATAGGAGTGATTTCAGCGGCCGTCCCAGTTAAAAAAGCCTCGTCATAGTTAGTTATTTCATCCGGCATTATATGTTTTTCCTCAACTGAAAATCCTTTTTTTGTCACCATCTCAATAACTGTTTGCCTAGTGATGCCATTTAGAAAACAATCTGGTATAGGTGTATGTATTGTTTCATCTTTTATAAAGAATATGTTCGCTCCGGTTCCTTCAGCTATATAACCTCTGTAATCAAGCATAAGAGCGTCATTGTAACCATTGCTCTCTGCATATTCCTTTGACATTGTGCAAATAACATAAGGACCTGATGCTTTAGCTTCACATGGAGCTGTATCAGGTGCTGGTCGTTTCCAGGGTGATGTGATCAATCTTAGACCCACTTTTCTATCTTCTATTTTGAAATATGATGCCCAATCATCCCAGACTGCGATGGCAACATTTATATCAGCATTAGAAGTAGATAATCCCATCTGTTGACTTCCACGCCAGGCAATTGGACGAACATAACAATCTTGATAACCCATCTTACTTATTAGTTCATTTTTGGCCTGATTAATTTCTTCCTGAGTATAGGGGATTTTTATACCAACCGTTTCAGCTGACTTAAACAGTCTTTTCGTATGCTCTTCAGATTTAAATATTTTTCCTTTATAAGCCCTCTCACCTTCAAATACAGAACTTGCATAATGAAGTCCTTGTGTAATGACATGACATTTAGCATCATTCCAAGGAACAAATTTGCCATTCATCCATATAAAGCCATCTCTGTTGTCAAATGGTGGTATTTCCATAAATATTTTATTTAGTTTAAGAATAGATTACATAACAGAAAAACTCCTTGATTAATATATATTTTTATCGTAACTATGTCATAGTGGCTGACTTAAATACATCCAATAGCAAAGCATCGTCTCTGCTCTATCTTCGTGAAGACCGCATCAAAATTTCATTAAATAATTTTTTTGAGGCTAATAGAATATTTGAAAAAGAAATATTTAATAATTTAGACGATGAAGAGCTTGGCATAGCTGATATTAGGTGTCTTTTAATAATAAACCTAAATCCTGGGATAATATTTAATGAACTGTTAAATATTCTTGATATCAGAAAACAAAGTTTGAATAGAGTTTTAAGAATTTTGTTAAAAGAAAAATTTATTATTCAAAAAATTAATTCTGATGATGGCAGAAAAAAGAACTTATATCTCACCGATGTTGCTAAAGAAAAATTAAATGACGTTATTAAACCTTTAATAGACAAACTTTCAAAATCTTATGTTAAATCTGGGGCTAGCGCTGTTCAGGGATTTAATATGGTAGTAAACAGTTTAACAGAAAAAAATAATGAATAAAAATCTGCAACACTTACTTATTGTTGACGATGATGACAAAATTAGAAACCTTTTAAAATCATATTTAATAGAACATGGCTTTCTCATTTCTACTGCTGCTAATGCAGAAGAGGCCAAAGAGTTACTTAAGTATATAGTTTTTGATCTACTAATCGTAGATATCATGATGCCAGGACAAGATGGCTACGAGCTCACAAAGGATATAAGACAGTCATCTCTCACGCCTATAATCCATCTAACGGCTATGAATGAGTCAGAGAATAGAGTTCATGGACTCGAAATTGGCGCTGATGATTATTTAAGTAAACCTTTTGAACCAAAGGAATTACTACTAAGAATAAGAAATATAATTAATAAAACATCGACTAAAAATATTAAAAGTAAGATCCAACTAGATAATATAGTAATAGATTTATCAAGTGGGTCCATAAAAGGAAGAACAGCAGACTTATCGCTTAATCAAAATGAGTTAAAAATTTTGCAACTCCTCTCCGCTAACCCAGGCAAGTCATTTTCTAGAGATCAATTAATAAAAGAGTTAAATTTTTCGCAGGAACGTACATTAGATGTATGTATTAATAGGTTGAGAAAGAAAATTGAAAAGAATCCCAAAATACCTAGATTTTTGCGAACAAAAAGAGGTTCAGGATATGAACTGTGGATTGATTAGATAATGTTTAGAAATTTACTTCCTACAAGCTTACTCGGCCGAACAATTTTAATAGTTTTGTTTCCCATAGTTATGTTTCAATTAATTATTTTATCCTACTACTATAATAGTTTGTGGGAGCGTACCCTCAATAGGCTTTCGAGGTCAGTTGCAATGGAAATACAAATGGTTGCTAGACAATATGATGAAGGCCAAGGTTCTTTAATTAATATAAAAGATGTACAAGAAATATTTTTATTTGATATAAATACTTATGACAAGGTAGGATTTTTTGATGAAACAGAAAATTATAATTCGCAAATTCTTAATAGTTTTAGTCAAGAACTAGCCACAAGAATTGAAAATCCTTTTTCAATCAAAGAGACGCTTAATGATACAATTGAAGTGATTATACAATTTGACTCCTCATTTATAATGCTTACTTTTCCAAAAGATAGAATAACTACCGCTCGAAATCATATTTTTCTCGGTTGGCAGATTATATCCGCACTTATATTAGTTCTCATCTCTTATTTATTTCTTAAAAATCAAGTAAAACCAATTAGTAATTTGGCAAAGGCAGCGGAGCAATTTGGTAAAGGACAAGAGTTAGATAATTTTAAAATTTCAGGAGCTCTTGAAGTTAGACAGGCTGGTAAAGAATTTATAAAAATGAAGAATCGAATATTAAAACAAATTGATCAACGCTCTCTAATGCTTGCTGGGGTAAGTCATGATTTAAAGACACCATTGACCAGAATGAAACTAATAATAGAAACACTAGATAATAAGGATATAAAAAAAGATATTAATGATGAAATTAATCATATGAATGAAATGCTAATTGAATACCTAGATTTCGCAGCCTCTGATGATTCAAAAGATAGGTCTGTGATTAACCCTATAGAAGCTATCATTAAAATTAAAAATGATGTTCATTTTAGGAACCACAAAATTGAACTAGAGGTACTCAACGATGAGGCTGCAACGGTAAATGAAAATGTATTTGTGCGGTCAATAACAAATATTTTGAATAATGCGATTGATAAAGCAGGTAAAATTATTATCAAAGCTGAGGTGAATAGCAAAATGATTAAAATCAATATTCACGACAACGGCCCAGGTATCGATGACGAAGAAAAAGCAAATGTATTCAAGCCCTTCTATAGGATTGACAAAAGTAGAAATCAAAACAAGACAAATTCAGGTTTAGGTCTGGCAACTACTAAATCACTACTAGGCTCAATAAACGGAAAAATAAGTTTGCATGATAGTTATTTAGGTGGCTTGGAAGTAGCTATAGTAATACAAAATTAATTAGCCTTACTGAGCTCCCTGGACCTTTTCTTTGCTTTATCTATGGCTTTAGAAATTAGAGTACTAAGGCCATTTTTGTTTTCTAATATTTTAAGCGCAGCTTCAGTTGTCCCTCCCTTACTAGTAACACTCTTTTTTAAATGTGTTGGACTGTCTTTTTCATTAAAAAGAAGCAAAAGAGACCCAAGAAAAGTTTGAAGAACCATATTTTTTGAATTTTTGAACCCAGACTTATCAGCTATTTTAACAAGCGTTTCAATGAAAAGAAATATATAGGCAGGGCCACTACCAAAGATTGCTGTAAAATCATCAATAACTTTTTCATTTTTAGTCTCATTTATTTGCCCTAGTAATGATAGGAAATTCCTAACTATTTTCTTTTGATCACTTTTAATTATTTTATCAAAACAAATGAGAGTTGTACCCATATTGACTGATACTGGGGTATTTGTCATAGCTCTCACAATACCTTTATTTAGAGTAAATATTTTTTTTAAATCAGAAATCTTCTTTCCTGCTACGATCGACACAATAAGAGAATTAGACAAAAATTTTTCTAAAGAACTGTCGACAGCAGCGTTTAATTGATTTGGCTTTACAGAAATTAATGAAATAGATGGTACAAATTTATATTTAAGCAACCGAACATTTTTGACAATTTTAAGATTATGTTTTGACTTTAACTTTTTTAATTTTGGTGTGATTTTTTTTTCAATAATTAAGATATTTTTTGATGATATCTTATTTTCAATCAATGAATTGAGCACTGCGTAGCCCATATTTCCAGCGCCAATAATAAGAAATTTTTGTTTTTTAAGATTTATCATTTGACTTTTGAGCTGATGTATTTTTTCTATCTTCTTTAAATTTATTCATTGTTTTGATCTCTTCTTTAAAAGATAAAGAGATCTCATATAAACTTATACAGATGTCTGTAACTTTATTTAATATTTTATTTCTACTATACATAAATGGTGTTAGGTTATTCTTATATCAAATTTAAAATAGCGTGATTTATCTTAGTTTTCCATCTATAAGTCCAATTTTCTTCTCATTAGGTCCACTTGAAATTAGATGGTACTCATTAGCGTACATCGTGGGTTTTATATTTGCTTGGCGATACATCAAATACTTGTCTTCTAACAAAAAAATATATGACGTTAAAGCTAATATAAATGAAAAATTAGTTGATGACTTAGTATTCTATTCAATTTTAGGTCTTATAATTGGAGCTAGAATTGGATACGTATTATTTTATAATTTTGCATACTATGGCGATAACGTTGTAGAAATATTCTACCTATGGCAAGGAGGACTGTCATTTCATGGTGGATTGATAGGCATTATAATTGCAGCTTTGCTTGTTTCAAGAAACTTTAAGTGCTCTTTTTTTGAAGTTAGTGACTTAATATGTGTTTCTGCTCCTGTTGGCATATTCTTTGGGCGAATAGCAAATTTTATTAATGGTGAACTTTATGGACGGCCAGCAAATTTCTTGTTTGGCATGATCTTTCCAAATGCAGACGACCAATTTAGACATCCCAGTCAGCTCTATGAAGCATTCTTGGAAGGCCTATTGCTGTTCATCATCTTAAATATTCTAATTTTTAGGTATTATAAACTCAAGTCTCCCGGGTTTGTTTCTGGAGTCTTTCTCTTGTTATATGGAGTATTTAGATATTCTGTAGAGTTCACTCGTGAGCCCGATGTACAAGTTGGGTATATTGCTAACTTTTTTACCATGGGAATGTTGCTTTCAATACCAATGATTATAGCTGGATTGACCATCTTACTTTTAGCAAATAAAAAATGATTAAAGAAAAGTTGCTAAAATATCTTAACGAAAACCCATACATATATTTAGATGATTTTATTAAACTAGTGCATGGTGATAAAGATCATGGATATTATGTCTCTGAAGAGATTATTGGTAAAAAAGGTGATTTTATAACTGCTCCTGAGATATCGCAAATGTTTGGCGAAGCAATAGCAATCAAGATTCTTCAGGTTATAAATAAAAATAATATCAAACACTTTAATTTAATAGAATTAGGCCCTGGAAGGGGAACTCTCATTAATGATATTTTAAGGGTATTAAATAAACAATTATCTCCTGAAATAAATATTTCACTTCACTTCAATGAAATTAATAAGTATTTTATCGAAAATCTAAAATTACAATTTCCAAAATGTAAAATTCATTCAGTAATTGGTGATTATCCTGATCAATATTCTTTTTTTATCGCAAATGAATTTGTAGATGCGCTTCCCTTAAGACAGTTAAAAAAAAGAGACAACACATATTACGAGACAGTCGTAAAAAAATCATTAGATGGAGACTTTGAATTTGATATTGAAATTGCAAGAAGTGAAAGTGAAATATATGTAAAATCTAGATTTGATTTAAAAAATAATCAAATCTTTGAATACTCTCCACAAACAATCGAAGTATTTAATCAAATCATCAACTTTTTAGAAAAAAATAAAGGACATCTTCTATTAATTGACTACGGCTACATAAAACATCCTTTAAAAAGCACTATCCAGTCAATTAAAAATCATAAAAAAACTGATGTATTAAATAATATTGGAAAACAAGACATTACTTACCTTGTGAATTTTGATTGCCTGATAAGTATCTTAAAAAATAAAAAGATTTTAGAGTATAAATTTGTCACTCAATCAGCTTTTTTGAAATTGAACGGCATTGAGGAAAGAGCAAATCTATTGTGTGAACAAAACCCAGCTAAAGCTGAGGAAATAAAAATACAGTTAAATCGATTAACTAATGATGAACATATGGGAAGCCTTTTCAAGGTATTGGAAGTCGAAATTTAAATGTTTTTTTCAAAAAATTTAAGCGATGTTGATCACTGTTTTTTTTCAAGAATTGGTGGCTTTAGTAAAAAAAAATATTCATCACTAAATTGTGGCAAAGGATCAAATGATAATCCTCTATTGGTAGAGGATAATTTAGAGATAATTCATAAGTATTTCAATCTTCCAAGGTCTAAGTTAATTACAATGCATCAAACACATTCAAACATATGCAAAATAGTTGAGCCTAAATTTCAGCAAACAGAATATAAGTGTGACGGGATAGTAACAAAACATCAGAATATAATATTGTCAGTTCTGACAGCCGATTGTGCTCCGATTTTATTTTTTGACCAAAAAAAATCAATTATTGGAGCTTGTCATGCAGGTTGGAAAGGAGCCCTGAACGGTATTATTGAAAATACTCTATCAAGTATGAAGCTCCTTGGTGCAAACATTAACAATATAAATTGTTCAATTGGGCCATGTATTGGACAAAGCTCATATGACGTGAAATCAGACTTTTTCAAAATATTTGTAGACAAGTCGACAAGAAATAGACAATTTTTTATCGAAATCAATAAGGATAAATATCAGTTTTCCCTAAAAAAATTCATTACATTTAAACTTGGAGAGCAAGGCGTTGGAAACATAGACACTGTCAACATTGATACTTACAATGACGAACACCTTTGTTTCAGCTACAGACGGTCACTTCATAAAAAAGAGGATGATTATGGTAGAATGATTTCAACAATTACTATAAAAGAAGATCATTCATGAGAATTATTGCGGGAAATAGTAATTTACCTCTTTCTAAAAGTGTTTCTGATTATCTTGGTGAGAACTTAACGAACGCTTCCATACAAAGGTTTGCTGATGATGAAGTTTACGTTGAAATTAAAGAAAATATACGAGGTGAGGATGTTTTTGTTATAGAATCTCTATCCCACCCTGCTAACGATAATCTTATGGAGCTACTAGTAATTATGGATGCTCTAAAAAGAGCGTCTGCAAAAAGAATTACAGCTGTGATTCCTTATTACGGTTATGCACGACAAGATAGAAAGCCTGGCCCTAGAACACCTATATCTGCGAAATTAGTTGCTAACTTAATCACAACTGCTGGGGCTGATAGAGTTTTGACATTAGATTTACATGCTGAACAGATACAAGGTTTCTTTGATATTCCTACTGATAATCTTTTTGCAGGACCAGTTTTTTCAAAAGATATAAAAGAAAAATATGATATCGGAAACTTAGTTGCAGTTTCACCTGATATTGGGGGAGTTGTAAGGGCTAGAGCTATTGCTAATAAAATTGGTGCTTCAATAGCCATTGTTGATAAAAGACGATCTAAACCCGGTGAGAGCGAAGTTATGAATATCATTGGAGATGTTAAAGGAAAAGACTGTATTATTTTAGACGACATAATCGACTCTGCTGGAACGATTTCTAATGCAGCTAACAGGATCATGGATCTTGGAGCTAATAGCATAACATCCTACGTAACACACGGCGTACTTACCGGAAAAGCTCTCGAGAGAATAAATAATTCAAAATTAACTGAGTTGGTAATTACCAATTCTATTAACAATCAAGATTTATTAAGTAATGGCAATAAAATACGTTCTATTGATGTATCCAATCTGTTAGGTGAAGCGATAAAAAGAATTTCTGAAGAAAGCTCGGTATCCAGCCTGTTTGATTTTTGATTAATATGCTTGCCATATAAGTAAATTTAATCTAAGTACCACAACATTATTATGTCAAAAGAAACAAATTTAGATGCTGAAATAAGAGCAGAATCTGGAAAATCTGCAGTAAAAAAAGTCATTGCTTCTGGTAAAATTCCCTCTGTTATCTATGGATTGGGTGAAGAGTCACTTAATATTTCCCTTGATAAAATTTCTGTCCAAAAAGAAATCAACTCGGGCGGGTTCCTTACAAGAATCATTTCTCTTAATATCGCTGGTAAGAAAAATCTCGCAATCCCCAGAGATGTTCAGTTTGATCCACTTTCAGATCAACCAATTCACGTGGACTTTTTAAGATTGGCAGAAGACTCAAAAATCACGCTGGATATACCAACTCGATTTATCAATGAAGAGTCATCTCCTGGCCTTAAGCGTGGCGGAGTTCTTAATGTTAACAGAAGAACTGTACAACTGAGTTGTCCAGCAAATAATATTCCTGAAGAAATTGTATTTGATTTAGATGGTTTAGATATTGGCGATACCATCAGGATATCAGCTGCAAATTTATCAAGCGATATTACTCCTACAATTAGTGATCGTGACTTTACTGTAGCATCAGTTGCCGCGCCAACTGTTGTCAAAGAACCTGAAACTCCTGTAGAAGGTGAAGAAGCAGCTGAAGAAGGAGCGGAAACAACTGATGAAGCTAAAGAAGCATCAACTGATGATGCTAAAAAAGAAGAAGCTAAAGATTAATACTTTACCTTTCAACTAATACATAATTTCTATATTCTTAAACGTATGATTGCTCTAATTGGTTTAGGAAACCCTGGTGAAAAACATTCCTTAAATAGACATAATATAGGATTCATTGTTATTGATGAAATCAATGATAATAATGAAATTATTAAAATTGAAAAAAAATTCAACGGTGATTTAACAACTTTTTCTATCGGCAGAAAAAAAATACTCACATTTAAGTCATGCGATTACATGAATGAATGTGGTGGCAGTATTGCAAAACTCGTTAATTTTTATAAACTCAATCTAGACTCAGTTTATGTTTTCCACGATGACCTTGATATTTCTCTTGGAAAAGTAAAAATCAAGAATGGTGGCTCACCCGCTGGTCATAATGGATTAAAATCCATAGACTCATGTATAGGCAAAAATTATAATAGAGTAAGGGTTGGAATTGATCACCCTGGAAGCCGTGAATTAGTCAACAGGCATGTTCTGGGCAACTTTAAAAAAAAGGAGTTAGAAATTGTTGATCAATTAAAGATCAGTATTTCATCTCACTTAAAATTCCTGATATCAGAGAATAAATCTCAATTCTTAAATAATATTAAATTATAATATGGGATTTAAATGCGGAATTGTTGGACTACCTAATGTTGGAAAATCAACTTTATTTAATGCTCTTACCAAAAAAATTTCAGCTGAAGCCGCCAACTATCCCTTTTGCACAATAGAACCAAATGAAGGAACTGTAATCGTTCCTGATGAGAGAGTTAATGCTTTAACAGAAATAGCAAAATCTAAAAAAACTATACCTACCTCACTGACATTTTTTGATATTGCTGGACTTGTTAAAGGTGCATCAAAGGGAGAAGGTTTAGGAAATAAGTTCTTATCACATATAAGAGAAGTTGATGCAATCATACACGTGGTTAGGTGCTTTGAAGATGACAATATAACTCACGTAAGCAATAAAATTGATCCCTTGGACGATATTGAGACAATTAATACTGAATTAGTTTTATCTGATATTGAATTACTAGAAAAATTAAAATCTGGTCTCGAAAAACAAGCTAAAAAAGGCGATAAAGATGCAAAAATAAAAATCACAGCAGCTGAAAAGTTGCTAAACCATCTTGGGAAAGGTGAGCCAGCAATTACAATTGAAAATTTAGCTGAGATAAAATCAAATTCGTCGGAATTTAATTTAATTACGTTTAAACCAACAATATATGTCTGTAATGTCAATGAAGAGTCAATTATTGGTGGGAATCAATTCACAGAAAAAATTAATAATAGTTTTAACAATGAAATTATTCTTATCTCTGCAGAAATAGAGTCCCAGATTTCTTCATTAAGTGATGAAGATCAAAAGGAGTATGTACAAAGCTTAGGATTAGAGGAGTCGGGTCTGAATAAAATCATTCGTAGCGGCTACAAAACACTTAATCTAATAACTTATTTTACAGCAGGTGAGCAAGAAACAAGGGCGTGGACCATAGAATTAGGTACAACAGCGCCGCAGGCTGCAGGAAAGATTCATACCGATTTTGAAAAAGGCTTTATTCGAGCTGAAACTATTGCGTATATCGATTACATTGCCTGTATGGGTGAAATAAAAGCAAAAGAACAGGGAAAGATGCGTAGCGAAGGTAAAGAATATACTGTACAAGATGGTGACGTAATGCATTTTTTATTTAATAATTAGATATGGAACATAAATTAGTATTCCCGACTTATGAGGAAATGCATGATAAAGCTGTAAAGCTTGGACACTTAATTAAAAGTAAAAATATTAATTTCGATAAAATGGTTGTTGTCTCAAGGGGAGGTTTTGTGCCCGCTGCTGTTGTTGCTTACACTCTGGGCATACAGGACGTAGATATCGTATCCATACAAAGTTATATTCATCGGGAAGCTGGAAAGGCTATTGTTCATCGCGCTCCAAAAACCGACGAAATAGTGCTCGTGATTGATGATATTGTAGATAAAGGTGGAACAGCAAAAGCTCTTAAAGAATATATGCCTAATATGCATTTAGCTGTGATTTATGCTAAACCGAGAGGTTTGCCGTTGGCTAGTACGTATGTTGAAGAAATAACTCAAGATACCTGGCCTGTCTTCCCCTGGGACGAGGAAGACAAAGCCAATCATTAAGCTACTTTAAAAGATAAAGTAGAGTAGGGATAATGCTCCGATTACAATAGATCCTGCATTCAGATCTTCGTGTCTACCGCTCAAAGCTTTTATCACTACATAAGCAATGAAACCTAGAGCTATACCATGAGCAATACTGAATGTTAGAGGCATTAAAACGGCTGCTAAAACTGCAGGAGCATATTCACTCACATCATCCCATTCTATATCACGTAAATTCTTCAAGAAGAATGTTGCAACAAAAACAAGCGCAGGCGCTGTTGCAAAAGCTGGTATACTTTGTGCTAATGGAGCAAGAAATAAACATATAGCAAAAAGTATTGCTACTGTTACAGCTGTAAGGCCTGTTCTACCACCTTCTTTAATACCAGCTCCTGACTCAATGTAGGAAGTTGTATTTGATGTTCCCACTAAAGCACCAACCGTCGTTGCCGCAGAGTCTGCTAATACTGCTTTACCAATGCCTTCGACATTTCCATCTTGGTCAACTTTTCCTGTCAGGTTAGCAACTGAAGTAAGTGTTCCAGCGGTATCAAAAAAATCTACAAAAAGAAACGCGAATGCTACACCAATAAAACCAGCAGTTGCGATGAGACTGAAGTCCATTGAAAATGCATGAACTGCAGGAGGTATAGATCCTACTACTCCATCAATCGCACTGACCCCTGTAATCCAGGCAACAACACTAACCACAAGTATTCCAATAATAATTGAACCCGGGACACCTCTCTTGTCAAGGATGGCCATTATTGCAAAGCCAACTGCAGCAAGTATTACAGGCATAGAGCTTACATCTCCTAGTCCCACTAAAGTGGCCGGGTTATCGACAACTACCCCTGCATTTTTTAAGCCAATGATCGCTAAAAATAAACCAATGCCGGCACCTACTCCAAACTTCATACTTTTTGGAATACTATTAATAATCCACTGACGTGCGGGTGTTATAGACAATATAAGAAATGCGATACCCGCAATAAATACTGCCGCAAGTGCCTGCTGATAGGTGTAACCCATTCCAAATACAACACCAAAAGCAAAGAATGCATTTAGTCCCATTCCTGGCGCAAGCGCTATTGGCCAATTGGCCCATAACCCCATAACTAAACAACCAACGACTGCTGCAATTATGGTTGCAACAAATACACCACCAAAATCCATGCCTGTACCATCAGTTGATAAAATTGCAGGATTAACAACAATGATGTAAGCCATTGTTAAAAATGTAGCGAGGCCGGCCAGAACTTCTGTTCTTACACTCGTACCATTTTCATTCAATTTAAAAATATTTTCTAACATTAAGTTCCTCCATCTAATTAATTTTAAGCTTATATTAATCAAAAATGGTTTTCGAGACAGATTTGTTCAGCTTGTGGATAACGATGCTGACTATTTACTGTAAAGAAAAAAATTAAATTATTGAAATAATTAGTATATTTATAATTATACTAGTGTGACTCTTTCCATATTTGCTTATTTGTAAAGTAAAGCAAGAATGAAAGTATTAATAAGTAGGTTATAACTTTAAAACCGATTCTCTTACGCGCCTCCAATTTAGGTTCTGCTGTCCATGTCAGAAACATTGTAACATCTCTAGCCATTTGCTCGGGTGTTGCTTCCGTGCCGTCGCTATACTCAACAGCATCAGCTGAGAGTAATTGCGGCATAGCAATTTTTTGTCCCTTAGCGTAAATATTGTAGTATACACCATCATCAAGAACCATGCCCTCGGGGGCATCTTCATATCCAAGCAGTAAAGAATAAACATAATCTGCTCCACCATGTCGTGCTTTAACCATTACAGATAAATCCGGAGGATACGCTCCGCCATTGGCTGCTCTTCCTTGTTGTTCATTTTCATAGGGACTGACAAATTTATCTGACAAGATAGCTGGTCGCATAACTACATCACCATACTCATCTGGAGCGCCCTTTACCTCAAAAGCAGCTGCCATAGCTTTCACTTGGGCTTCAGAGAACTCGGGGCCACCGTCTTCCATTAAGTTTCTATAACTCAACAATTCCATTGAATGACAGCCGGAACATACTTCTGTATAAACTTGGTATCCTCTTTGTAATGAAGCTCTCTCAAACTTACCTAATGGACCCTCGAATGACCATTCTGGATGTAAAGGTTCTTTCATTTCTGCTGCTTGAACAGAAATTTGAAATAAGGAAATATGTACGAAAATTAAGATTAATATTTTTGCTAAATATTGCATTTAACCTATGTAGTTGCTCCTGAGGCAATTATCTCTTTTTCCTCTTTTGACAAAACAGGTTCGCTCAAGCTTCTAGGCAGCGGCTTGGTTTTCTCAATATACCCCAGCAATGGCAAAATTATTATAAAGTGAGCAAAGTAATATACAGTGGCAATTCTACCCATGATTAAATACATACCATCTGCTACTTGCGCTCCCAAGTAGCCAAGAAAAATAGTATTCGCAAAGAAGAGCCATACAAACTGTTTGTAGAGAGGTCTATATTTTGCTGACCTTACCTTTGAAGTATCCAGCCATGGCAGGAAAGCAAGAATAGCTATAGCTGAAACCATTAGTATTACTCCACCAAGCTTGTCTGGTACAGCCCTTAAGATTGCATAGAAAGGTAAAAAATACCACTCTGGAACAATATGCTCGGGTGTTTGAAGTGGATTAGCTTGAATATAATTATCAGTATGTCCCAGAAGGTTTGGGACGAAAAAAACAAACCCAGCAAAAATAATTAAAAACACAACAAGTGCAAATAAATCTTTTACTACGTAGTGTGGATGAAATGGAACTGTATCTTGTGATCCTTTAACAACATCGATCCCCTCAGGGTTATTGTTTCCTGGTACGTGAAGAGCCCAAACATGAAGAATTACCAATGCGAAGATAAGAAAAGGCATTAAGTAATGTAAGGTAAAGAATCTTGTTAACAACGGACTTCCGACAGCATAACCTCCCCATAACCAATTAGTCACAGACTCTCCAACAATCGGTATTGCGCTAAATAGGTTTGTTATCACAGTTGCTCCCCAAAAACTCATTTGACCCCAAGGCAAAACATATCCCATAAATGCAGTGGCGATCATAAGTAAGAATATAAATACACCTATAATCCAAATAAGTTCTCGTGGTTCTTTATAGGAACCATAAAACATAGATCTGGCCATGTGAATGTAGACAGCCATAAAAAATAGAGATGCACCATTTGCATGAATATATCTTAATAACCAACCATAGTTTACATCACGCATAATGTGTTCAACACTAGCAAAAGCTAAATCTGCATCAGCAACATAGTGCATAGCAAGAACTAAGCCGGTTATAATTTGCGTGACCAAGCAAAACGTCAAGATTCCACCAAACGTCCAAAAATAGTTTAAATTTTTTGGAGTTGGGTATGGCATTAAATGTCCATAAATTAGGTCTAGTAAAGGTAATCTTTCATTAAACCATTTTCCAACTGCTGACTTTGGTACGTAATTATCGCTCATGTTATTTATCCAATTTTAATAGTGTTATCATTAAGAAATACATAGTTAGGAATTTCCAAATTGGTAGGGGCTGGACCCTTTCTTATTCTTCCTGAAGTATCATAGTGTGATCCATGACATGGGCAGAACCAACCATTATATTCACCCTTTTGACCAAGTGGTATACATCCCAAATGGGTACATATTCCCACCATTACCAGCCACTCTGGGTTTTTAGCCCTAGCTGAGTCATCTTGAGGATCCGGTAATTCATCTAGAGATACAGCTTTAGCTTCCGATATCTCCTCAGGTGTTCTTCTTCTAATAAAAACAGGCTTACCTCTCCACAAAACCGTTATACTTTGGCCTGACGCAATAGGTCTTAAGTCAACTTCCGTAGAGGCAAGTGCTTTTACGGATGCATCTGGGTTCATTTGATCTACAAAAGGCCATACCAATGAAGCAGCCCCAGCGGCAGTAAATGTTCCAGTTGTAATGTACAAAAAATTTCTTCTTGTAACAGGTTTGTCCGACAAATTATCTTCCCAATATTTAATTGCTAATATACTCTAAAATAAGCATTTTTATGCGAAATTAAATAAACAATTGATGGATAAATTGGGTCAAGATGACGCATATTTCTCTGAAAATCTAGAAAGGTAAATTTAAAATTGAATTTGGCGATATTTGAACCTGATATTCCTCAAAATACTGGTGCTATGATTCGCATTTGCTCATGTTTTGATGTGAATATAGATATTATTCATCCCACTTCATTTGTCTTATCTGAAAAATCACTAAATCGTGTTGCAATGGACTATATAAAAAATGTGAAGATAAATGAGTTTGATGATTGGAAAGATTATATGACAAAAAGAAATGGAAGAAAAATATTACTTTCAACAAAAGGATGCAAATCTCATTATGATTATAACTTTAATCAGTCAGACAATTTAATTGTGGGTAGAGAGAGTGCGGGTGTGCCAGAATACGTTCATCAAGAAGTAGACGAGGTAATTAAGATAAGCATGAAAGCAGGTGCAAGATCACTCAATGTAGCCACATCATCTGCTATAGTAATTTCTGAAGCTATAAGGCAGTTAAAAACAATTTAGTATGAAAAAGAATAAAAAGATTTGCAAAGACTGGTTTATAGAACTTCAAAATTTAATATGTGATGCAATTCTTGAACTTGAAAAAGAATATGGATCAACTGCTAAGTTCAAAAAAAATAAATGGTCAAAGGGAGAGTATAGAATTATTGAAGGTAATGTAATTGAAAAAGGTGGTGTTGCATTTTCAAATGTTATTGGTAAATTTCCAAAAGACTTTGCTAAGCAAATACCTGGTGCTAAAAAAAATAATAATTTCTGGTCATCAGGTGTTTCAGTAGTACTTCATCCAGTGAATCCAAGAGTTCCTGCACTGCACTTTAATACGCGACATATAATTACCAGCAAAAGTTGGTTTGGGGGAGGAATTGATGCTACACCATGCTTAGAAGACAAAATATTAAAAAAGAACTTTCACTCCAAACTTAAAAATACATGTGATAAGCACAGTAAGAATTATTATCCTAAATATAAAAAATGGTGCGATGAGTACTTTTATATGCCGCATAGAAAAGAGATAAGAGGTATCGGTGGTATTTTCTTTGATTATAAAATGGATGATTGGAATAATGATTTTAATTTTGTTAAAGATATAGGATTAACCTTCGTAGAAATTATAAAAGAAGTTGTACGCAAAAAAATGTTTGAAAAATTCACAAAAAAACAGAAAGAAATTCAGTTGTTGAAACGAGGCCGATACGTAGAATATAATCTCTTATACGACCGTGGAACTAAATTTGGACTTAATAGTGGCGGTAATATTGATGCGATATTAATGTCAATGCCGCCAAACGCAAAGTGGAAGTAAATTGAAATGGAAACAGAACCAATTACAGTAAAGGGTGCAAAAAAACTTCAAGATGAATTAAATGATCTTATAAATAATAAGCGTCAAAAGGTAATTCAAGCCATAGCTGAAGCAAGGGAGCATGGTGACTTAAAAGAAAATGCTGAGTATCACGCAGCCAAGGAAGAGCAAGGCCATATTGAAGGACGTATTCAAGAAATTCAACTGATGCTTGCAAATGCTGAAATAATAGATCTTGATAACATTCCAAAAACTCAGAGGACAATTGTTTTTGGTGCAACCGTTGAACTATCCGATCTAGATAATGAATCTAAAACTAAATTCCAAATTGTTGGTGATGATGAAGCAGATATCGAGTCAGGCTTATTGTCGTATAAATCACCTGTTGCGAGAGCCCTAATTGGAAAAGAAAAAGGAGATTTTGTTACTGTAACAACACCAAAAGGTGAAAAGAATTACGATATTAAAAAAATTGAATTCAAATAAAAAATTTTTTACTTTTGAGCCTGTACAATAGCCTTCAAGCGCTCTATTAGAGAAAACTTGTCATCGATAAAGTCATTTTCAGCCCACCAATCTTCAACTTCTGACATTATTCTTCCAACCATTGGTCCTTGTTCTATGCCCATGTTGATAACATCTTTGGATGAAATTTCAAAATTGGGTTTGGTCCAATTATTTGCAACTTCATATAGAGATCTCCAGTTTACCTCGTTCTTATTTTGAGTATCTCGGGACCAATTTATGATTATCTGATTTTGAAACTCCCTTTTACCAAGCTTATACAATAAGTAACGAACTTCTTTCATTGAGAGGTATGAAACAATTTTTTTATTTAAGCTTGATAATTTCAGTAACTCTGTTGAGTCCGCCTTGGAAAGCGGAAAAGTATTGATAAAATGGTTTGCTTTTTCAAGTGAACTTCCGATTAGTGTACTTAACCTAATTATTGGATTGGGAGTGGAGTCGATTCTTGATTCAATTTCGATTAAGTTTTTAAAATTTTCATCCAGTAAGGTTCCTTCAAAATGAGTTTTCAAAATTCCCACTCTCTCCATCATGTGGAGTGAACTATAAGGTGTTTTTAATTTCAAAATTTCTTTAAATTCATACCATTTACGTTCATTGGAAATATTCGCTAAGTGAGCATGATTTGCCATAAAGACTTTTTGCAAGTCAGAGTCAATATCACTTTTTTCAAAAAGTGCGAGGAAACGAAAGTATCGAAGAATCCTAAGATAATCTTCTTTAATTCTTTCACTTGGTTCTCCAATAAAGATCACATTTCCTTTCTCCAAATCCTCTTGGCCATTATAGAAATCAAATATCTCTCCTTCACTATCGACATATAGTGCGTTAAAAGTAAAGTCTCTTCTTTGAGCATCTTCCTTCATATCATCAGTAAATGTAACTATTGCATGTCTACCATCAGTTGAAATATCTTTTCTAAAAGATGTAATCTCATATTTTTTCTGATTTATAATCGCTGTGACAGTGCCATATTTCTTACCTACGTCCACAAACTGAATATTATTCTGATCTAGCAATTTAGTTGTTTCATCGGGACTCAAAGATGTTGCAAAATCAATGTCAGTAACATCTTTTTGCAAAATTAAATCTCTGATACAGCCGCCTACTAGAAAAATACAGTTCTTTTGAAAACCCTCAAATATTTTAAATATTTGACTAACTTCTCCGATTGAAATTAGTGAAGAATAATTATTCATAACAAAGGCATGTTTATATCATTTTAAAATTTGATAAAGATTTATTAACATTCCCGCTGTTGCACCCCAAATTCTATAGCTTTCGTAAGGTAAAACACTATAAACATAATCATATTTTTCATTACCATGACTGTAAGTAGCACTTTCCTCCTGATGGTTATTTTTATTCATAAGAAATTCTAAAGGTAGATAAAAGACCTCATCTACTTCACTTTTATTAATTTTTAGTGACGAATAATCTTTAATTACAGAAACGATTGGTAATATTCTGAAGCCAGTTCCTGTTACGTAAACATCAAGATTTCCCAACACTTCAACTTGTTCTCTAGAAAGCCCAACTTCCTCTGATGCTTCCCTTAAAGAGGTTTCTATAGGAGTTAAATCGCCTGTCTCAATTTTACCTCCTGGAAAACTTATTTGACCTGCATGATCTTTAAGATTTGTAGGTCTTTTTGTAAGCAATATCTTTACATTGTCTTCTTCATAAATAATTGGCACTAAAACTGCGGACGGTATCAAATTGTAACTTTCTTTTTTAAGTTTTGCCAACGGATGATGCGCTCTTGTAATCAAATCATCAGTTAATTGGTCAAAATATTTGTGTGATATTATTTCAGGCCCTTTAAAAAGCTTTCTCAATTGAGAAATTTCGATCATAAATCTTCTACTTTATGAATTTTAAAAATTTCCCCCTGGCTTTTTATCGCTAAGTAAGGCTCGCCATCAATTGGTATAGTCTCAGCTAAGTCTACTAATTCATAAAAAACTGATCGAGAAATAAGCGCTCTTAAATTATTACGAACTGTTATGTATGGAGAGGGTTCATCATTTTTCTTTATTTCAATTGACAATGGATTCTCTTTTGAAAGAACAATTTCATCATTAAGATTAGTCCGAAAAGTTACTGTATTAATTCCTTCACTTTGCTCTTTTGTTATAGCTACCGCTACAAAAGGCGCATCTTCAACTTGAATTCTTACTTTTTCAACTGGAGTAACCAAATAGTATGAATTGTCAGATTCTAATCTAAGAATACCTGAAAATAATTTGACCATGGCAGGTCTTTTAATTTCTGATCCCATATAATACCATTTTCCAGATTTAGAAATTGTCATATCAATATCTCCACAAAACGGAGGGTTCCATTTTTCAATTGGAGGAAGAGATTGCTTATTTGATTTACTGAAACTATAGATTGTTTCTATACCCTTCAAGTTTACTGGATCATCACTCATTATTTTTTCTAAGTAAATTTATACTGCTCAATATCATTTATATTTATTTTTGTACCAATCAATTTTATCAAAACTTTATCCTTATCTACAGGACCATAAAATTCTAAGTTCTTCTCAACTTTATTGAATTCATATTTTGAATAATAATCTAAGTCACCGACGACAATTATAAAGTCATAAATATTGCTCAATTCTATTTTATTAATTGTGTATTTTACTAATTCTTTACCATGACCCTTGCCTTTTAAGGCAGGACTGACTGCTAGAGGGCCTAGTAAAAGTCCTTTAAATAAATTGTTTATATATGTTTCACTGTAACTAATGCTTGCGGCAATTTTTGAGTCATTCAAGTAGACGTATGAAAATTCATTAATGAAAGGTCTTATTTCTCTCAAACGATATACAGATCTTGCTAATCTTCCTGGTCCAAATGCTTCATCCAGCAAACTAGATATATTTATTTCATCATCAGGTTTAGTTCGTCGAATATTTTCCATTATAAAACTTCTATTATTAGCTTATTTTCGTTATGATTTTACAATTAAAAATTACGAATTGGGAGATATATTATGCTGACAGTTGATGTTAATGAAATCGAGTCATACAAAGGCAAAGAAATGGGTCATTCAGAGTGGATGACTATTGATCAAGAAAGAATAAATCAGTTTGCTGAAGCAACTAGTGATCATCAATGGATACATGTTGACGAAGAAAAAGCTCAAAAAGAATTGCCAACTAAAAGTACAATTGCTCATGGATTTTTAAGCCTTTCTCTTTCAGTGCCTTTGAGCGCTCAAGTATGGATTATCTCAGGCGCTAAAATGGTGATAAATTATGGCTTAAACAAAGTTAGATTCATTAACATGGTGCCCGTAAATTCTAAAGTAAGGATGTCAGCTAAAATAAACGAAGTTAACAAATTAGATAACGGTGGTACGCAAGTAATCAGCGAAGTATCGCTCGAAATTGAAGGTCAAGATAAGCCGGCTTACGTAGCTGAAACGATTATGGTTGCCTTTCCTTAACTGAATGAGTGATAAATCTTTTCCTGATCCTGATGCAATAATAATTGATGAGAGCGGTGAGACAATTAAGCTCGTGACCTGGAACTTATGGTGGAAGTTTGAATCTTATAAAGAAAGAGAAAATTTAATTTTATCAGAACTTCAGGGAACAGCTGCTGATATCCTGTGCTTACAGGAAGTATGGGAAGAGGAAGATGAAAGCCAAGCAAAAATAATAGCAGACAAATTAGGATACCAATATGTTTATGGGAAATCTTTTGAGTTTGACGGTGTTGCGTTTGGAAATGCTATAATCTCAAAATATCCAATACAAAATCATCAAATAATAATGTTTAAAGCAGACCCTAAGAAAGATGAGAAGAAATTATTTATACATGCTGAGTTAATCTATAAAAACAGTATTATAATTAATGTAATATGCACGCATCTTAACTACAAATACGAGCATCAACCAGTAAGAGAAAGCCAAGTTACAGAATTAATGGAGTATATAAGCCATCTGCAAAAATCTAAATTTCCAGTTTTATTATGTGGTGACTTTAATGCAGATCCTGAGAGTGATGAAATAAGAATGATTACTGGTCACAAAAAGCCAATCAATGAAACAGTTCTCAGAGATGTTTGGAACCTCACAAATATAGGTGAACCAGGTTATACATGGTCCAATGAAAATAAATGGGCAATGAAAACTCTAGAGTATGATCGAAGAATTGATTATATATTTTCCTCAAAAGCAGGACCAAAAGGTTTGGGCCAGCCTGTAAAAAGTTGCCTTATAGGAAATAAATCAAATGATATTTATCCCAGTGATCACTTTGGAATTTTAACTCAACTGGTAGGCATAAAAGATTAATGAGTTTATTTATTTCAATATTTATTGGTGGCGGTATAGGGGCGCTTACTAGATATATTCTTATAGAACAAATTAATAAATCGTTTGTAAGTTCTTTTCCTTATGGAACTCTCACAGTGAATGTTATAGGCGCATTTCTTATTGGTTTAGCATGGAGCCACTTCGCAGCTAAAATTAATATTTCTGATAATCTTAAAATGTTCATCACTATTGGATTCTTGGGGGGCTTTACTACTTTCTCTTCTTTTAATGTGGATATTTTTGAGCTAATTCAGAATGGTAGTATTTTGATTTCAATTATATATATAATTGGAACGTTCGCTCTAACAGTTGGAGCTTTTTTCTTAGGAATGAGTTTATTACGAGTAGCCTGATTATTTATTTCTTTTTGAGATCATATATTCAGCGAGTCCATCATAACCTTTTTCTATCATCATCTTTGCAGAGCCGATATTTTGAACGTCGTCGAGGGGTTTTATCTGATGAGCTACCACTACTGTATTCATAAATTGTGCGGCACCACATATTGAAATAATTTCTGAAATTACATGTTCATCAAAGCCGTATTGAAGTATTTGATCTACATCCTCATCAATTATTGATTTTATATCTGCATTGACTTTATGAGCTAATTTCAAAATTGGCTTGTACTTTTCTTCTATGCCAGCATTTTCAATATCTAAAAGTGGCTGTTCATCATTTGCTTTCCTTAATAATTTCTTAGATATTTCAGCGTGGATATTTTTACAATATTGGCATCCATTGAGGCCAGATATGTAGGCAAAGATCATTTCTTTAATATAAGTGGGCAGTAATGTTTGTTGGCGCATTAAGGCCTCAAGGTATAAGACAAAATATGATTGATAACTCCAGTTATCTAAAAACACATCATATACAGATTTATATTTGTTTAAAAAGTTGCTCATATTTTTTTTCCTTGGCTGGGGCGGGAGGATTCGAACCTCCGAATGCCGCTACCAAAAAGCGGTGCCTTACCGCTTGGCCACGCCCCAACACTCATACATTATTTAGTTTAACAAATAGATTTTGCAATGATTATATTATTCTAGCAAGGCAAGTCCACCATTTAGGATGAATTTTTTTGATTTTAGAGATAGCATCATTTGCAGTAGCTTCATCATTGTAACATCCAAAAAATGCTGATCCACTTCCTGTCATTCTAGTAAAATTACAACGTTCATCGCTTTCGAGAAACTGCTTTACTATTCCTGTTTCTTGATGAAGAGTTAGAGCAGTCTTCTCGAGATCATTTGAGGTTTCCTGCAATATATCACTAATTTGTTTTTGGCCCTCGTAAAGGAAATTACTCTTACTCAATATTTGATGCTGCTCAAATATTATTTTCGTGCTCATTAAAATTTGTGGGTAAATAAGGAGGAAAATTTTATCTGAGAATAATTTTATTCTATGTTTAACAGAACCTGTGCCAGTAATTAAAGCTGAACCTTCTTCTAAAAAAAATTCAATATCAGAACCGAGTTCTTTTGCAGCTAATATACATTGTGATTTTGATAAAGCGCCCTCGCGCATTAAGTACTTTAGAATTTCGGCAACATTTGAGGATCCACCTCCCAATCCAGAGCCAACTGGTATTTGTTTATCAATAAGAATTGTGTAATTACTATGGTTGATAAAATTATTATCTAATAGGAATTGAAACAAAGTATGAATATTGCTTTCTTGACTTACTTGCGAGCAAAAAGGTCCTATAAATTTCACAGAAAAATCAGCTGCTGTATCAATTTTAATTTTATCGGAAATACTTATTCTTGCGATAATAGAAGATAAATCGTGATAACCATTTTTAAGTTTTTTAATTACTTCAAGAAATAAATTAATTTTTGCGTATGATTGTAATGTATGCTTGTGCAATGATATCAGATTCCTTTAAGTAGTTTTCTATGAATCTTTTCTTGAAGAGGCTCATCAATATCCAGTTCTATTGCTTTTTTCCAATAATATCTCGCTTGTATTTCATTTCCAAGCATCCAAAGTACGTCTCCGTAATGATCATTAACTGTGGGATCATAAGGCATCATATCAATTGAAAACTCTAGCAAAGAGAGCGCATCTTCATATTGCCCAACCTTATAATAATACCAAGCCAGACTATCAATAATGTAAGGATCGTTGGGTTTTAAAGAAATTGCCTTTTCAATCATTTCCTTGGCTGTAGATAAATTTTGATCCATATCAATATAAGAATAACCTAAATAATTTAATACATCTGGCTGTTCTTCGTAAAGTTCTAACGCATTGATAAAGTTTTGTTCAGCCAATTTCCAATTTTTTGTTCTTTCATGAACTATCCCAATATTAAAATAAACTTCCCACAAGTTATCTTTATCTAATGCTTCTCCTAAATCGAGTGCTGTTCGATACGACTTAATTGCGTTGTCCCAATCCTTTTCATATCGATAAAAATTTCCGAGTGATAAAAATATTTCAAAATTTTTTTCACTTTTTGAAAAATTTTTTAAATTATTGATAGCTTTTGCACTTTCATCTTCATAACTATATGTTTCCGATATTTGAATTGCTGCAAAATGTCCTAGATAATGAGTTTTAGGTATTAAGCTTAAGATATCTCGAGCTTTATCTTGATCTTGTGTTTGGCTCAAGAATGTTGCAAATATATATTTTATCTCATGCATGTTAGGTGATGTCTCTAAGGCCAATTGGAACAACATATGGGTCAATTCTTGATTAACGTTTTTGATTAATGATTGGGCGTTGAATAAAACAATACCAATTCCCTGTAATGGGTTCTGAATAATTCGATTATTATTGGATTTAGTGAACTTCTCTATAAAAGCATCATCATAATCAGACAAATACTCACTTACAAAATTATTTTTTTCTATTACAAGATTATTTCTGTTCAAAAAATTTAAATATAACTGCATTACATAAAGATCATTTTGCATAGACAGTGATTGTTCATAAAAAATTTCTGCTAATTCAATCTCATCTGCAAAGTCATATATGAGAGCCTTATGAACCAAGGTAAGATATTGATGATCATCAGATGATATCAGGTCGATCAATGCCATGCTCTTATCAAGAGAGGGACTATCGGCCCAAACCCAGGCCCTTAAAAGCCTAACAAAAGTACTGTCTGATATTTCTCCTCTCCATATACTGGCAAAACTCTGATCGGCAAAACCTTGCTTGTAAGAGTTTAAATAAGAAATGCCATTTACGAGATGACCCTGAGGTGACTGATTGTTCATGCAGCATGAGTTTACTTTTTTATCACAGCCTGCCTGAGCTAATTTAAATGAATAGTTATTAGCGCTGTACAAGTCACCATCTAAGATACTAAGAAGTAGTAATCGATCTAAAGCTAATAGATCATTTGGGTTTGATCGGTGTAATTTTTGATAATACCTTTTGGTTATTTTATAATCATTTGAATTACTTGATATATTTGCAACTAAATAATCACCTATTTTTGGTAAATTTGTTTTAGCGGCATTCGCTGAGCTGAAAGATAGAATAAATATTAAGATGAAAGAGAGTAATCTTATAATGCTCATACTCGTTTAATTTTACATATTTGCATACTTTGGCCCACCTCCACCTTCAGGTGTCACCCAATTAATATTTTGCGACGGCTCTTTGATGTCACACGTTTTGCAGTGAATACAATTTTGACTATTGATCACAAATCTATGTATTTCACTTTCATTATCTTGATGGACTTCGTAAACTCCTACAGGACAATATCTTTGTGAAGGTTCGTCGTATTCGTTCAGTGTATAACTTATCGGTAATTCACTATCTTTTAGTTGAAGGTGAACAGGTTGATTTTCTGTATGGTATGTGCCCGTCAAATAAACCGAGCTTGACCTATCAAAGGTTAGTACCCCGTCAGGCTTAGGATATTCAATTTTTTTTGCATCTTTAGCTTTGATAAGTGTTTCATGGTCAGCGTGCTTGTGGGATAAAGTGAATGGCATTTTTCCCCAAAACAACCATTGATCAATTCCTGCTAACATGACGCCTAACATTGTTCCAAATCTAGTGAAGAAAGGCTTCACGTTCCGTGCTGCATGAAGTTCTTTATAAAGCCAGCTACTATTAAATTTTTCCTCGTAAACTGATAAATCAGACACTCTTTCGGAAATAAATTCATTTATAGATTCTGCGGCTAGAATTCCACTTTTCATAGCAGTATGCGAACCTTTAATTTTAGGCATGTTCAAAGTGCCAGCGTCACATCCAATAAGTAACGCGCCTGGCATATACATTTTTGGTAAGCTTTGAAGTCCACCTTCAATTAATGCTCTTGCTCCATATGAAATCCTTTTGCCACCAGATAACATTTTTTTAATGGCTGGATGTGTTTTAAATCTTTGAAATTCTTCAAAAGGTGAGAGATATGGGTTTGAGTAGTCTAAGCCAATAACATACCCTAAATAAATTTGTTTATTTTCTGCATGGTAAACAAAGCTGCCACCGTAAGTATCATTTTCTAAAGGCCATCCAACTGAATGTAAAACCATACCCTCGTCGTGATTCTCTTCCGGAACTTCCCATATTTCTTTTAAACCAATTCCATATTGCTGAGGATCAGAATTCTCTGATAAATTAAATTTATTAATTAATTGTTTACCTAGATGACCTCTGCATCCTTCTGCAAAAACAGTAACTTTGGCATGCAGTTCTATACCTGGTTCATATGAGTCTTTTTTTTCATTATTTATATCAAGACCCATATCATTTGTCGCAACACCTCTTACTTTCCCTTGCTCATCATAGAGAATTTCTGAAGCTGCAAATCCAGGATATATCTCAACACCCATACCTTCAGCAACTTGCCCAAGCCATCTACATAAATTAGCAAGGCTAGTTATATAATTGCCTTTATTATGTTGAACGGGAGGCAACAAAAATGATGGAACAGAGAAATAACTTTTTTCGGATAGAACTAAAAATTTCTCTTTTGATACTTTGGTTTTTAGAGGGCAGCCTTCCATAGACTGCCAGTCAGGTAATAGTTCGTCTAGTGCTTTGGTTTCAAATACGTTTCCACTCAAAATATGAGCTCCGACCTCTGAAGCCTTCTCAACTATGCACACGTTTGCATTAGCATTAATTTGCTTTAATTTGATAGCAGTTGCTAGACCCGAGGGTCCCGCTCCGACGATAACTACGTCGTACTCCATCGCTTCTCTTTGAGTATCAGTCTCCATTATTAACTATATATTTAGTTTATAAGCATTATAATTCAATTTGTTTATGACGAAGTTAGATATTCAAAATACTATAAAACTACTAAATCAATATAAATTAAGCGGGGTTGATGAAAATATAGGAAATATGGCAAAAAATAGGTATGGAAAAGGAACAATAAAATCGCCTGATAAGCACCAGTCAAAAGAAGAAACAGACTTTCCTCAGCATGAAATCGAAGAAGAAATTCTCAATATTGATAGTCTAGAATCATTAAAAGAATACATGTCAAATTTTAAAGGCTGTGAACTTCATAAAAGCGCAACAAATATGGTCTTTTCAGATGGAAACCCAAGTGCAAAAATCATGCTTATAGGTGAGGCTCCAGGTCATGACGAGGATATTCAAGGTAAACCCTTTGTTGGAAGAAGTGGCAAGCTGTTGGATAAAATGCTAGAGGCCATCGATCTAAATCGAGAAAAAGTTTACATTGCAAATATTGTTCCGTGGAGACCACCAAATAACAGAAGGCCAACAGACGAAGAGATTGAGATATGTTTACCAATGATAAAAAAGCATATTGAAATAGTAAATCCAAAAGCAATTTTGTTATTAGGAAGCACTGCTACTTATGCATTAATTAAAAATAATGAAGGAATTACCAAGATTAGGGGAAAGTGGTTAGATATAGAAATTAATAAAAAAAAGTATCCGATACTACCTACATTCCACCCAGCTTTCTTGTTAAGACAGCCAGCTCAAAAAAAGTTTTCTTGGGAAGATTTAAAAAGTTTAAAGAAAAAAGTAAAAATATAAATTGAAATTTGACCCTCAGAAATTAATTGCTTTTGAAAATAACTTTTCCTTGCCCATTGCTGGTATTGATGAAGTTGGTAGAGGTCCACTTGCTGGTCCAGTAATTGCAGCAGCCGTAATACTTGATAAAAAAAATATTCCAGAAGGAATTAATGACTCTAAAAAAATTCCTAAAGCTAAGAGAATATTGTTAGCGGAAAAGATAAAAGAGAATAGTATTTATGCCTATGGAGCCACATCCGAGATAGAAATAGATGAGATCAATATCTTACAGGCTTCATTATTAGCAATGAAAAGAGCAAGTGATAGACTATCAGTCGTTCCGAAAACAACACTTATCGATGGTAATTTCAAACCAGATATAAAAAACAACACCATTAATATTATTAAAGGAGATAGTAAGTCTGTTTCGATTGCCGCAGCATCTATTCTTGCTAAAGTTTATAGAGACGAAATTATGCTTAAATATTCAAAGCAATTTCCAGAATATGGCTTTCAAACCAATTCAGGTTATGGAACAAAAGAGCACCTTTCAGCTCTAAAAAACTATGGAATTACCCCAATACATCGGAAATCTTTTAAACCAGTACACAATATATTGAATTAAGAAGATTATTTAAGTTATTGATTCTAAATACTATTGACCTGGATTCTATTTTGAATCATATTACCCGCTATGAAAACGGTCCATAAAAATACTACAATTAATTCTGACAACATTATCTGTGGTGAGACAATTGAAGAGCTAAAGAATCTTCCTGACAATAGTATTGATTTAGTATTTGCAGATCCTCCATATAACCTACAACTTGATCAAAATCTATACAGACCAAACAATTCAAAAGTTGATGCCGTAGACGATGAATGGGATCAATTTGAGAGCTTTGAAGAATATGATAAGTTTTCTCATGCCTGGCTTAAAGAAGCACAACGTGTATTAAAGCCAACAGGTACCATTTGGGTTATTGGTTCCTATCATAATATTTTTAGGATTGGTTATATCATGCAGAACTTAGGTTATTGGATACTGAATGATGTTATATGGCAAAAAGCAAATCCAATGCCTAATTTTAGAGGCAAGCGTTTCACTAATGCTCATGAAACTCTAATTTGGGCGAGCAAAGATAAAAATTCTAAAAAATATACGTTTAATTACGATGCTATGAAGTCACTCAACGAAAATATGCAAATGCGCTCAGATTGGTATCTTCCAATATGTAGTGGTCATGAAAGGCTAAAAAATGATGAGGGTAAAAAGTTGCATCCTACACAAAAACCAGAGGGACTTTTGCACCGAATTATTATTTCTTCAACAAATAAAGGTGAAGTTATATTGGATCCTTTTTTTGGAACAGGAACTACAGGAGCCGTAGCGAAAAGATTATCAAGAAAATATATTGGTATTGAAAAGGATAAGTACTATGTAAATTCTGCAAAAAAACGCATAGGTAAAATTAATTCGTATGAAATTGAATCGTTAAATATAAGTCAATCAAAGAAGGCAGAGCCTAGAATACCTTTTGGGTGGTTAATAGAAAGAAAATTAATTGAGCCAGGTACCGTGCTATATGATAACAAGAGAAAATTTAAAGCTAAAGTGAGAGCCGATGGTTCTGTTATTAGTTCTAACAACACAGGCTCTATTCATCAAATTGGCGCTGAAGTTCAATCGGCATCAGCATGTAACGGATGGACTTTCTGGCATTTTGATGCTGAAGGTGAATTAAAACCAATTGATATTCTAAGGCAAAAACTTAGATCGGAATTAAATTAAACTTTTTCAATGTTTTCTTGCTCATTGTGGTTACAGCATAATCACTCAATTTATCAATATTAACCCACTTTAAATTAGAAGAGTTGCTTGATAAGCATTTATTATTATTCCTGGCGTAATAAGCAACGTTTTGAATATCCATATGGCTAAAAGAATGCTTAAAATTTATGGCTGTCTTTTCCCAATGTGCATTTGGAAATGGAGTTTCTTTTCTGGAAAACTTAATAGATCGTGCTTTCCATGCTGTTGATGGCAACTCCCATTGATTAGAAAGAATTCCCTCACTTGATCTTTTTTTCAATAACACAAATCTGTCATTAAAAATTGAAATAAATGAAATGCAGTTCAGTTTTCTCTTTTTAACTTTCACTTTAGGTTCAGGAATAGAATGAACTAGCTTCTTATTATATGCAGTACATTTTTGGGATATGCAGCAAACATCGCAATTAATTTTTTTTGCCTTACACACTAATGCACCTATTTCCATAATTGCTTGTGTATAATCTCTATTATTTTTGTCGGGACAAATCCTATTAGCAATTTCATCAATTCTTTTTTTATTTTCGTCAAGGGTTCCCGTTAGACCATAAAATCTTGCTATTACTCTTTTTACATTTCCATCTACTGCCGACGCTTTCTGATTAAATGCTATTGATCGGATTGCCGCAGAAGCATATTCTCCAATACCAGGTAAGCTTTTAAGTTCATTTTCACTTCTAGGAATATCACCCTGATGTTTATGCATGATTATTTCTGCAGTCTTAAGCAAATTTCTTGCTCTTGAATAGTACCCCAATCCTTGCCATTGAATTAATACATCATCAATATTTGCTTTGGACAAAGTTTTTATATTCGGCCAAATCTTAAGAAACTTATTAAAATAAGGTATGACTGTAGAAACAGTAGTTTGCTGCAACATGAACTCACTCACGAGTATCCTGTACGGATAGTCTTTGTTTGTTACGGATCTTCGCCAAGGTAAATTTCTTTTGTTTTCTTTAAACCATAAGATCAAATTTTCTGAAAAATATTTATCTTTATTGCGAGTTTTCATGCTAATTTCAAATATGTCTTATAAAAAACTTAATGGACCTCAAATTCTATCAAATCTTCTACCAAATGACGCAAAGAAATTATTAAAAAACAGAGGATTTTTTGAACTAGAACTTCTTTCAAATTGGGAGAAAATTGTTGGTACAAATTTTAATAAATTGTCCTACCCAACTAAAATCAAAACAACGAACTCAAGCCCTAAAGGAAAGGGCAAGCTTGTAGTTAAAGTCGATAGAAGTATATCTTTTGCTTTTGAACATGAGCATAAAAAAATTGTAGATAAAATAAATTTATTTTTTGGCTACAATGCTGTTGAGAAGATTGAAATAATTCAAATCAATATAAAAAATAAAAAATCTAAAAAAGATATTAATTTCAATCAATTAGATAGTGAAATTAAAGAGAAAAATAAGACATATGAAGAGCTATCAGATTTTCCAGAACTAAAAAAAAGCTTTGAAAAAATTGCCTCAAAAATTTCTAAGACGAAATTTTGACAAATTTTTATTGTACTTAGAATTGTACAATAAAACCTATTAAAATTGATAAAAATTGAGTATATTCAATATGTTGTGTATTGATTTAGTCATTGTATACAAAATGTGGGCTATAGTTATTAAATATGAAAAATATTCATAAATTCTCTATCTTTCTTGTGTCACTCTTGGTGTCTTATCAATCGCTAGCCATAAGTAGCACATTAACAGGAATGCAGCTTGGAGATGATGCTGCTCCATTGACTATTGTTGAGTACCGTTCTTTAACTTGTAGTCACTGTGCAGATTTCAGCAATAATATTTTTCCAGAAATTAAAGAGAAATATATTGATACGGGAAAAATTAAATTTGAGGTCAGACCCTTCGCATTGAATGCGATTGATTTAAATGCTTTTAAACTACTACACTGCACAGACGAAAAAGACTTTTTTGCTATGGAAAAACTTTTATTTCAGGATCAAAAAAAGTGGATTATTACAAAACAAAGTGACCGAGTGTTAGAAAACAGCACAGATGCATTAAGAACATATTCTACATTATTCAGCATTTCTGAGGACGAATTCAATTCCTGTATGGAAAATGAAGAAATAACAGATTTTATTTTGACAATGAGAATAGATGCTGTTGAGGATTATGATGTTTCATCTACCCCATCTTTTATCATAGATGGAGACCTCTATTCAGGAAATATGTCTTTTTCAGAGTTTGAAAAGATAATTGAGAAAAAAATTAATTAATGAAATTTAAAAAAATTAAAATCTTAGGCTTTAAATCTTTTGTTGACCCAACTGAATTAAATATTGAACAGGGTCTTACTGGGATTGTAGGCCCCAATGGATGTGGTAAATCTAATGTAGTTGAATCGTTAAGATGGTGTATGGGAGAAACATCAGCAAAAAGTATGAGGGGCTCTGGAATGGAAGATGTGATTTTTTCAGGTACTGCAGATAGACCATCAAGAAATAATGCTGAAGTCACAATTTATTTAGATAATGAAGATAGAAAGGCGCCATCAGAATTTAATGATCAAACAGAAATTCAAGTAAAAAGAAAAATTGAGGTAGAAAGAGGTTCTGATTACAAAATTAACGGCAAAGATGTTAGAGCAAGAGACGTGCAGAGACTGTTTGCAGACCTTTCTACCGGAGCTCACTCACCTTCTCTTATTAGCCAAGGACGAGTTGGGGCTCTAATAAATGCGAAACCAATAGACAGAAGGTCAGTATTGGAAGAAGCGGCTGGGATTTCTGGCCTTCACTCAAGAAGACATGAGGCAGAACTAAAACTCAAAGGTGCTGAAAATAATCTCCAGCGAGTAAAAGACTTGATGAAACAACTGAATACTCAAATAAACAATCTGAAAAAACAAGCAGAACAAGCTGAAACTTACCGATCCATCTCCTCTGAAATCAGTAAATTAGAGGGCATAGTGCTTTTTTTAAAATGGACGTCATTAAAGGAGTCTTTCGAAAAGTCTGATGAGGATTTGAAAACAAGTGAGTCAGAAATTCAAAAATTTACTCTAGAGGTTACCCAAGCAACTAACGAGCAACTAAAATCTAATGAGAAGATAAAGCCTCTAAGAGAAAAAGAGATTGAAGCCGCTGCTAAGCTTAATCGAATTAATCTTGAGAGAGACACTCTAGATCAAGAAGAGGAAAGAATAAAAGATGAAAAGAAAAACCTCGAAAATTCGATACAACAAATAATTAGTGACAATGAACGAGAGCAATTTCAACTTGAGGATGCGATCAAAGATCTTGAGGCATTAAAATCCAGAAGGGATATAGAAGATAATGGTCAAAATACCCATGAAATAAGCAACGAAACAATAGACCAGCTAAAAGTAGAAAAAGAAAAATTAGAAGCAAAAATTCTAGATCTCGATCAAGAGATAGAGCAGTACAATCAAATAAAAAATTCTAAAAGAGATGAATGGCAAGGTACACTCATAACTTCAGAAAACTTAAAATCACGAGAGTCAACTCTTAAAGAGGTTGAAGGCTATGATGATCCACATAATTGGACATCTAAGTTTAAGAAGAAATTTTACTTCCACTTAAAAGAGATAACCGAAAAGGTAATAAGCGCAAATCAGGTATCTCAAGAAGCAAGAAATATCTACGATAGGTCAAGTAATGAAGCTAAAAAAGCTGCAACTTTGTCATTGGAACTGAGAGAACAACTTAGACAAAAAGATGTTGAACAAAAGCAAAGTGATTGGACCTACGAATATCAAAGATTAAGTAAAACAATTAGATCGTCCAAAGAGCAGATAGAAAAATTAGCATCAAGAAAAACAAAATCCGAAGAAGAATTGAAAAAAATTTCAAATAGACCTGAAGAAATTGCTCAACGAAGAGGGCAATTGATTGAAACAAAAGGGTTTGCAGAAACAGAAAGGCAGTTTGCTGCCGACAGACTTGCTGAGGCAGATAATGAGCTCAAAAAAATTGAGGCCAAACTTCGAAAAGCACAAAATGATCTAGCTAATATTAGAGAGTCAAAAGGAAGAACAGAGGCCACAAAAGAATTAGCAGAATCCAGATTGAAAGAGCTAGAAGATGAGTCAAAAGAAAAGTTTAATTGTGTACCGCATGACATCGTAAGTGTTTTAAATATTGCAGAGGATCTAGATACGATGAAAACAAATGCAGATAGAACTGAAATGAGATTAGACAGATTAAAGCAACAACGTGAAACAATGGGTGCCGTAAATTTAAGAGCTGATTTAGAAACAAAAGAAATCGATGATGAATTAGAGAACATGACAAAAGAAAAAGAAGATCTCGAAAGTGCAATTAAAAAAATGAGAATCTCAATTGAGGATTTAAATAAAGAAGGTAGAACAAGGTTATTGAAAGCTTTTGATACTGTAAATAGTCACTTTAAAGATGTATTCGTAAAATTATTCAATGGAGGTAAGGCTCATCTTGAGCTTATTGACTCGGATGATCCGTTAGAAGCTGGATTAGAAATGATGGTCAGTCCGCCAGGTAAAAAATTGCAATCGATGTCTCTACTTTCAGGCGGAGAGCAAGCTCTTACTGCACTATCATTAATATTTGCAGTTTTTCTTACCAACCCATCACCTATATGTGTACTTGATGAGGTCGATGCTCCACTGGATGACGCTAACGTAGAAAGATTTTGTGGCCTGTTAGACAGCATAACAGACAAGACCAATACTAAGTTTTTAATAATAACACACCATGCCCTGACCATGTCTAGAATGGACAGACTATTTGGAGTTACGATGGCTGAGCGCGGAGTTAGTCAAATAGTTTCCGTAGATCTTAAGAAAGCTGAGGAAATTGGGGCTGTTGCTTAAATGTCATCTGATCAGAATGACATTCGTAACCTGCAAGAAAAAATTCAAGCAGCTAAAAAGTCATCCTCACCAGACGCTCCAAATACTCCTAAACCCATAGGAAAAATCATGAAAGTGGTGGTAGAAATTGTCGCAGCAATGGCCGTTGGCCTTGGCATAGGGATCTTGGCAGACAATTATTTTGAGACGCGACCCTTATTTATAATTATCTTCTTCTTGTTGGGCAGCGCAGCGGGAATTCTTAATGTTTTTAGGGTTGCAAAAAGCCTTCAAAATAACTAAAAAATAATTTAATGGCTGCAGATAATCCAATAGATCCAATACATCAGTTTGAAATCTCTAAAATTGCTGAGATGCAAATAGCAGGCATAGATATTTCATTTACCAATTCATCTCTATTCATGGTCTTCGCGATAGCAGCTACGATGACTCTTTTTATATTAGGCTTAACAAAAAGGTCCATCATTCCAAATAGAATGCAAATGCTATCCGAGTTATCATACAACTTTATTGCCAACATGTTGCGTGATCAGGTCGGAGATCAAGGGAGAGCTTATTTCCCATTTATTTTTTCTTTGTTCATGTTTATTTTCTTTTGTAATTTTATAGGCCTTATTCCTTATACATTTACAGTAACAAGTCATCTTATTGTTACCTTTGCATTTGCTGGTTTAATTTTTCTAGCTGTAACCATAATTGGTTTCATTAAGAACGGCCTTGGTTATCTTAGAATATTCTATCCATCAGGTATTCCAATATTTCTAGCACCTTTAATTGTTCCAATAGAAATCATATCTTATTTATCTAAGCCAATCAGTTTATCCGTAAGATTGTGCGCAAACATGCTTGCGGGTCACAGTATATTAAAAATCTTTGCAGGATTTATCGTGATGCTTGGTTTTCTTGGCTTTGCACCATTAATTTTTCTTGTAGTTTTATATGCACTTGAAACATTAATTGCAGCTCTTCAAGCATACATATTTACTATTTTAACTTGTATCTATTTAAATGATGCCCTTCATCCGGATCATTAAATTTTAATTAAAAAAGAAAGGACAACAAAAATGGAAGTAGAAGCAGCAAAACTTATAGGAGCAGGATTAGCAACAATTGGCGTTGCAGGTTCTGGAGCTGGTATAGGAACAGTATTTGGAGCATACGTTTCAGGTATATTTAGAAACCCATCAGCAGCACCGCAAGCATTTGGACAAGTACTTTTAGGATTTGCACTCGTTGAAGCAATTGCACTATTTGCTCTCGTAATAGCGTTCCTAATTCTTTTTGGATAAAACATAATGAAATTTTTTCTTAAAATTTTTATTTTTGTTTTTCCCTTATCTGAAGCTTATGCTGAAGGTCAGAAATCTGCTGGCCTTCCGCAAATGGATATTTCAACTTTTCCATCACAATTATTCTGGCTGATAATTACTTTTACAGCTTTGTATTTATTTATGTGGAAATTTGTGATTCCAAGGCTGAGCACGACAATAGAAGAAAGAAAAGATAAAATTTCTAATGATATTAACGATGCTGAAAATCTTAATTCTGAAGCAAGTAAAATTTTAGAAAATTATGATGATAAAATGAATTCTGCATCTCTTGAGTCAAATGAAATAGTCTCAAGTTCAAAAGCCGCTATGAATGCATACTTAGATAAATTAAAAAAAGATAATGAAATCAAGATTAATGCAATGATTACAGAGTCTGAAAGGAAAATTCATCAACAAAAACAACAGTCTGAACAGGAAATTAAAAAAGCTACTATAGACACTATTAAATCTATCGTTTCTAAGTATGTTGAGACTGTTCCTAGTGATGATGAAATCTCAAAAAAGCTTAATTGATATGGAAATTTATAACTAATGTCATATGTATTATCAGATCCTTCGTTTTGGGTGTTTGTAGCGTTTCTAATTTTTATAGCACTCGCACTTTTCATAAAAGCGCCGTCGATGATAGCAAAGCTTCTTGATGGTGAAATTGAAAATATTAAATCTGAATTAGATAATGCAAGAAAACTAAAGGAAGAAGCGAATTCTCTCGTTGCTGAATATGAAAGAAAAGTTCAGTCAGCAGATGAAGAAGCAAACAACATCATTAATCAGGCTAAAGAAATTGCCAAGAATCATGAGGAAGCCTCTAAAGCTAAAGCTGAAGAATTTATCAAAAGGGCTGAGCAGCAAGCAATCGATAAAATATCAAGAGCAGAAAAAGTAGCGATTTCTAAAGTAAATGAGGAGATAGTAGCGAATTCGGTCAATATTGCTGAAAAAATTATCATTGAAAATATTAATGAACAAAGCTCAAAAAAATTAGTTGAGCAATCAATAAGCCAGATAAATAAACTCAAGACATAAATCATTACTTAATTAACTTATTCTGGGCTATAAATATAGTTAATGGCTGTATATACAAAAATATCAATTGATGAACTCAATGTTTTTTTGAGTAAATATAACATTGATAATATAACTGAGTTTAGTGGCATCAAAGGTGGAACCTCAAATTCAAACTACTTACTCACCGCAGATAATAAAAAATTTATCCTGACTATTTTTGAAGAAAGAACAAATCAAGAGAATCTTCCATTTTATTTTGATTTAATGAATCATCTCAATGCCCATGATATCAAATGTCCTGAGGTCATTAAGGATAAGCAGGGTAATTTCTCAAATTCTATTAAACAAAAGCATGCTGTTATCACTACATTTCTAACAGGTAGTTCTTTAGAGAAAATAAAACCTATTCATTGTTCTAATCTAGGCCTAGCCATCGCCAAAATGCATAATGCCTCTGAAAAACTTAATATAAAAAGAGAAAATGAGCTAGGGTTCGATAAGCTTGATATTATTATTGAAAAGTTAAAGACTTATAAAAAGCATATTGACTATGAAAAACTTAAATTCATAGAAGATGAATTCGTATTTTTATCAAGAGAAATAAATAAAGACTTACCATCAGGTATAATTCATGCAGACTTATTTCCTGATAATATTTTTTTTGAAGAAAATAGTCTAACAGGTATCATTGACTTTTATTTTTCCTGTAATGATTTTTATGCATATGAGATTGCGATTTGTCTCAACGCCTGGTGCTTTGAGGATAGTAATAATGAATTTAATCCTACCAAAGCTAAATACCTATTAGGAAGTTATAATCAAGAACGAAAATTCTCTAGTGAGGAAGTTGAAGCTCTACCTCTGCTAGCAAGAGCGTCTGCATTAAGATATTTACTAACAAGACTTCTTGATTTTTATTCTCATGAAGACAGTGATTTAATTTTAAAAAAAGATCCTAATGAGTATATTTCTAAATTGAAATTTCATCAGTCGGTTAGAAAAGCCAGCGAATATGGACTCTGATATATTAAATATATACACAGATGGAGCTTGCTCTGGAAATCCCGGACGAGGTGGTTGGGGGGTTTATATTGAAAAAGGTATTGAGAAAATTGAGTTAAATGGATCTGATGAAGACACGACCAATAATAGAATGGAATTAGTAGCTGTTATTCAAGCTCTTCGGTACGTTGAACAGAATTCAAAAATAAAACTTTTTACAGATTCAAAATACGTAATGCAAGGTATCCAAGAATGGATATTAAAATGGAAAACAAATGATTGGAAAACTGCAAACAAAAAAGATGTCAAAAATAAAGACCTTTGGATGGATCTTGATGAACTTGTTGAGCTACATAATATCGACTGGGTTTGGGTCAAGGGTCATTCTGGTGACTTTGGAAATGAAATCGCGGATAAATTAGCTACTTCCGCAATTTCAAATTAGATATTTTCAAGCATATTATCTGCACTACTAACGCTTACTTGTCCATCTTCGTCTTCAACAAAAAATTTCTCTACCGTGCCATCATTGATTAATATCGAGCATCTTTGAGTTTTTGTTGATGTGCCAAAACTATCAGGAAAATCAGTTCCAATGGATTTTGAAAATTTTGCCTTGCTGTCTGATAAAAATAGAATCTTTCCAATAGAGCCTGACATTTCTTCCCATGCGGACAATGTGAATATATCGTTTGTAGCAAAGCAAATGACTTCATCGATTCCTCTAGATTTCATTTCATCAGCCTTATCTATGAATCCAGGCAAATGATTCCTGGAACAAGTCGGTGTGAAAGCACCGGGAACACCAAACATTACTACTTTCTTGTCTTTACAATAGTCTAACACAGAAAGAGGTTGTGGGCCTTTTTCACTATCCATTTTTACAAGCTTTATATCTGGAATTTTGTTTCCTATAAGATTTACCATAGGCGCATACTATAAACTTTCATTTTTAATACAAGACAAAAGAAGGTGATCTTCCCAATTGCCGTTTATCTTCAAATACTTTCTTACGAGTCCTTCAATAGCAAAGCCATTATTTTTAAGTGTTCTAAGAGATCGCTTATTGACTGGCAAACATGCAGCCTCTAACCGATGAAGATCTAATTCATCAAATATGAACTTTTTAATTAAATTTATTGCTTCACTCATCAGACCTTGACCCATTTTTTCTTCACAAATCCAATATCCTATTGAACATGACTGCACAACGCTTCTTTGAACATTGTTGATATTTATTTCACCTATTAAATTGTTAGTTTTGCTTTCAAAAATTAAAAAAGAGTAAGCACTGTCATCTAAAGCTAGCTTCTCGAAAAATCTAACTCTTTTTACAAATGAACTTCTTTCAAGTTCTGATGGCGACCAAAGAGGCTCCCACGGTTTGAGATAAAATTTATTTTTTTCTTTTAATGATGACCAAGCTTTCCAATCCTTATACTCGGGAGGTCTTAAAAAAACATTTTCACCTTTTAGCTCAAATTCAATTCTCTTTGGGTAATATGTAGTTAAAAAGGACATTTAATTTTTATTCTCTAAAATAAATTTTTTCACTTCATCCGCATTGTTTTGGACAGAGTGAATTTTTTCATCTTTACTAAATAAATCCTTGTAATTACTTAATAAATACAGGTTTTTTCCAACAGCCATTTCAACTGTCTCTGAAAACTTAACAGGATGTGCAGTTGATAATGTGAAATTCATGCGATCACTATCATTTGTCTTTCTTGAGGCATTTATGCCGATAGCAGTATGAGGATCAATGAGGTATGAATGAATTTCAAGAACATTTGATATTATTTTGTTAACATCTTCTTGATGTGTGCTTTCAGATGCAAAGATATTTGAAATAATATTCAAGTCCTGTTGCTCTACTGTTAGTTTTCCCTTTTCTTCAAATAAATGCATTGCTGATGCTGTTTTTTCATTTGACTGACTCATGATGTCAAACAAAAGTCTTTCAAAGTTACTTGCTATTTGTATATCCATACTCGGGCTTGTAGTTTTTTTTACACTTTCTGTCTCGTAGACTCCTGTATTTATAAATCTGTGTAAGATATCATTTTCATTTGTAGCAATGATTAACTTGTTTATTGGTAGGCCCATCTTGTAGGACACATAACCTGCATAAATATCACCAAAATTACCTGTTGGAACCGAGAAATTAACTGTTGGTCTGGATGCATCAAAATAATTTATATATGTATAATAATAGTATACGCATTGAATTAATATTCGTGCCCAGTTAATCGAATTGACAGCAGATATGTTATTTTGGGAACTGTACTCAGTATCCTTGAGAATATCTTTTACTATTTTTTGACAGTCATCAAATGTTCCGTCAATTTCACACAAAAAGATATTGCTTTCTGTAACTGTTGACATTTGACGTCTTTGAAAATCTGAAATTCTCTTACTAGGATATAAACAAAAAATACTTATGTTCTTACTTTGCTTTACGGCATTAATTGCTGCAGATCCAGTATCGCCAGAAGTGGCAACAATCAAATTTATTTTCTTCTTTTCTTTTTCTAAAAAATGATCAAATAAAGGAATAAGTAATTGCATTGCAAAATCTTTGAATGCAAGTGTAGGACCATTAAATAATTCAACTATAATTTCGTTATCACTCAATTCTTTAAATGATACAAGATTTTCTGATGAGAACTGCTTTGAATAGGAAATATTAATAATGTTTTCCAGTTCAGTTATAGAAATAAAATCCTTTACAAATGGATAAAGGATTAATTTTGTAAGATCTTTATAGCTAATATTCTTATCTACTTTATGGACATCTATTTGAGGCCAATTCATTGGCACATAAAGCCCACCATCCTCGGCTAAACCAGCAAAAAGAACTTTCTTGAACGTCTCCTCATTAGTTCCTCTTGTACTTCTATACTTCATTTTTAGTATTTCCTTGCCTTATATAATAGATATACATGATCAATATAACAATTGATAGCAAGAACCATGTAACTGCATATTGCAAGTGATTATTTGTTATGTTTGAAGGCTCAAATTCAATTAAAAGATTCTCAAATTTATTTTGATCGGTAATTTTAAGAATGTATGGACTTGACTTAATTTTATGAAAATTATCCATCTCATCAGTATTTAGAAGGTACCATATACTTGCTGAATATTCATTCTCAGGAATCAAAGGTTTTCTTTCTTTAGAATATATCAAGGCTCCATTGACAATAAACTCCTTGTTTGAATCTAAAAAATTAAGATTAAATTTTTCTTTTAAATCATAAGGGATCCATCCCAAGATCACATAAACATGTTTTGTATCTTGAGTTTTTAGAGGCAACACAATTTCAAATCCAGACATACCGCTTAAATTTGATTTAAAGAAATACATAAGTTTTTCTTTTACAAAAGAACCTTTTAGCTCTACTTGCATATATTCAAATTCTTTATCTATACCGCCTTCAAAAGGAAATTTATCCAGCTTGAGCGCATAATTCTTTTCAACTGAATTAATAATATTCATCTTCCACTCTAATCTTTGAGTTTGCCAATAACCAAGCAATAAAAGAAAACAAATTGTAACAATAAAAATAAAATGAAAAGAGAAATTTTTAATCAATAGATAGATTAAGTTTAATAATAGCCCCAGACATATATTGCAGCGAACAGAAATAGCCACACAACATCTACAAAGTGCCAGTACCATGCAGCTGCCTCAAAGCCAAAGTGATGATCGGCCTTAAAGTGTCCTGCAATTGATCTTCCTAAGCAAACAATAAGCATCACTGTACCCATCAATACGTGAAAACCATGGAAACCAGTTGCCATATAGAAAGTTGCTCCATAAATATGCCCTGAAAAAGCGAAGTCAGCGTGCATATACTCATAAACCTGGAACCCGGTAAAAATAATACCAAGTCCTACTGTACACCAGAGACCCTGAATTAACTCTTTTCTGTTTCCCTCTGTTAACGCGTGGTGCGCCCACGTCACGGTTGTGCCTGATAGTAAAAGAATAAGTGTATTAATCAGAGGTATATGCCAAGGATCCATTAAATGTATTTCTGCGGGAGGCCAAACCGATCCTATTTGTTCAGTCGGAAATAAACTTGCATTGAAATAAGCCCAAAACCAAGCAACAAAGAACATAACCTCTGAAGCGATAAACAAAGTCATGCCATATCTCAGACCAATCTGAACTACAGGCGTATGATGTCCCTGA
>CABZHU010000008.1 GCA_902525575.1 uncultured Pelagibacteraceae bacterium
AAATTCTCTTATGATCCATCTACAAGAGAACTTATAAATCAATCTACGTTTTTAAGATTAACTGAGAAAGAAAGTCAAATTTTCAATTGCTTAATGGAAAATACTGATCCTTATATCGCAAAGAAGGACCTTTTAAAAAAAGTATGGAGTTATGGAGACGGAATTGATACCCATACTTTGGAAACGCATATATATGCCCTCAGAAAAAAAATAGACTCAAAACTTAATATAAAAGATCTGATCATGTTTGAGGAAAAAAAGGGCTACTATATAAATAAGGAAATTTTGTAGGAATTATACGTTTAAAAGAAGATGCTCTCTTTCCCAAGCACTAATCACATTTTGGTAAGCATCATGTTCTGTTTGTTTGATTTCCGTATATAAAGTAACAAACTCTTTACCTAAGCTATCAGATAATTCATTGCTCACTTTTAGTCTTTTTAGCGCATCGGGCAGATATTTTGGAATATTATGTCTTCGCTCAAAAGCATCGCCGGTAATGGGTTTTTCAGGTTCTATCTTTTCCTGTAAACCAAGTAAACCACATGCTAATGATGCTGCAATAGCAAGGTAAGGGTTTGTATCAGAACCTGGTATTCTATTTTCTATGCGTCGCGATATATTTTGGGAAGTGGGAACCCTAAAGGCCACAGTTCTATTTTCGATTCCCCAGTGGGTATTGATTGGAGCTGAAGCATCAATTACAAATCTTCTATATGAATTAACGTAAGGAGCAAACAATAGCATGGCATCCGGTAAGTATGTTTGTAAACCGCCAATAAAATGAAAAAACTCTTTTGAATTATTTCCTTCTCTATCAGAAAATAAATTTTCTCCTGTCTTTGCTGAAACTAAGTTTTGATGAATGTGCATTGAGCTGCCAGGTTGACCTTGATAGGGTTTAGCCATAAAAGTTGCATGAATGTTATGTTTTAAAGCAACTTGTCTAACAGCTCTTTTAAACATAAACGCCTGATCAGCCAAAGCTAGAGGATCACCATGGTTCAAATTTATTTCTATTTGTGAAGGTCCCGACTCATGGACCAGTGTATCAACCCCAATATTCATTAACTCGCAATAATCGTAAATATCGTCCGTTAATTTATCAAACTCATTAACAGCATCAATACCAAAAACTCTACTTCCAGTTTCTCTTCTTCCAGATTTTCCAATGGGGGTTTTTAATGGTAAATCAGGATCTAAATTTTGCTCACAAAGATAGAACTCTAATTCTGGCGCAACAACTGCTTGAAGTTCGTTATCACTTAATTTCTTAATTATATTTTTTAAAACATGCCGAGGCGCCAACTTAGATGGTTCACCCGAAGGATAGTTGAGATCACATATTATTTGTGCTGTGGGCTCTTTATTCCATGGAATTTTTCTTATTGTTGAAAGATCTGGCGCCATGAAAAGATCTTCCTCAACGTAATCAATAACTTCACTTTGATAAACCCACTTGCCTGATACTGTTTGTCCAAAAACAGAGTCTGCCAGCCTTAAGCTTCGCTCCTCAAATGATTTGAGAAATCTCTCTACAGGCAAGATCTTCCCCTTGGATGAACCTGCCATGTCTGGAAAAATACATTCTACTTCCGAAATTTTATTTGACCCAAGCCATTGCTTGAGTTCACTAATGGAACTGACCGTCATAAATTAAATAATGAAAACTTTTTTCAACCTGCCTGTAATTAGTTAACTCTATATCTAACTACGAATAAATTTTGAGATATAAATATATTCTTTTTGATCTTTGTAAACTCTAAAACAGTTTTATTATTCAATTCATCAAAAATCTCCCATTTTTCAAGCTCCATAGTGTCTTTATTGAAAGTAAGAATAACTTTACTTAGATTACTATCATTTTTAACACCCGCCTTAACCTCATAGTTGAATTCGTTTTCAATAGCATAATTAACCTTAAATTCCTGTTCAATATCTAAATCATTGGAGAGAAGTTTTTTAAGTGGGTTGCTTCCTATTGCATAGCTGTCAATTTGAAAGCCTTTTTTATCAACTATACGTAATAGTGTTTTATTAGTAACAATATCTTCGTTTTTATTCGTATAAACAAACTTAGATTGATATGGCTTTAAAAAGTAAAATTTCCCATTCTCTGAGTGGCCATCAGAGTCTATTTGTGTGAATTCACCAGACATTGTCTTTATATTATTCCACCCTGTTTGAATTTTAGAAATAATTAGATCAGCCTCAGCAAAAGATATCTGCCAAGGAAAGAAAACTAAAATTAGTGAAATCGAAACGCGTAGCATTAATTAGTAAATTTATCGTAATTTATCTCTCTTTTGCCTACGTGATTAGCTGAGCTGATGTATCCTTGCTCCTCTAATTGATCCATTATTCTTGCGGCACGATTGTAGCCAATTTGAAGTTTACGTTGTAGTAAGCTTGTAGAGGCTTTACCCTCTCTTGAAATGATATCTATTGAGTTGCTAAATAATGCATCTTTATCATTGTCTGGTAGTTTGTCATCAGTATCACTAATTTCTTCCTCCTCTTTTGTAATCTCATCATCATATTCAGGTTGACCTTGTCTCTGTAGTGATTTGACAATATTTTCAATTTCATTGTCAGATATAAACGGTCCGTGAATTCTTGTTGTTTGCCCTCCTGCTGTCATCATCAACATGTCACCTTTGCCAAGCAATCTCTCGGCACCCTCTTCTCCAAGAATGGTTCGACTGTCAAATTTGGAACTTACTTGAAAACTTATTCTACTTGGAAAATTTGCTTTGATCGTTCCAGTGATTACATCGACGCTTGGTCTTTGGGTAGCCATAATTAAATGTATCCCTGCTGCTCGTGCCATCTGAGACAATCGCTGAATTGTATGTTCAATTTCTTTTCCAGCAACCATCATCAAATCTGCCATTTCATCAACAACGACAACGATGAAAGGCATTTTTTTATTTTCGATTTCTACCTTGCTCGTTTTTGGCTGACCTGTTTCAGGATTAATTCCTGATTGAATAGATCTTATGATTTTTTCAGATTTATTTATGGCTTCAGCAATGCGTATGTTATAATTTTCTATATTTCTTACACCTAGAAGAGACATTTTTTTGTATCTTGACTCCATTTCTCTAACAACCCACTTGAGTGCAGTTATTGCTTTTTTGGGGTCTGTCACGACTGGAGTAATTAAATGAGGTATGCCTTCGTAAACCGAAAGCTCAAGCATTTTTGGATCTATCAATATAAATTTGCAATCATCAGGTGAGTGTTTGTACAAAATTGAGGTAATCATAACATTTATGCCAACAGATTTACCCGAACCTGTCGTTCCGGCGATCAACAAGTGAGGCATATTTTCAAGGTTCGTAAATACCGCATGTCCGCTAATATCTCTCCCTAGAGCTAAAATTAAATTTTTTTCATTTGAGACGAATTTTTCATTTTTAAATAGTTCACTTAAGTAAACAGGGTTTTTATCTGAGTTTGGTATCTCTATGCCAATTACATTTTTTCCAGGAATAATTGCTACTCTAGCTGACATGGCGCTCATATTTCTTGCAATATCATCAGACAAAGAAATAATTTTAGAGGCTTTAATTCCTGGTGCAGGCTGTAACTCATACATAGTTACGATTGGACCAGGGGACACTTTAATAATCTCACCTTCAATTTTAAAATCGATAAGCACATTTTTAAGTTTTTTTGCGTTGATTTTAAGTTCTTCCTGATTAGCCGATGTTTCTGTTTTAACTTCAGGATGTGTAAGAATATCGATTACAGGAGCCCGGTAATTTAAATCATCAATAAAAATTTCATTTTGTTCTTCTACCAGAGCCTCCTTCTTTTCTTTATTTACAAAATCACTGACAGGCTTATCTCGCATTTCATCAAAATTAATTTTTGGCTCAAGTTTTTGATTATCAATTTTTTGATCAGCTGCCCTTCTATTTAACAAAGAATTAATATTGAAATATTTTTTTAAAAATTCCAGTTTGGAGGCTGGTGCAGCAATAAAATTAAATATTGCTAATAAAAAAAGATAAATATTACTCCACTCGTTTACACTCAAACCCATGGTTCCGTAGAAAAGAAGTAAAAATACAGTAAATAGAAATAGTACGACAATATAAAAAATATAGCTATTTTCTATCAATCCGGAATTTGTTAGAAGATTTACTAGTTGGCTAGCTATTAATCCATTTTGGAATGATGGCTGAATCAGCTCTGAGAAAGTCGATGCTGCGATGACCACTAGTGGCAACAAAAACAAATTTAGCGCAAACAGCCTCATTTTTTTTGTAAAGAAAACTTTATAAGACCAGCTGATCAAAACAGGACAAATTAATAAACTAAAGTAACCAAACAATTGAAGAAGAAAATCAGAAATATTTGCTCCTGCTTGGCCTCCAAGATTGGTTACCTTAGAACTATTTAAATTATTCAGGCTTGGATCAAAAGGAGAGTGGCTTATGACAGAGATAAATACAAAAATGCATAGAGTAGCAATTAATAATCCTGATAACTCCAATACACGATTGATCGCAAATATTCTTAATGAATCAGGTAGAAGTTTCATATTTATACCTTTAATAGATATTTGACATATTCTGTTGGCAATTGATTCACATGTCCATTATATAACTTCTACAATAATATAAGGAAAAAATATTTTTATAAAAAATGAATTATGATTTTATTATATATGGTGGGGGTATATCCTCAGAAATAGCCGCATTGGCGCTTGCAAAAAACAACTTTAAAGTGTGCTACATTAAAAATAAAACTACTCAAAAGACTGATTCAAACTTAGTTACTTTTTTATCCTTGGGTTCTATAAACTACTTATATAGCGTTATTAAAGATCCTTTAGAGCTCAACAAATTTACCGATATAGATAAAATTACTTGTCACTTAGCAAGCACTAAAAAGAATTCAAGTATAACATTTGATCACGAACCCAATTCTACAATGGGGAAGATTCTTCCAAACAAGATTATTAGCGATCAATTATTCTCAAATCTAAAAGATAATAAAAATATTGACACTTTATCTAAAACTAAATCGATACGTAAAGAAGTACATTCAAATAAAGTTTCTATAGTTGTTGATGAGCAAAATGAAATATCTGCTAGAGTTTTAATTTTGTTAATTAATGACAAAAATTTATTAGATCAAAACAATATTAAATTTATTTCTCAAGATTTAAACCAAACAGCCCTTTCAATGAATGTACAGGGTGATTTTAAAATCCAGAATCATGCATTTCAAATTTTTACATCCAGCGGACCACTAGCTTTCTTACCTTATTCTCATAACAAAGCATCTTTAGTCTGGTCGTTAAAAAATGGTTCAAAGGAGCTTAATTATGAAAAAAGTAAATTAGAAAATAAAGTAAATAATTATTTTGAAAAAGAAATTGGCGTATTAAAAATTGAAAATATCGAAACCCATAAATTGAATTTTCAATATGCAAAAAAACTTCATCACGGGAATACAGTTATTATGGGAAATATTGCGCATAATATTCATCCAATAGCTGGACAAGGTCTAAACTTAAGTATCAAGGATATTTTTTTATTTGTAGAAATAATCTCAAAATATGCATCCTTAGGTTATGAAATTAACAACAGAATGGCATTTAAAGAATTTAATGAAATTAGAAAAATAGATAATGCAGCATATTCCTTTGGAACTTTAGCGTTGGACAAAATTTTGAAGAGTGACAATATTTACTTGGGCATGTTAGTGAATATGGGTGTAAAAATTTTAGACAAAAATAATTTTTTAAAAAGTAAGATTATTAAAAACGCGACGGGTGGTGAAAGTTTTAATGCTCTTTAGTGCAGTTGATCACTTTTTTCACCAGGAGAGTCAAATATGTACGATTGATAAAGTGCTTCTAAAACATGACTTCTTGTAATAATTGTTTTTGATTCAAGAAGTAACTGTTTTTCTTCAGCAGTAAATGGAACAAGAATTCCTGAGTAGTTAATAAGTTGCTCTGTAGGCGTATCTTTTATTATCTCCCAATCAGCCATTATTTTTCTAATCTCAAGGTATTTTTTTACTAGAGCCAAAAGCTTTGATCGATCAATTGAGTCGACGTGTTGAGGTTTAAGATCAGATTCATACGTGTCGTAATATGGTATAATTTGTCGATAAGGTGTGGTTGTGTTTAATTCTTCTTTGACTTCAAATCTGATGGTTCCTGATAAAGTAATCAAGTATCGATTATCCTCAGCTTCATTGAATGTTGATATTCTTCCTAAGCAACCAACTTTTTTTAGGGTTTTTTCGCCTGGTTTACTGGGTTGTATCATTCCTATTACACGGCCAGGTGAGGCCAGTGCATCATCAATCATTTGAACATACCTTGGTTCAAAGATATTTAAAGGCAGTTGAGTACCTGGAAAAAGCACAGCCCCAGTTAAAGGAAATATTGCAACTTTCTTTGGTAAAAGCTCGATATCGTTAGATTTGATCATTTGTATAAAGTTTATACTATATTAATGAATATATAAATAATCCCCTTATCTTGAAAAACAAGGCTTTTTCCTTTAGAACCGTTTTATTAATGCGAGTGTAGCTCAGTGGTAGAGCGAAACGTTGCCAACGTTTAGGTCGAGGGTTCGACTCCCTTCACTCGCTCCATGAGCAACAATTGCAAAAATTGTGAGATTATTTAATCAAAAGAAAATTGAGCACTTTATAAAAAAAACTATAGGCCTTAGTGAGCCTAACCTATTAAAACGAAGAGCCAGAAGATATCTCGATAAAAATACAGAAAAAGAATTGGGTTTATTACCTGATCTCGTGGACAGAAATAAGGCATCAATTGATATTGGAGTGTATAGAGGAGTTTATTCTTATTTTTTGTCTGATTTGACTGAGTATGTTTATTCCTTTGAGGCTAATACACTTTTGCAAAATAAATTAATTAATGCCTTTGAAAATAAGAAAAATGTTAAAATTGAAAATCTTGCTCTTTCCTCAAGCAGTGGAACAACTGAGCTAAGGGTTCCCATCAGAGATGCTAGTGCAGACTATGATGATGAGCAAAAATATGAGTTAGGTATTGCCACTATACACTCTGAGAATAAATTAAATAACAAAAATTACGAAATTATAAAAAATGTAAAAAAAATAACTTTAGATGAGTATAACTTTCTTCATAAAATAGGTTTTATCAAAATAGATGTCGAAGGACATGAACTTGAAATTATTAGAGGTGGTAAAAATTTTCTTGAATACCACAAACCTGTAATGTTGATTGAGATTGAGGAAAGGCACGCAGGAAAAAACCCAATGGACATAATCTATGAAATTTGTTCACATGGTTATAAATGTTTCATTGTTAATGAAAAATTAAAATTGATAGAGCTATCAGACCAATCAAAAATTAGTAACAATAACTTCATTTTTAAGCCAAAATAAATAATTCACATACATAGTTATTTTATTTGTATACAGTATTAGCGATGAGAGCTTCAAGATTAGCTAGATATTCATGGACAATGTTTGATTTTGCAAATCAGCCTTTCTACACATTAATCATGACGTTTGTTTTTTCTGTGTATTTTACTGATGTATTTATAACAGGTTCCGATGGTGCTCAAAAATTAACTCTTACTCAAACAATTTCAGGCTTGGCTATTGCCATCTTAAGTCCCGTTCTTGGATCAATTACTGATATCAAGGGAAACAGAAAGTTACTAATGGGAATTACATCAATTTTATTTGTAATCGGAATGGCTTTGCTTTGGTACTCGCCCCCAGGAGCTCCTGAAGGTATTTGGTTAGTCATGTTTGGTTTAATACTTGCATCTGCTATGGTTGGATTTTCTGAGGTATTTAATAACTCAGTCTTAGCAACCATCGAGACTCCTCAGAATTCTGGTTGGTTAAGTGGCATGGGTTATGGGGTTGGTTATATTGCTGGTCTTATTGCATTAATTTTATTTTTAATAATATTTGTATGGCCGGGCGGTGAAACTGAAAGTCTTTATGGTTTGAATACGAGTGAGTACGAACATATAAGAATTGTCGGACCGTTTAGCGCTATTTGGTATGCAGTTTTTATTATTCCTCTGTTTTTATTTACCCCTGATCTTAAGAAAAACCAAATTAGTGTTTATGAATCGGTAAAAATAGGATTAAGCAATTTTATAAATACTTTTAAAGAAGCAAGGCAATATAAAAATATTTTTACTTTTTTAATTACAAGAATGTTTTATCAAGATGCCCTCAATGCACTGTTTGTTGTTGGGGGAGTCTACGCTAGTTTGGTAGTAGGTATGTCTCTCACACAAGTTTTGATACTTGGCATCATTTTAAATGTTTTGTCTGGGCCGAGCTCAATTTATGGAGGCTACCTAAATGATATGATTGGCTCCAAAAATGTTATTAACCTATCACTTTGGGGCTTATTGATTTCAGGAGTATTAGGTCTATCAATTGATAAAGATACAATATTTTATTTATTTACTGTCAATGAGTATTCAGCAAGTGTAGAGGAGTTAACATTTGGAATATTCAATTCTATAAGTCAGATCACCTACATTTTTGTAGTTATTGGCATTTCAATTTTTTATGGCCCAGCACAAACTGCTTCACGAGCATTAATGGTAAAACTTTCTCCTCAAGAAAAGATGACTGAATTTTTTGGTCTCTATGCATTTGCTGGAAAATCTACTGCTTGGCTTGTGCCAGGAGTAATGTCCCTAATTCTTGCATTCACTGATAGCCTGCAATATGCAATGATCGCAATTGTATTTTTCAATTTGGTTGGAATTATAGGTATGTTTTTTGTAAAAGAATAAAATATTCATGCAAAAAGTAAGAGACTATTCCAAACTTATAGCTAGCAGTAAGGCTCTGCTTTTAGTGCTTTTTTCATCTATTATTATCAGTTTGTTCATAATTATCCCTATGCTTCCATATACCCTGGGGCAAAATTTATTGGATCTAAAATTTGGTTTTCAAAGGGATGATGTAGGGTTCGCATTTTCTGTTTTAGGAGAGGAAGGAAAGCGGTTTTCTATTTTTGTAAGTCTCATTTTAGATACGATTTTTCCAATTGTTTATGTCTCGTTTCATTTGGGCATCTATCATTACTCAAATTATAAAAATAATTTTATCTATTCAGTGCCCCTATTAACGGGCGCCGTCGACTTAATAGAAAATATTCAGTGTGCTATGATTATGAGCATTCCATCAATTGAATCAGTTACTGATCAGCAAATAATTTTAGCAAGTGGTACCAATCAAATAAAATGGGCATTGGTTTTTATCATGACTACAATTGCAATACTTCCAATACTTAGGAAGGGTTACAGAAAATTAAGAAAAAGTTTTTTAAGAAGATATTTATTTTATACTAATAAGGAGAAGTTTGTCTTTAAGCTTAATGATATTTTATTAAATCTTGATATCAGAGATTCCATTGATCGTGAAATTTTCTTTACAAATCGTTATGAAGAAAATCAAATTCAACTTCTAATCAATAATATTAAAAAACATAATATTACTCGTTTTGTTGATGTTGGTGCAAATATTGGAATCTATGCATTAACAATTGCAAAAAATTTTCCAAATATAAAAATAGATGCTTTCGAACCGCACAAGGGAGCGTTTGAAAGAATGATAGCAAACATTCATCAAAATGGTTTTTCTGAAATTATTCAATCACATAATTTAGCTTTATCAAATGAGAACAAAGATGGTTATCTGTTGGCAGACTCAAGATTTGGCGCTTATCAATCCGGTGGCGCTAAAGTTGATGCAAAAGGAAAAATGAAAATCATACAAAAACGTGGCGACGATTTAATTAAAGACTCTGGTAATACGATTGCTGTAAAAATAGATGTTGAAGGTTTTGAATTATCTGTACTGCAAGGCATTGAAAATTTAGTTAAAAATAATAAGGTCTTCTTACAAATAGAAATTTTTGATCAAGAATTGAGTGAGACCTCAAAATTTCTAGAGGCATTTAATTTCAAATTAATTGAGAAGGGTACGTTCACCCATCAGGATACAGTAAAGGATTACTTCTATATTAATTTTTAAAGTATAAACTAAACATTGAACAAAAATATACCTCAGTTTATTTTTTTTATTCCTGTATTAACAGTTATTATTTCATATTTTATTTCTTCTTTTGGAGGATTTGTTGATTGGTGTATGCCGTTAATAGATGGCTGTACATCAATCAGTAAGGTTGGCAGATACGGTATTTCTTTTTATTTATATAAACTATTCATTACCCCATCTATAATCCTAGTCATTATTTTTTGGTATCAAATAAACCTTTATATACATAAAAGTAATATTCTTTTTAGTCTTGGTACAGTGTCTAGTGTTTTTTTAATTATTTACCTAGTTGCTCTTGGCTTTGATGGCAATATCTACAGATTTATGAGAGAGATCGGAATATTTGCATTTTTTATACTTACCCCTGCGTGTCAGGTTTGGTTAACAATTTCTATTTCAAATGAAAAGATTAAAGCTAAAAATATTTTGTATTTACTTATATTTTTGTATCTAGTTTGTATAGTTTCTTATTTATTCATTCTGCCTTTAGACAATACGAATTATGAAAATATTATAGAGTGGAATCTTGCGTTTTTAATATTTCTATTTTTCCCATTATTCACACACTCATTAAGAAAAACTAATGTCTAAAATGTCGGGTACCAGTAAAGACCATTGATATACCAGCCTCATTTGCAGCTTTAATGACCTCATCGTCTTTGACCGAACCACCTGGTTGAATAACAGACTTTGCGCCATATGAAATTGCTACTAGCAAGCCGTCAGCAAATGGGAAAAAAGCATCTGACGCGACTACTGAACCTTCAAGTGAGTTTTCATCTGAAGGATCCATTTCATTATTTTTTTGCGAGGCAATTTTAGCACTATCAATTCTACTCATTTGGCCAGCACCAATACCAATGGTTTTTTTATTTTTAACATAAATAATCGCATTCGACTTTACATGTTTACAAACTTTAAAGGCAAATAACATATCTTCAATTTGACTGGGGTTAGGTGTTATTTTTGTTACAGTTTTTAAATCAGCCGAATTTGTTTCTTTATTATCGTTTGTTTGGACCAAAATACCTCCCTCAATACTTTTATAATTTTGAGACGGGTTGACCTCATGCATTGATGATAAAATTAGAAGACGTAAGTTATTTTTTGTTTTAAAAATTTCTTTAGCTTCATCTGATATATTTGGCGCAACGATAACTTCAGTAAATATTTTAATAATTTCACCTGCCGTTTCTTTATCAATTGTTTGATTTAGTGCAATGATACCACCAAACGCGCTAGTGGTATCACACGATAAAGCTTTTATGTAGGCATCATGCAATGAAGTTCCACTTGCAACCCCACATGGATTAGCATGTTTGATAATTGCAACTGTCGGGATTGTTTCATCAAATTCTTTTATTAATTGAAGGGCAGCATCGGCATCATTAATATTGTTATAACTTAACTCTTTTCCTTGTAATAAAGTCGCGTGAGGGACTCCTGATGACTGAAGGGCTGACTTAAAAAGACTGGCTGCCTGATGTGGGTTCTCGCCATAGCGAAGGATCGATGATAACTGTCCAGCAGCAGTAAATTTTTCTGATTGATCATTTGTATTTTGATAAAACCAGTTACTGATCAAAGAATCATAATGCGCTGTAGTCGAGAATGTTTTTGCAGCTAGCTTTTTTCTAAAGTCTAATGTCGTCGAACCATTGTTTTTTTTCATTTCATCAATCAAGCTGTCATAATCATCTGTATCAGTAACTACTGTTACAAAATTGTGATTTTTTGCCGCTGACCGTAACATCGCAGGTCCACCAATATCTATATTTTCAATACAAACTTCCTCGTTTTCTCTCGATTTTATTGTCTCCTCGAAGGGATACAAATTCACAATAATCAAATCAATATCTTCGATCCCATGCTCCTTTTGCGATTGGATATGACCTTTATCATCTCGTTTAGACAGTAATCCACCGTGCACATTTGGGTGTAAAGTTTTAACACGTCCATCCATCATTTCAGGAAAATTAGTTATAGAGGCAACGTCGGTGACTTCAATTCCCAGATCGGCAATTGACTTAGCTGTACCTCCTGTAGAAATAATTTTAACATTATGTTCTTGAAGGGAATGAACAACTTTTTTTAAATCTGATTTATCGGAAACAGATATCAAAGCTGTTTTTATTTTGATGTCCAATTTAATGGCCTCTTAATTTTTCAATATTATTTGCGTATTCACCTGGACCACCTTTGAATGTCGTGGTGCCAGCCACAATCATGTTTGCTCCAGCATCAATGACTGATTGAATATTTTCAAAATTGATTCCTCCATCAATTTCTAAATCAATGTCTCTACCCAATTGATCGATTTCTTTTCGAAGATTTTCAAGTTTATCAAGTGCCGTTGGAATAAATTTTTGTCCACCAAAACCTGGATGCACACTCATCACCAAAATAAGATCCAACTGATCCATATATGGTTTCACGACTTCCCATTCTGTATCGGGATTGATCGCAAGTCCTGCTTTTACATTCAAAGATTTTATTTTATCAATGCAAGCTTGTGTATCGTCACTGGCTTCAGGATGAACAGATATAATATCAGCTCCTGCTTCAACAAACTTTTCAATATAAGGTTGCACTGGATCAATCATTAAATGAACATCAAAAGGCAATGATGATTTATCTCTGATTGATTTTACAATGTCAGGTCCAATGGTTAAGTTTGGCACAAAGTGTCCATCCATGACATCAACATGAATATAGTCAGCACCTGCTTTGGTAATGTTGACGACTTCCTCGCCCAATGATGAAAAATCAGATGCTAGTATCGAAGGTGATATTTTAACCGACATGTGTAAGAAGCATTATTTCTCTGTATAACAGAAACCCTATTTGTTTCCCACTATTTTTCATGCTTTGATAACTCAAAATTTAAGATTAAATTAAGTATTATGAGCGATAAAAAAACTGAGGTTGTTGAGGATACAGAAGACAAGAAAACTGCCTCAAAACTCCCTAAAAAGAAAAAGGAAATAGGCGGCACTGATGGTCCTGAACCAACTCGTTTTGGCGACTGGGAGAAAAAAGGAATTACTTCAGACTTCTAACTGATATTTTAAAGTTGCTGATCAAATGTAGATGGCTTCCAATCCTTGGGAGCGAGTTCTAAATCCTCAAATTGAAATGCAGGGGCCACTGTACAACCAATTAAGCTGTATGACCCAGTTGATTTCAAGGCAAACCAAGTACCTTTTTCAACAGTATACATAAAATTATTATTGGACCCTATTTCATCAATCTGAAATTCTACTCCGTCTTTTGAGGTGTATACGTTAAGTGGACTACCAGAGTAAAAGTGTAATGTTTCTGTTTTGGTTATTCTGTGCCAATGAGAGTTTTCATGTTCTTCTAATAAAAAATATATATGAGTGACATCGTCATTTCTAAAAATCTCAACATAATGTCCGCCCTCAGGATGAGGTTCCATTTTGTGTTCTTCTATTAAACTTTTAATAAGATCTTTATCACTCATGAATTGATGTTTACCTATTTGTTCATTCGATTGTCGATCAAATCATCGACTACTGCTGGTTCGGCTAAAGTAGATGTATCGCCAAGATTGCTATATTCATTCTCTGCAATCTTTCTTAAAATTCTCCTCATGATTTTTCCAGAACGAGTTTTTGGAAGTCCGGGTGCCCACTGTATTAAATCAGGTGATGCGATTGGACCAATTTCTTTTCGTACCCAAGCAACCAATTCTTTATATAATTCATCAGATGTTTCTTCACCCGCGTTTAAGGTTACGTAAGCGTAAATTCCCTGACCTTTAATGTCATGAGGATAACCAACAACAGCGGCTTCACTAACTTTTGGATGTGCAACCAGTGCCGACTCAACTTCTGCTGTTCCCATGCGGTGACCAGATACATTAATCACATCATCAACACGTCCCGTGATCCAATAGTAGCCATCTTCATCACGCTTGCATCCATCACCTGTGAAATACTTTCCATCAAATTGAGAAAAATAAGTTTCAATAAATCTTTTGTGATCGCCGTATACGGTTCTCATTTGTCCCGGCCAAGAATCTGCAAGACACAATGATCCTTCACAAGCGCCTTCTAATATATTTCCTTCAGCATCCATGATCTCAGGCTGTATACCAAAGAAAGGCTTTGTTGCTGATCCTGGTTTTTGAGCAATAGCACCAGGGAGAGGTGAAATTAAGATGCCCCCCGTTTCTGTTTGCCACCACGTATCGACGATGGGACATTTTTTTTCACCAACGACATTATAATACCACATCCAGGCTTCTGGATTGATAGGCTCGCCCACAGTGCCGAGTAATTTTAGAGAGGATCGACTTGTTTTTGTTACTGGCCCTTCGCCTTCACGCATGAGTGCGCGAATAGCTGTTGGCGCTGTGTAGAAAATATTTACTTTGTGTTTATCAACCACTTCCCAGAAGCGAGACGCACTTGGATAATTAGGCACCCCTTCAAACATCACAGTAATAGCGCCGTTTGCAAGTGGTCCATATACAATGTAACTGTGTCCTGTGACCCAACCAACATCAGCCGTACACCAATAAACATCACCTGGTTTGTAATCAAATACATATTGATGTGTCATGGACGCATACACCATGTAACCACCAGTCGTGTGCATTACTCCTTTTGGTTTTCCTGTGGAGCCTGATGTATAAAGAATAAATAATGGATCTTCCGCATTCATTTCTTCTGGTGGGCAGTCATCTGAAGCGTCACTTAATAATTCGTGATACCAAACATCACGGTCATCATGCCAATCGATTGCTCCACCTGTTCGCTTGACAACAATACAATGTCTCACACCACCTGAGATGTTGATAGCATCGTCTGTATTCTTTTTTAATGGAATTGGTTTACCACCTCTTAATCCTTCATCAGCTGTTATCACAATATCTGATTTACAATCACTGATGCGTCCTGCAAGTGAGTCAGGAGAAAACCCCCCAAAGACAACTGAGTGAATAGCACCAATGCGTGTACAGGCAAGCATAGCGTATGCTGCTTCAGGAATCATTGGCATATAGATGGTTACACGGTCACCTTTTTTTACACCAAGGGATTTCATGCCATTAGATAATTTTGAAACTTCTTTATGAAGTTCATTATAAGTAATGTGTTTTGAATCTTTTGGATCATCGCCTTCCCAAATGATGGCTGTCTGATCCCCTTTATCTTTTAAATGTCGATCAATGCAATTGGCGGACGCATTAAGTACGCCATCTTCGTACCATTTGATTGAAAAATTATCCTTGTTGAATGATACATCTTTCACTTTTGTATACGGCTTCGTCCATTCTATTCTTTTGCCGTGCTCGTTCCAAAAATCTTCGTTGTTGTTGAATGATGTTTCATACCACTCATTATATTTATCTTGATTAATCTGCGCGTTGGCAGACCAATCGGCACTGACGTTAAATTTTTCATTATCGCTCATAGACCAAATATCTTATTTGATACCACCTAGATTGCAAATAATAGTCCAGGACTTCTTATCGATGGGCATTACTGATAATCGAGACTGTTTGACTAATGCGAGGTGATTAAGCCTTTTGTCACTTTTTATTTGATCGAGATTCACTCTTTTTTTTAAGGGTTTCGCCGCACTTACGCAAACCATACCAAAGCGCTTGGACTTATCGGTTGGATCCGGGTGATACTCTTTAACTACTTTGACAATGCCTACAACATCACGCTCTTTTACCGAATGATAAAAAAAGCAAAGATCCCCCTTCTTCATTTTTTTCATGTTGTTGGATGCTTGATAATTTCTTACGCCATCCCAGCCTTCACCTTTGGCACCAGCTTTGACTTGCTGCTCCCAAGACCATGTTTCAGGTTCTGATTTCATTAACCAATATTGCATTTTTATTCCTTCGTTATGGGTCTATTTAAAAGTTCTTGAATGGCAAGATCAATATTTTTCTTTCGGTAAAGGACCCTATACACAGCTTCGTTAATGGGTAAATCTAATTTTTTTTTATTGGCAAGCTTTTTTAAAGCCCGAACGGTAAAGACGCCTTCTGCAATCGAAAACTTTTTTTGAATAATCTCATTTAACGTTTTACCTTTTGCTAAATCAATACCTAGGGAAAAATTTCTAGATTCCTTTGAAGAACATGTAAGAAATAAATCTCCCATACCTGAAAGACCAGCGAGTGTTGTTTTTTTTGCATTCATTGATTTTGCAACAGTTGTTATTTCTGCAAAGCTTCTTGAAATGATTGAGGCTACTGCATTCTCCCCATATTTTTTTCCAACAACTATGCCACTGGCTATGGCGTATATATTTTTTAGTGCACCGGCAATTTGTGATCCAATAATATCATTGGATAAGTAGGGCCTCAGCGTTGATGACTTAATAAGGTTTGCAATTTTTTTTGCTACCTCTCCGTGCTTAGATGCAACGGTAGTTGCAGCTGGCAATCCTTTTGCAATTTCTGCTGCGAAGTTCGGACCTGAAATGATTGCAATTTTATTTTTTGGAAATATGGATGATACAATTTGGCTTGGTAATTTTAAGCTATCCATCTCTAGCCCTTTTGAACAGCAAACAAAAATTGTTTTTTCATTTAGAGAATTTTTTAATTTAGTCAGAACACCAGAAAGATACTGAACTGGGATCACTAAAAATAATATCTCACATTCAGAAACATTATTGATTTCTGTTGTACAGCTTATTTTTTTATTTAATTTTATTTTTGGAAGGAATCTTTTGTTTTCTCCATGATTTTCAATATTTTCACAGACGCTTTTTTCTTTAGCCCAGAGTCTTACTTGCTGTTTTTGTGCTAAGATATTGGCAAGAGCTGTACCCCAGGCACCAGCTCCAATGACACCAATTTTAAACTCTTTTTTATTCACCAACGATTCTTTTTCCTTTCATGAATAAAGCATCCTTATCAAGTGGCCATCTTGGTTTTGGTTTGAAATCTAATTTGTTAAACATGTTTCTCTCAAATCTTTCAATACCTGCAAGTGCAATCATGGCACCATTGTCCGTACAATATTTTATAGAAGGAAACAGAAATTTACATTGATGAGTTGACTCTAATTCTGTTAGCGCAACGCGTAGACTTTTATTTGCAGCTACTCCTCCAGCAACTACAATTTTTGTGGTTTTTTTTGATTTATTAATTCTTTGAAAATGTTCAATAGCATATTGAGCTTTGGTAGATAAGATTTTGTTTATAGTTTTTTGAAAAGAGGCTGACATATCTTTTTTAAATTTTTCAGTACTTTTATTTTTTGCTACTACATCAGCCACCGCTGATTTCAGACCAGCAAAAGAGAAGTGACAATTCTTCTCATTAATTAGAGGTAAGGGCAGCTTGTATTTATTCTCATCTCCATATTTCGCGTACTTTTCGATTTCTGGTCCGCCTGGATATTCCATTTTCAAAAGACGTGCAGTTTTATCAAATGCTTCACCCAGAGCATCGTCAATGGTTGTGCCGATACGTTTATATCTGTTAAACTTTTTGATAATGGTAAATTCAGTGTGTCCTCCAGACACTAATAATAAGAGATAAGGAAACTCAATTTTCTGTTCTAGTTTAATCGATAGAGCATGACCCTCTAGGTGGTTGACCGCAATGAACGGTTTATTAAGTGATGAAGCCAGAGTCTTTCCAGCAACGACACCGACCAACAAACCACCAAGTAAACCAGGACCCGCTGTCGAAGCAATAGCATGAATGCTACGGAATGTAATGTCTGCCTGATCGAGAGCCATTTTAATTAATTTATGAATAACGTCTGAGTGAGCTCTTGCAGCGAGCTCCGGGACAACCCCTCCATAATCTTTATGAACATCAAGTTGAGATTTTACAATGTTAGAAAGGACTTTAATCTTTTCCCCAGTCTTTTCGACAACTGAAACTGATGTTTCATCACAGCTAGACTCAATTCCTAAGACGCGTATTATTTTTTTTGTCATACGATTTAATAATGTATCATATATACATTTATGAATAATTATTTATGTCAATTTTAAACAAAATCTCAGTTGGAATTAGAGACAGTAAGTTATCAAGGGCACAAACTGACATACTGCTCAATCAATTAATAAGTGTTTCTGATAATATAAGTAATGAGACAATTGATATTAAAACCATAAAAACCAAAGGAGACATTCATAATGTTCAGCGGCTCGATCAAATTGGTGGCAAAGGTCTGTTTATAAAGGAAATTGAGCAACATATAATCAATGGCCAGGTTGATGTTGGAATCCACTCTATGAAAGATGTCCCAGCAGAAGAAAGCTCTGATGAACTTGATATCATTTGTTGGCTTAAAAGGGAAAATCCTTGTGAAGCTTTACTGTCAAATTCAGGTCTTAAATTTTTTGAATTACCATCTGGATCAGTCATAGGTACTAGTTCAATAAGAAGACGTGCACAAATTTTGAATCTAAGAAAAGATCTTAAGATTAAATTACTTCGAGGAAATGTCGATACTCGTGTCAAAAAACTAAAAGAAAATAACTACGATTCTATTATTCTTAGTTTTGCTGGACTTAAACGGTTAGGGCTCAGTGATCAAGTAACTGAAAAACTTGATGAAGAATATTTTCTTCCCGCAGCATGTCAAGGAACTGTGGGAGTGCAATCAAAACGCGGAAGTAGTTTAAAGAAAGTATTCGAAATAATTAATCATAAAGAAACTGAAATCGAATCACTAACCGAGAGAAAAGTCTTAAAAGATATAAATGCAAACTGCAACAGCCCTATATCAGTTTATGCAAAGATTAAAAATGATGTACTAAAGATACGATGTGAAATTTTCGATCATGATGGTTTCAAAGTTTTTTCAAGAATTTTCTCTGATGATAAAAAAAAATTTCTTAATGTAGCTGATGAACTTGTACAGGTAATTTTAAAAGATGTTGGCCAAGACAAAATAAATAACTTAAATAATTTAGATGATTTTAATTACTCGCCCTAAGAAAGAAGCATTTAAATTACAAAAAGAGTTAGCTGATTTAAATATTAAATCAATTGTGGATCCTATGCTGTCTTATACAAGTTTTGAATCTCGGATTCCTTTTGCAAAAAAAGCATATTATTTAGTTGCTAGTGTTAAAGCTGTTGAAGCGCTCGTTAACAGTAGTGGTAATGTTAAGAATTTGAAAAGTGCAAAATTTATTACCATCGGTAATAAATCTGCAAAACTTTTAAAAAATAATAATATATGTAGAGTCATAAAAACTTATGAAGATAGTTCACAGTTGATTGAATCTTTATCTAATCAAAATAAAGTGAAAAAATTATTTTATTTATGCGGCTCTCAATATAATAAGATAATGCTAGAGAAACTTAAAAAATTAGGCATTCAAACTCAATTAGTGCAAGTATATAAAACTATAAAAAAAAATAATTTTAATAAAATCACACTTCAAAATTTTGTAACAAACAAGATTAAGGTGATTACTTTTTATTCAAAAAGCGCAGTAATTAATTTTTTTGATGTTTTACAAAAAGCAGGAATTTCTGTTAAGGCAACAAAACTAACATATATATGTATTAGCAGTAATGTCGGAACTGAAGTCAAAAAGAATGTTAGCAATAGTCTAATTAAAAAGCTCGTTATAGCAAAAAAACCCAACAAAAGAGCCATGATTGAAGCGATCCAAAGCTATAGTTAAATTTATAATATTAAATTTTATATACGTTTTCAGTGTTTTTTTATCATTGACTTAATTCCATTATCAAGTGAAAATGCGCTCTGACAGAGAATTAGACTTTGTCTTCGATTACTATATAAAGATACATTCAATTAGGGGATACATGTATGTCAAATTTAAAAAAACTAACAAGCACAGTAGTAGCTTGGATTCTCGTTTCTGTAAGCTCAATAGCTTATACACAATCAGCACAAGCTGATACAGTTAATCTGGGAGACTACTCAGGAACATTAACAAACACTGTTACTTCAGGTTTTTCTGTTAGGGTTACAGATCCTGACTGCTTATATTTATTTGGAAGGGTCATGACAGCAAGTCCTTTTGATGCAACTGGTACTGATCAGGCACTTGGTAACGGAGGATGTTCTAAACAGTATACTGATAGTTATGGAAACCTCAGTACTCCTAATTCTCTTACAGGCGTAAATGCCGATGATGGCAATGCGAACTGGAAAGGTGGCGACCTCATTGACTCTACGCAATCTATTTCAACTTCTTTGGATGTATCAAACTCTAATGGTGTTGGTCTCAATATAAGTGGCATTATGACTTACAACCCACTACTCGATTTTAATACTCCCCAACTAACATCATTCACTACTGACCAAGAAGACGAACTAAATAATGATTTTGTATTGGGTAATGCGTATCTCACTACTGGTTCACAGCAAGGTGATACTTATGTTGATTTCACTCTTGGAAAGTACGTTGAAAGTTTAGGCACAACAGCATTTTTACCAATCGGTGTTAACGTTGTTAATCCTATCGACTTATCATTACTTAGAGCTCCTGGTGTAAGTATTAAGGATGCTCTGATCCCTCAAGAAATGATAGGCGCTGCAATCAGTGGACCTTCTGGCCCAACTTTAAATGTGTATTATCAATTAAAGCAAAGAGAAATTGAGCTTGATACATCAGGAACGTTCTGGGGCAGCGATGTTCTTGGAACGGGCAACCAGGGAATTTTAAGGACGCCAAGATATCGTCAAAGAACGGGTGATTTTTATGGTGATGCTTATTACGACTTCGACGCAGCTGATTGTGATTTAGTTGATGGTAATGGTGATGCTCCGACTGCAGGCCGGTTAGGAGCACACGTTTTAGGCGGTGGTAATACTTATACCTATTTATTAAACTTCTCATGTACACGTACAGCAGGTGGTGATGCTCGAACAGCTTTGGTTATGGGTTCAACAGATGCTGAAACGACAATTAATACTTGGGCCTCTGGTGTAGCAGCTCAGTTGCCATCAGCACTAGCCCCTATCGCGACTACTCTAAGTTCTACGGCTTCAACTCTAGAAGATGCTACTTATACACAAGCATGGGGATCAGCAGTCTCTGGTGCGGATATTATGGACGGAAACAGTGGTGCAGCAATGGGACTTACTGATGCGGATATTATAAATGGCTTAACAATGTTTGGCTCTGACGGTAGAGCGGTAGATTCAAGACGTGCGACTATTCACTTAGTACAGGCACCAGACAAACTAGCTAAAGATAGTGGTCAGTTCGGTCTTAACTTAACCGGTTATGCTGATGTAGGGGCTGGTATTGATTGGGGTGTGTACTTCAGTAACTACCATTCAAAAGCTCCTTATGTGCAAATGCTTCCAATCAGAGGCTTTAATGCTGTTGACCTGCATACTCTAATGAGCGATACACTCGCAGGAGGGGGACTTACTACTGCAGGAATAATGACAGCTGCTTTAACAAATACTTCAAATCAGATCAATAATAACTTTAAATACGGAGCTGAGGCTGTTGCCTACCAGGCTGCAAATGGTGTCGCTGGAGCAACAACAAGGGCAGAGAAAGATGCAATTATTGGTCTAATGGATACCAATGGTGTTCAAGACCAAGGGAAGGCTTTTGCTATCTATGCAATTGCGGATCAAGATGCAGCTATGGGATCAGCAGCAAAAAACGCGATGACTGCTCTACAGCCTTTAGATAGAACACTTTATCAAACCTACTATCCTGAAGACATACAAGTATTTGGTATTAGTGGATCGACAGTATTACCTAACGGTACTGCCATAGCTGCTGAAGTTGCTTATCGACCTGACTTCCCGCTGCAAATTTCACTTGGAGATCAAATACCTAATATTCTTGATAGTACTGGTGGAACAGCTGTTCAAAGCTTCACCGTAATGGCTACAGTTGCGGCAAGTGAAACTGTACAAGGGTTGTTTTCAGAATCAGGCGCAGCTTTTGTATCTGCTTACTCTGATGCAAAAAATGTGAAATGGTCTGGCATGGCTGACTGCGATATTTCATCAAGTGGAGTAGCTTCAACCGTTGTTGGTTACAATGAGTGTGTAGGTCATAAAGAAGATGATGTATGGACATTTGATATCAATGCAACAAAAACCTTCACTTCTAGTCACCCATATACCCTAGGAGCAGGTGCGGATAGTGCCTATGTATTCTTTGAGCTAGGTGGTGTGAGTGTTCCTGATATCGACAATACGTCTGGAGGTGTTGTATCCTCCGGTAGATGGTCAATAGGTAATGGATATTGCGATGGTGTTCCAGGCAGTAGAGCAACATATGAAGCCTTTGCATTGTTTAAAAATGGATTATTAGGAGATAGTTATTGCAGCACTGAACCAGGTGCAGACGATCTAGCAATGTCTTATCGCTTAAGAACTGGTTTTACTTATAACAATGTGAGAAATTCTCCGTATACGATGAATTTAAACTTTGGTTTAAATCATGACTTCAGTGGAAACGCTCCATCATCAATTGGAGGTTTTATTGAAGACCGTATGAGAGCTACACTTGGCTTAGCTTTTAGCCGAGGAGATTACAACATTAAACTTGATTACATTGAAGAGCTCGGTGATGAGAAATCTAACATGAGAATGGATAGAGATTATCTCAGCTACTCAATGTCATATGCATTTTAATTAAGGGAAGGTAGAATAATGTATAAAATGAACATTAAAAAATTAATAATAACACTAACGTCTGTGTTGGCATTTTCAGTATCGTCTGCATCTGCTGATGGACATATAAAATACTCTGTTACAGCAAGTAATGTGTCAGAATATTCTGCTATGCTCACCCCAGGTATGATAAACATGTTCTCTGCTTACCCTGATACTTTCCGAATAGATGTATATGAGTCAGGCGGCAGATGTACAATGGACTCATCCGTTATGGCCATCAGTAATTCGAATGGTACCATGATTAATGATAATGAGGGATTTGAGGTGCCAAACATGGGACAAATACCTTTTCCTGATCCATCTCACGCGCAACATTTTGTATGGAACTACAGAATGTTTGCAGGGTCAGTTTCTGCAGTGGACAGAGTACAAACTTCAGCTCGTGTAACAGCTGATGGTGCTATAACAACAGGTCAACAAGAAACTTCAATTTCTTTTCCTGTAAATCCAAATACAAAAACAATGTATGCTGATAAGAATATTTTTGCTTTGTTTATGCAAAAAAACTTAGGCCCACCAAGAACTGCGGGTACAGTGACACTCGTACATGATTTCATTGATAGCTACATGCAACCTCGTAAAGCTTGGCAATATAGCCCAGCTACACGTAGAGTAAGAAGAGCACCAGACATTTCTTATGACTCACTTACAGCTGCAGGTGGTGGTATCCAAACGATTGACTCTTATGGTGGATTTAATGGTGCACAAGACAAGTATGATTGGTCTTATGAGGGTATGAAAAAAATGATTGTTCCTAATAACAATGACATGCTAGCAGACTCAACTCTTGAAAACACTTTTGTACCTAATCATCCAAATCCAGATGTTGTTCGTTTTGAGGAAATGGATGTTCATATCGTTCATGCGCAACTAAAACCTGGTCAAAGACATTTATATGAGTCTAGAACTTTTTATTATATGGATGGCAACCCAGGAATGCTTCTTTATCACGACATGTATGATGGTAATGGAGATTTAATGCGCGCAAGTTACCAAACAACAGTCCAAGGTAACATGGGTGGTACAGGTCTTGAAGACACCACATGTAACGTTCAAGGTGAATACACTTTTGACTTTGCAACGAGAACTTATGTTGGAACCAACTTATTTGGTCCAGCAATGCAGCCTCGTGGATCAATCTATAATGGTGAAGAAAAAGCTGTTAGCTTCTATACACCTGATGGTCTAAGAAGATACGCAAGGTAAAAGACTTTACCACTAATAAAATTTAATATAAAACCCGACTTGAATTTTTTAAGTCGGGTTTTAATTTATTAAAAACAATATGTTACGTATATTATCTATCTTATTCACTTTTTTATTTCTCAATGTTAGTTCGGTATCTTCATCAAATTTTAATTATGGATCAGGATATGCTGCAAAATCAGTGCTGGCATCGCAGTCTCTCATTAATGCAATGGATAAAATAGATAATAGAATTTATGCAGTTGGAGAACATGGCATTATTTTGTATTCAGATGATTTTGGTGATAGTTGGACACAGGCTGAAAGTGTGCCTTATACAAGCACATTAACCGATATCAGTTGTTCAAGTAAGCAATCGTGCTGGGTGACTGGTCATGATGCAACCATTCTTCATTCAAACGATTATGGTAAAACTTGGATTAAGCAATACGAAGATGTAGATTGGGATGCACCACTACTTTCAATACATATGCTTGATGATAAGGAAGGAATTGCAATAGGCGCATTCGCCCTTTCATTAAGAACCGAAGATGGAGGTCAGACATGGGGATACTTATTTCTTGATGATGATGAGTTCCAACCACACCTAAACTTTACCTATGCTGATGCACAAATTTGGAGAAAGTCAGCGCGAAATGAGGTTTATGCTGTAGGAGAGTTAGGGAAATATTATATTTCAGACGATAGAGGGTTAAACTGGCTTGCTGTAGACACCTTTTATGATGGTTCATATTGGGCAGGAATAAAAGTTGATGATGGAAAGTCTCTTCTTCTCGGAATGTCTGGTAATTTAACCTTGATTACACAGTATGGACAAGATGACAAAATACCTAATGATGCAATTACAACATTAGCTTGTTATGAAAGTGGTTATTTCTCAGGCGAGTGCAAGACACTGGGTTTTAAGAGATTAAACATAGGTTCAAAAAACAGCTTAACCAATGCTGTTACTCTTGACGATGGACGTATTGCAATGAGTGGCAATGGAGGAGCGATTGCAATTATTGATTTATATAGAAAAAAAAATATAGAAACATGTGTGAGGTCTGATCGTTTAAGTAATACCTCTGTTGTATATTTAGGAAGTGACGAATTTCTATTAGCTGGAGAGAAAGGCTTTAGAAAGCATAGTATGTCTGAATGCTATAATAATTACTCTTCAGAAGACACTAGTTCTCAGGATAGTTATTTTAAATTAGATTTAGGATAGAATGGGACGAGTACAGGACAAAGTTGCAATTATCACTGGAGCAGCTTCTGGACTTGGATTTGCTGCAGCGCGAATGCTTCTTGAGGAAGGCGCAAAGGTAATTCTCACCGATGTGAATAGCGAAGTATTAGATTCAATGCCGGAGCGATTAAGTTCATTTAGTACTACTCAATTTACAACTTTTAGTCATGATGTCACCCAAGAAAATTCATGGGTTGAATTGATTAATAAAATAGAGAGAGATCAAGGTAAAATCAATATTCTTGTGAATAGTGCTGGAATTAGTCTTGGGGCAGATGTCGTATCAACAGATTTTGATATTTGGAAAAAAGTACATCAGGTAAATCTTGATAGTGTTTTTCTTGGATGCAAATATGCAGTTCCTATAATGGGTAAATATGGACATGGTTCCATTATTAATATCTCATCAATTTCCGGTATTGTTGCGGGTTGGAATACAGCTGCCTATAATTCATCCAAAGCAGGTGTTCGCCATCTCTCTAAATCAGTAGCTCTATTTTGTGCAAAAAAAGGGTATGACGTAAGATGTAATTCAATTCATCCAGCTTTTGTAAATACCCCTATTCTTGATCCCATAAAGCAAGCTTTTGGCGCAGAGGAAGCTGTCGCTAAATTATCAAGGCAAATTCCAATGAATAAAATTGGTGACACAGATGATGTATCTTATGCCATTTTATATTTGGCTTCAGAAGAATCTAAATTCATGACAGGGTCAGAGATTGTTCTTGATGGTGGCCTAAGCGCGATGTAGTTTCATAGCTTGAGCTATGAATAAAAAAACCGCATTAATGGTCGTTCATCAACCAAGATCAAGCACTGGTGATGTTGGCATTAAATTAAGAAAGCGTGGCTACACGCTTGATGTCAGAAGGCCAGTCATAGGTGAAAAACTTCCAGACAATATGAATGAGCATGATCTAGCGGTCATCTATGGTGGTCCACCGAGTGCTAATGATGATCTTGATTATATAAAATACGAGATAGACTGGATATCTAAAGCACTTGAGTCCAATAAGCCATTCTTGGGTATATGTTTAGGTGCTCAAATGCTGGCCAAGAACCTTGGGGGATCAGTTCAAAAATCTCATGACCTTACACTTGAAATTGGTTTTTTTGATATCAATCCCACAGGAGACGGCCATAAGATGTTCCAAAGTCAGAAAAAGTTTTTCCAGTGGCACCGAGAAGGTTTTACTGTGCCCCAGTCATGCGAAATTCTAGCTAAGGGTGATCTATTTAGAGAGCAGGCATTTCGATATAAAAATGCTTTAGCTATACAATTTCATCCTGAGGTTAATTTGAAGATGCATCTTCGTTGGTTGTATTACGCAGGCTATATGCTGAAAGAAAAAGGTGCACAAAATCGACGCGAACAACTTACTCATAGACTTAAGCATGGTAAAAAAATAAATTTGTGGTTAGACTCCTTTTTAGATAACTACTTATTGAAAGACGTTAGTTCATGAATTCACTCATTATTCTCTTTGATCAAGTTATCAATCTTTATACATGGGTATTGATCATCAATGTCATTTTTAGCTGGTTGATAGCTATGAATATCTTTAATACTCAGAATAGAATTATTATTGCCGTTTATTATGGAACAAAAAAGTTAACTGATCCACTGCTCAACCCCATAAGAAACTTTCTGCCAAATCTTAGTGGGATCGATATATCTCCAGTAGTTTTAATTTTGATTTTGTACTTTATTAGAAATCTACTTTTTGAATATTTTTATATGACAATTGCATTGTAAATTATGGAAGAAAATAAATTAATTGATGGAAAAAAAATTGCTGCTGATTTGCGTGCAGAAACTGCCATTAAGGTAGAAGCTTTTAAAAAAGATTTTAATAAAGTTCCAACCCTTGCAGTGGTCTTGGTGGGCGAAGATCCAGCTAGTCAAGTTTATGTAAAGACGAAAACGAAAATGGCTAAAGAAATTGGTATGGATGTAGAAGACCATTTTTTAGATACAAGCGTTGCTGAGACTGATTTATTAAAGCTTATTGATGATCTTAACCAAGATGACAAAGTGAATGGTATATTGGTTCAATTGCCATTGCCATCACATATAGACTCAAGAGCCATCATCGATTCAATTGATCCTATTAAAGATGCAGATGGATTTCATGCAGTTAATGTTGGCAGAAACTCAATTGGTGGTGAACTTTTAAATAAAACATTTACCCCGTGTACTCCTCTTGGCTGTTATCTGATGTTAAAAAGATCTGTTGCTGATCTAAAAGGAATGCATGCCGTTATTATTGGTAGATCTAATATTGTTGGCAAACCCATGGCACAATTGCTTCTGGAGGAATCTTGCACAGTGACGATTGTTCATTCGAAAACAAGAAATATTGAAGAGCTTACCAGGCAGGCTGATATTGTTGTTGCAGCAGTGGGTAGACCACTGATGGTTAAAAAAGATTGGATTAAAGAAGGCGCTATCGTTATTGATGTTGGAATCAATCGCGTTGATCATCCAGAAAATCCAGGCAAAACAAAACTTGTTGGCGATGTTGATTTTAATGAAGTATTAAGCGTAGCTTCAGCAATCACCCCAGTACCTGGTGGCGTTGGACCCATGACAATCGCATGTTTATTGAAGAACACAGTTGACGCCGCAATACGACAGCAACAATAATTATTTTTTCTCTCTTAATCTCAAAGCATTCAATTTAATGAAGCCCTCAGCATCTTTTTGAGAATAGATATTATCTGACTCAAAAGTTGCTAGATTAGGATTGTATAAACTCATTGAACTCTCACGACCTGTGATCATGGTATTGCCTTTGTATAGTTTTAGTCTCACTTTACCTTCTACATTCGCTTGAGATTTATCAATCATGGATTGCATCATTTCTCTTTCTGGTGAAAACCAATAGCCGTTGTAGACTAATTCTGCATACTTAGGAGATAGTTCATCTTTCATGTGAGCTGCTTCTTTGTCTAATGTGATGCTTTCTATGGCTCTGTGCGCGTGATAAAGGATCGTTCCACCAGGTGTTTCGTATATGCCCCTAGATTTCATGCCAATATACCTGTTTTCAACCAAATCCACTCTACCAATACCATGTTTTCCACCCATCTCGTTCAACGCTTTCAACAATTCAAAGGGTGTCATACTTTGACCGTTTAAAGCGCAGGCATCGCCGTGTTTAAACTCAATCGTGATCTCTTCTGGAGTGTCGGGAGCATTTTCTGGTGACACAGATCTTGTATATACATAATCAGGAGCTTCCTCCCATGGATCTTCAAGGACTTTGCCCTCAGCAGAAGAGTGCAAAATATTTTCATCAATACTGAAAGGTTGTTCACCTCTTTTATCTTTGGCAATTTCAATACCGTGTTGATCAGCATATTCAACCAAAGATGTTCGAGATGTAAGATCCCACTCTCTCCAAGGACTGATGATTTTAATATCTGGTTTATGATAATAATAACCCAACTCAAATCTAATTTGATCGTTACCTTTGCCTGTTGCACCATGTGATACGGCGTCAGCTCCTACTTTGTTTGCAATTTCAATTTGTTTTTGTGCGATCAGAGGTCTCGCGATAGATGTGCCTAAAAGATAGTAGCCTTCATAAAGAGGATTAGCTCTAAACATCGGGAATACATAATCACCGACAAACTCTTCTTTGAGATCTTCAATAAATATTTCTTTAACACCTTGCTGAGTTGCTTTTTTCTCAACCAAATCATAATCTTCATCTTGACCCAGGTTTGCAGTAAACGTAACGACCTCGCACGAGTATGTTTCTTTAAGCCATCTTAATATAACGGATGTATCGAGCCCACCTGAGTAAGCAAGAACAACTTTATTTACTTTATCCATGATTTCTTAGTTCACTTTTTCTTACTTTTATACTTGAGGACTTTAGCTGACCGCATGCAGCCATAATATCTTGTCCCCTTGTTTTTCTAACAGGGCTTGCATAACCTGCATTTTTAATGATGTCACTAAATTTCTTAATTTGCTCTTTATCAGAGCATTCATAAGACGAATTAGGCCATGGATTAAAGGGAATAAGATTAATTTTTGCGGGAATTCCTGAAATTAACTTAACCAGTTTACGTGCATCAGCCACACCGTCATTGACCCCTTTGAGCATTACATACTCGAACGTGATGCGTTTTGCATTTTTAGCTCTTGGATATTCTCTACAAGATTTAATCAATTCTTTTAAGGGAAACTTTTTATTAATCGGCACGATCTCATTACGCAACTCATCGTTTGTTGCATGGAGCGAAATTGCAAGCCTTGAATCAACTTCTTCTCCCCATTTCATTATTTCAGGGACTATGCCTGATGTGCTCAGTGTTATTCTCT
>CABZHU010000009.1 GCA_902525575.1 uncultured Pelagibacteraceae bacterium
TGCGCCCTTAGTTTAATAGACTAGGGGCGTTTTTTAATTTGTCTCTACCAAGAATTTTGTCTATTTTTTTGATTGCATTTTCTTCAGTGATTTTAAGGCTTGCAATAACTTCGCGTAAAAAACGATCATAAGATAATTCAAATAGTTGGCGTTCACTATAAGATTGCTCTATCTGGTTGTTTGCCCTATTTAAATCTCTAACTACCTCAGCAATTTGCTCAATTTCCCCTGAGTTAATTTTTAAATCATATTCCTGCGCACGTCGACTCCACATGGTTCTTTTAATTTTGGCTTTCTGAGAGAGAATTTTCAAAACATTATGGATTTTTGATGGTTTTGAAACTTTTCTTAAACTGAGTTTCTTTGCTTTATCAACTGGCACTCTCAGTATTAATTTATCCTTTACAAATTCAATGACGTACATTTCAAGCTTTTGACCAACTACCTCTCTTTTTTCTATATCGATAACTTGCCCAACACCATGAGTTGGATAAACAACATGGTCTTTAGTCTCAAATATTTTTTTAACTTTTTTTTCTTTTATTGTTTTTATTTCTAAAAATTTCTTTATTTTTTTTGCTTGATAGTGGGAAGGATTAATTATTCTATTATTAACCTTTTTATTAGATTGTTGAGGCATTTTTGGAGCTACAAACTTTTTTACAGTTTTTTTTGCTTCTACCTTTTTTTTTGGGGCAACCTTCTTTTTTTTAATAGTTTTTTTTACTACTTTCTTTTTCTTAAGAACTTTTTTAACAGCTTTCTTTTTCTTAAGAACTTTTTTAATAATTTTCTTTTTCTTCTTTATGGATTTCTTATTTTTTTTCATATGATTGACTTATCCCCCAGGTTTTTTTGAAAAAAATTTGTTATACTTATCATTTTCATTCTCATATTTTTCCGCATCAACTGGCGGATCTTTTTTTAATGTAATATTCGGCCACTCATTAGAAAACTCCGTATTAATTTTCAACCATTTTCCATCTTTATCTTCAGTATCAGAGATTATTGCATCTACCGGACATTCTGGCTCACAAACACCACAATCAATACATTCCTCTGGATTGATTACTAGCATGTTTTCACCTTCATAGAAACAATCAACTGGACAAACTTCCACGCAGTCAGTGAATTTGCATTTAATGCAATTCTCATTTACTACGTATGTCATAGAGGATTAACCTGTAAGTCTTTTTTTGATTTCACCAACTTTAAAATCGTCAATATAAAGTAGTCCTGATAGTTTTCTCACAAGAGCATTTTCATAATCATCAATTCGCCCATCAGCAATGATTATCTTCCAAAGCATTTCAATTATTGCCAGTTTTTCTTCATCATCTAAGGAAGAATTTATTTTTGAAGTAAACTGATGAATATCACTGGCGTTATCAACCATAGAGTCAGATATTTTAAACAAATTGATTAAGCTTTCATCTGTCAACTTGTAGTAATTATTAAGTAACTTAAGAATTTCTTCCTTTTCAATTTCATCAAATATGCCATCGTGTTTTGCTGTCGTAATCATTAGCGAGGCAACGGCTAACTGCGTTGCATCAAATTCGTTATCTTCTTTAGTTTCAGTCTTTTCAAACAATGATGTAAATTTTTCAAACATAATATTATTTTTGTATATTAACTATTAACTGACACAACATATTGTTTATAATATAGAACAAAACAGGTAGATTATGTGTCCGAATCACTAACAAGCTATGTTCTTTAAATATTCTATTTTTTTTTATAATCAAATAATTATATACATCACATAATCTAAATTTAAAAGTTTCTTAATTAAATATGAAAACAAAAAATATTGATAATTATACAAAGTGGCAGAAAAGCTTTGAACGAGAAACCAAGATTGATCTCAACGAGGCGTCTTCTGAAACAGATGAAGGTATTGAAATAAAGCCAGTTTATACAAAAGCTGACATTGAGAACCTTTCATTTGTAGATAATGACTCACTCCCTGGTCAGTTGCCATATACGAGGGGCCCAAAAGCTTCAATGTATACAAATAGACCTTGGACGATAAGGCAGTATGCTGGGTTTTCTACAGCTGAAGAGTCAAATGATTTTTATAAGAAAAATTTAAAATCTGGTCAAAAAGGTCTTTCAGTTGCTTTTGATCTGCCGACTCATAGAGGTTATGACTCTGATGATGATTTAGTAATGGGAGATGTTGGTAAGGCCGGTGTTGCCATTGATACTGTTGAAGACATGAAAATTCTATTCAATGACATTCCACTTGATCAGATGTCTGTATCAATGACGATGAATGGGGCAGTGCTTCCTGTCTTATCCTCATTCATTGTTGCCGGGGAAGAACAAAATGTTAATCAAAATTTACTATCTGGAACTATACAAAATGACATTTTAAAAGAATTCATGGTGAGAAATACATACATTTATCCTCCTGATCCGTCTATGAAAATCGTTGCTGACATAATTGAATTTACATCTAAGGAAATGCCAAAGTTTAATTCAATTTCAATTTCTGGCTATCATATGCAAGAAGCAGGTGCAGATAATGTGCTTGAACTTGCTTACACACTTGCTGATGGCATGGAATATGTAAGGGCAGCTCTCTCAAAAGGGTTAGATATTGATGACTTTGCTCCACGTCTTTCATTCTTTTTTGCAATCGGAACTGATTTCTTCATGGAGATTGCAAAACTCAGAGCGGCTAGAACATTATGGTATAAAATAATGAAAGATTTTGGAGCAAAAAATGAAAAGTCCTTAATACTCAGAACACACTGTCAGACTTCTGGAGTATCACTTACTGAAAAGGATCCATATAATAATATCATAAGGACATCTTATGAGGCACTCTCTGCTATACTAGGTGGAACTCAGAGTTTGCACACCAATTCATTTGATGAAGCAATTGCTCTTCCTACTGATGAGTCTGCTCGAATAGCTAGAAATACCCAGCTTATTCTTCAAAATGAGACTGGTGTAACGAATACTGTAGATCCATTAGCAGGATCATATTTTATAGAAAGTCTAACTGACGAATTATCAAAAAAAGCTTGGGAGGTTATAGAAGAAATAGAGTCCATTGGAGGGATGACAAAAGCTGTAAAAGCGGGTGTGCCAAAATTAAAAATTGAGGAGTCAGCCACTAAAAAACAAGCAAAAGTAGATAGTGGGTCAAGAGTTGTTGTTGGGGTGAATAAGTTTAAAAACCCCAAAGAGCCAAAGGTAGATGTTAGGGTAATTGATAATAATAGAGTGAGAGATGATCAAATAAAAAAAATAAATGACGTAAAAGCCTCTAGGGATCAAAAGGCTGTTGATGAGTCTCTGGCCAAATTAGTGACTGCAGCCAAAGAGGGTAGTAATTTGTTAGCGCGTTCAATTGATGCTATAAAAAATAGAGCAACAGTTGGAGAAGTTTCAAAAGCGTTAGAGCAAGTATACGGAAGACATTTTGCAACATCTTTAAGTGTCTCGGGGGTATATGGAAAGCATTTTGAGGGCGATGAGGATTTTATGAATGTAACAAAAAAAGTAAATATTTTTGAAAAGGAAAATGGTCGAAGACCAAGAGTTTTAGTAGTTAAGATGGGTCAAGATGGTCATGATAGAGGAGCAAAGATTGTTGCTACGTCATTTGCAGATATGGGATTCGATGTTGATATGGGTCCTTTATTCCAGTCACCAAAAGATGTAGCAAAAGATGCAATTGAGAATGATGTGCACGCAATAGGCGTTTCAACACTTGCAGCAGGTCACAAAACACTTGTGCCAGAACTCATGAAAAGCCTTAAAGAAATAGATCCCAAGTCAAAAATAATTGTTTTTGTTGGCGGAGTTATACCTGAGCAAGACTACAACTTTTTATATAAAAATAATATTTCAGCCATCTTTGGTCCAGGTTCGAATATTATTGAATCAGCAGAAAAGGTTATTGATTTGATTTCAGATAAAATTCATAAAAATAATTAAATGCAGCTTGTCGAAAAAATTATAAAAGGTGAAAGAGCTGCAATAGCTAAAGCCATTACATTAGTTGAGTCATCTAGGGAAAATGATAAAAAAGAAAGTAGAAAATTAATTTCAGAGCTATTAAATAAGCCAGGCAAATCAATTCGTGTTGGGTTTTCAGGGCCGCCTGGTGTTGGCAAATCAACATTTATTGAATCATTTGGTCGTTACCTTGTAGAAAAAAATTATAAGCTCGGCATCTTAGCTATAGATCCATCTTCACAGATCACAGGAGGTTCTATACTGGGTGACAAAACTAGGATGATAGAAATATCTAAAAATCCCAATACATTCATAAGGTCTACTCCATCAAGAGGATCTTTGGGAGGCATTTCAATTGGAACAAGAGAAGCATCAATCATATTAGATGCAGCGGGATATGATTTTATTTTTATCGAAACGGTTGGTGTAGGTCAGTCAGAAACTATGGCAACTAATTTAGTTGATATATTTTCTTTAATTGTAGGACCAGGGTCTGGAGACGAGCTACAGGGTATAAAAAAAGGGATAACAGAATATGCTGATATATTTATAGTTAATAAAAATGACGGTGACCTAAAATCTGAAGCTTCTAAAACTGCTTCTGATTATAAATCAGCAATAAGTTTTTATAAAAAATCAAATGATACTGCTGATAAGGAAGTCTTACTTGTCTCAGCCATTGAACAAACTGGTATGGAAAAAGTAATAGAAACTATACAAAATATAGTTTCACAAAATAAGAAAAATAAAAACTTTGATGATAGGCGTGCTAAACAGTTTACTTATTGGATAGAAGAAGAGGTTAAAGAAATAATTCAATTCAAGATTCAAAAGAAAATTAAAGCAGATAGTAGTATCAGTCAATTGTCACAAAAAGTAATGGATGGCAAGATTCAAATGTTTGAAGCTATTGAAGCTATTACGGAGAATTTGCAGAATAAATAATCATATTGACAATATTTATTATTATCTTTAACTAACACAAATTATGACAAAAGCATGTGATTTATCTGGCAAAAAAGTTCAGTTTGGAAACAATGTAAGTAAAGCCAATAATAAAACTAGAAGAAAATTCAACGTTAATCTTCAATCGGTAACATTTAAAAGTGAATTGTTAAATAAAAAAATAAAGTTATCAGTGGCAACATCGTCAATTCGAACGGTCTCGAAATTTGGGGGGATTGACGAATTTTTAACTAAAACAAAAAGTAAAAAATTATCACTTAAAGCTAAGAGACTACAACGTGCAATGGGCATAGCTGCGAATAAAGTTAGTTAGCAAGCAGGCCTTTACTTTTTTTCTCACTCTCTTCAAATAAATCAACTAACTGTTCTGTCATAACATCTGCTAATTGTTCAGCGTCTACTATGGTAACAGCTCTTTTATAGTATCTAGTAACATCATGACCTATACCTACAGCTAGCAATTGAATAGAAGACTTTGACTCTATCCATTCGATTACACCTCTTAAATGTTTTTCAAGATAATTTCCTGTATTTACGGATAAAGTACTATCATCTACAGGAGCTCCATCGGATATAACCATTAATATTTTTCTTGCTTCATATCTGACTTGTAACCTTTTATGCGCCCATAAAAGTGCTTCTCCATCAATATTTTCTTTTAATAGACCCTCGCGCATCATAAGGCCTAAATTTTTTTTTGATCTACGCCATGGTTCATCTGCAGCTTTATAAATAATGTGCCTTAAGTCATTTAATCTCCCTGGTGCTGGGACCTTCTTATTTTGCATCCAATGTTCTCGACTTTTACCACCTTTCCAAGCTTTTGTTGTAAAACCAAGTATCTCAACCTTCACACCACATCTCTCGAGAGTTCTGGCAAGAATATCCGCGCTCATAGCGGCGACAGTAATGGGTCTTCCTCTCATTGATCCAGAATTATCAATTAAAAGTGAAACTACTGTATCCTTGAAGTCAGTATCCTTTTCTTTTTTGAAGGATAACGAGTGATATGGGTCCATTATAATCCTGGTTAATCTTGATGTATCCAGCAATCCTTCTTCTAGATCAAAATCCCAACTTCGGCTTTGCTTAGCAAGCAATTTCCTTTGTAATCGATTAGCCAATCTAGAAATAATTGTTTGATATGACTTTAGTTGCTGGTCTAAGTAAGCGCGAAGGCGGTTTAATTCTTCATCTTCGCATATATTTGAAGCAGTAATTATCTCATCAAATTCCTCAGTGTATATGCTATACTCATTTAATATTTGTTCACTTGAATTCTCAGCTCTATACTGAGGTGTGGCATTTTCGCTATTTCCTTCATCAAACTCTGAAAGTTCATCATCTTCTTGCTGGTCAATATTCATTTCTGTTTCTTCATGTCCTACTTCCTCTTCTGACTGCGAGGCCTCATCATCACTTAAAGATGACTGATTCTCCATCTCATCTAATTCATTATTTTCAAGTTGTTCTGTATTTTGATTTTTTTCCTCTTCATTTTTTTCATCATTTGTGTTTTGGTCATCATAATAGTCTAAGTCATTAATTAATTTATTTACATTTTCAGCAAAAACTTTTTGATCATAAATATTCTCTAAGAGGGAATTGGAGGAGTCCCCAATCCTACTTTGGAGCCATTTCTTCCATACGTTTATTGCTTTATCAGAGTCTTTAGGTAGATAATCAGGACTTACTTTATTTCTAAAATATAAATCAATAGCATCTTCAATATCAATATCAGATTGTTTAGAGACTTCAGAAATGTTTTTGTCTTTAAATTTATCTTCATAAAGAGAATGCAAATTATTTTTAACACCCCTCATCAATTTACTGCCTATTAGTTGTATGCGAGTATCCTCAAGTATTTCATAAATCCTTCTATTTTTTTCACCAGAGGGCTTGTATTCTCTAAAAGTATCTTGATTATGATATTTATATCTTAGGGCTTGATTATCAGCATTCCCTCTAAGCTGGCTAAGTGACTCAGGATTAACATCTAACTTTATTTGGGGTAAAACAATCTTATTTTCAGATGAAGAACCAGTATCTTCGAACACAACTTCAAGCTCTTTGTTTTCAGCAATTGCCCTTGTAGCAGACGAGATAGCTCTTTTGATATCTTCTAAAATATCTTCTTTCACTATATTAAGTTAAACTCATTCTTTTCTAATGAAAGATCGTCGCCAAAACAGCGCTGATAATATTCAGATATAATCTGTCTTTCACTCTCATCACATTTATTTAAGAAAGTAAGTTTGAATGCCATTGCATAATTAAAGTCAAATATCTCAGAATTTTGAGCCCAGGTTAAAACTGTTCGTGGACTCATAACTGTTGATATATCTCCATTTGATAGCCCTTTTCTGGACAGGTCCGCTACTTTAATCATCAGTTCAATAATTTCTTGCTTTTCTTGTGTGTTAAAAGAAGGAACCTTTGAAAGCATGATTTGTTTTTCTTGCTCAAAATTAAGATAATTGAGTGTGGTGACAATATTCCACCTATCCATTTGACCCTGATTAATCTGTTGCGTTCCGTGATATAAGCCTGTGGTATCACCTAAGCCAACTGTGTTTGTTGTTGCAAACATTCTAAAATACGGATTTGGTTTTAAAACTCTATTTTTATCTAGAAGTGTAAATTTACCATCTGCTTCCAAGACTCTTTGTATTACAAACATGACATCAGGCCTACCTGCATCGTATTCATCAAAAACTAATGCTGTTGGATTTTGTAATGACCAAGGAAGAATTCCATCCTGAAATTCTGTTACTTGTTTGCCTTCTTTCAATACGATCGCATCTTTACCTATTAAATCAATTCGGCTTATATGACTGTCAAGGTTAACTCTAATGCAAGGCCAATTAAGCCGCGCAGCAATTTGTTCGATATGGGTAGATTTTCCAGTACCGTGTAATCCCTGGACCATTACCCTTCTATTATATTTAAAACCTGACAAAACTGCCAATGTTGTTGCTTTATCAAAACAATAGCTGCTATCGATATCTGGAACATATTCAGACTTCTTTGAAAACCCCTCAACGTGTAAATCTGTATTAATGCCAAAGGCCTGATTTACTGAAATAGAAATATCAGGCTTATTTTGAATTTGGTTTTCGGTTGCTGTCATATTGATCCTTTATTATTTTGTAGGCTTCTAGAACCTTAGTAAGTTTTTCTTTGTTTTCTTCATTCAGTCCAACTGTATCAGGGTGAAGTTCTTTTACAATCTTTTTGAATTTAGATTTAATATCCTCTAATGAACTTTCTTTTTTGTCCATACCTAAAGTTGCCAGCGCATTTAGATATTTAGAACTATAAAAACTAGGGTGCATATTAAGGTTTTCAAGATTATTCATACCAGAAAACATCTGTTCGGAGATTTTTGATATTTTTTCGAAGTAATTCACATCATTCGTGCCTATTTTTTTGGTTTTTCTGTGGCCAATGATGTCGTTTTCAATAAATTCTTCAATTTCGTCAGCAGACATATCAGAGAAATAATTCCACTTTTTATTATATTCTCTAATATGCTTCAAACAGAACCATACATACCTTTTAAGCTCTTTTGGCGATGAAGGTGCTTTAAATTCTCCATCATTTGGGCAATTTTCAAAAGAGCATTTTCTGTTATCCATATCGCAATTAATTATGTTAAGTATATATAATCATATATGAGTCTTGAAAAAAATATAAATAGGAAGATTAATGATTTTTTTAAACCATCATTTTTCAAAATAATAAATTTTTCTGACCAACACAAAAACCATTATTCTGGGGAAAATAAAGATACTTCCCATATAAAACTTATTATAGTTTCTGAAGAATTTCTAAACTTATCACGAATTGATAGGGAGAGAAAAGTGCATAAAGTACTCGAACAGGAAATTTTAGATGATATTCATTCAATTAGACTAAAGCTGCATACTGAAGCAGAATATTCTCTAATTAAGTGAAGATATTTTTACTTGAGTAATAATATTTTTTTTTGTTCCTAATATTTCAAACTTAAAACCATAATATTGAAAAATCTGACCAGTCTTAGGAAATGATCTTGACTCATTTATTATCAGCCCTGAAATCGTATTTGCTTCTTCATCAGGCAAATCCCATCCAAAACTTCTATTTATATTTCTTATTTCTGTCGAACCCTTAACTTTTACTGAACCATCTTGATTCCTTTTTATGTCTGAAAGCTCAATATCATGCTCATCACTTATCTCGCCAACGATTTCCTCTATAATATCTTCTAGGCTAATCATTCCGCTCAGTACTCCGTATTCATCTACGACCATAGCCAATTTAATTTTTCTATTAAGGTGCATTTGAAGTTGATCTTTCAGAGAAGTTGTTTCTGGAACAAACCATGTTTTAATAAGTGAATTCTTTATATCTTCCCGTGTAATTGAAAGGGTTTGTTTTTCTCTAAGTAATTTCAGTAAGTTTTTAGCATGTATTAGACCTATTATGTTTTCATTATTATCTTTCCAAATCGGGACTCTTGTATATGGGCTTTCTATTACCTGATTAACAATTTTTTCAGGATCATCATCAATATTTAGCATAAACACGTTGCTTCTATGTACCATAATATCTTCAACTGCAATTTCAGATAAATCTAAAATTCCAGTAACCATGTCCTTGTCAATTTTAAATAGTCGACCTTCTTTATGGTGTAGGTCTACCGTTCCTCTTATTTCATCGGCAACAGATATACTGCGAGAATTTTGATCATGTTTAATTCCTACAATTCCCAGAATATAAAAAACTATTTTTTCCATAAGCCAGGTAACAGGCGCCAGTACAGTAACCAGTGGTTTTAATAATGGACTAACAATCAACGCTAATTTCTCTGCATTCGCAATTGCATAGCTTTTAGGAAGAATTTCAGCGAAGATCACAATTAATGCAGTCATGATTATTACTGCGTAAGCTACACCTGAGTTTCCAAATACTTTAATAAGTAGGCTTGTAGCCAATGCGGAAGCAAGAATATTTACAAGGTTATTACCTAATAATATCGCACCAATTAATGACTCTTTTTTATTTAACAATTTAAGAGCAACATCAGCATTTTTACTGCCTTTCATTCGCAAACCTGTAAGTCGACTTCTTGTACTGGCTGTCAATCCAGTTTCTGATCCTGAGAAGAATGCAGATAATACAAGCAGTATAATAATAGCAAAAAATAAAATAATTATCTCAAATAACATTTAGTTTAAAAAATCTTTTATTACCTTTTTCATGTTCTTATGTTTGAAAGTATCAGTGATGTAAGCTTCACCAATACTTTTACATAGTATTAAATTTATTTTTTTGTTTTTTACTTTTTTATCAGAAGACATTGCTTCTAAAAACTTTGAAGTATTTAAATGCTGTTTTAATTGCTTTGGTATTTTTCTTTTAATACCTATTTTATCAAAATGTGATTCTATTTTATTTATAATGTCTTTTGATATTTTTCCTTCTAAGAAAGATAGCTCTAGTGCCATTATTATTCCCATCGCAACAGCTTCACCATGCACAACTGTTTTTTTATATTTATTAAGTGCTTCGATAGCGTGTCCAAAAGTATGGCCAAGGTTTAATAAGGCTCTAATATTTTTTTCCTTTTCATCTTGATTTACTATTTTTGCTTTATTTTTGCATGATTTATATACTATCTCTATTAAGTAATTAGCGTTTTGATTTAAAAAATGTTTATCATTTTTTAATAGCCAATTAAAAAACACTTTGTCCATTATGATGCCATACTTGATTACTTCTGCATATCCTGACAATACCTCTCTTTTATTTAAGCTCTTTAATATGCCTACGTCAGAAATAACAAGAGCAGGCTGATAAAAAGAACCGATTAAATTTTTTCCAAGTGGCGTGTTAACTCCTGTTTTCCCGCCAACTGATGAGTCTACTTGTGAAAGTAAAGTTGTAGGAATTTGAATAAAGTTAATACCCCTTAGGGTTATACTTGCTACAAATCCAACGAGATCACCTATTACACCTCCCCCAAGAGCAATCAGAGTATCATTTCTATCAACTTTATTTTTTAATAAATGGCTTGTTAAGATTTTTACTGACTCAAGATTTTTCTTACTTTCGCTATCGTTAATGATAATTTCGCTGACAGTTATTCCATGCTTAACAAATGAGTTCTTGATTTTTTTTAAATATAAAGATTTAAGAAGCTTATTTGTAACAATGAATACCCTATCACTCTTTAAATATTTTTTAGAATACTTTCCAGAGCTGGCTATAATATTATTACCAATAATTATATTATATTTCTTAAGAGGAGTTGTAACCTTGAGAGTTTTAATCATTAAGTTTAATTTGATTTAGTAATTCCTTTGTAACCTGATATTTCGTTTTCCCTCCCACATTTATTGATAAGTGGGCTTTAGAATAATTTTTTCTTCGAATTTTATCTAACTTTAACAGTTCTGATTTAATATTTTTATTTTCAAGTAAAGGTCTATTTTTTTTAAAATTACACCTTTGTTCTAATAGATTTAAGCTACATTTTAGCCAAATACAATTACATTTTTCTAAAGCTACTTTTCTTACAGAAGGATTTTGAAATGCTCCACCACCAAGTGCAAGAACGACATTCTTATATTTAAGAAGTTTAAGATTAATTTTTTCCTCAAGGTTTCTGAAATATTTTTCTCCATGTAAACTAAAGATATTACTAATTTTCATTTTTTCTCTTAACTCGATTTCTTTATCAGAATCAATAAAATCAATGCCCAATTTCTTTGAGAGGTTTTTGCCTATTGTTGATTTTCCTGATCCCATGTGACCCACAAGAACAATACTTTTATTACTATTAGAAAGTCTTAATTTTGACATCATTAGATGTGAATAAATTTCACAGTTTCAGATTAATCTGTTAAAAGAAATTGTTATGACGAAAAAAAGCATTTTTGTATATATATTATATATTATAACTATTTATCTCGTAAGTATAATTTTTATAATTTTCTCAGCAAATGCCGAACAAACAGACACGAAAGAACCATTTGACATTTGGGCTGAAGATAGTTTGTTGCCAATTAATGAAAATGACACAGAAGACGATGTGAAAATTGATGAAGATACAGAATCAAAGTCTGCAGTAAAAGAGTCTGATTTTTCTTATTCTAGAAAAGACTCACTTGGCTTGATCGATGTCTCAAATGGTGGTTTTGATACAACTTTATGGAATGGATCAAGTTACTCTGATATTCAGTATTTGATAGATTCCTTACCTGAAGTATCCCATAGTTCAACACTTAGAGAGCTGTTGGTTAATTCACTTCTTACTATAGCTACTCCTCCAAAATATAATTTAGAAAGTGCTCAAAGTTATTTAGATTTAAAAATTAATTTTCTGGCCTCCAAAGGGTATTTTGAAGAAATTTATTTATTATCCACTCTAATGAATGAAGATGAAATCAATGAACAGATATTAAGAAATATTGAAAAATATTTTCTTATTAGTGGAAATTATAAGAGAATTTGCAATAGAGATGTAACTTATTTTTCTGATTATTTTAATGATTTATATTACACATCATTTTGTAATGCAATGAACTCAAACTTGTTAGCTTTGGATTTAAATATCTCTCTTATGCGTGAAGAGTCTAAGCACGAAAAGGAATATATTGAGCTTTTGATTTCTTTATTAAATGATGAATTTACTAATACTAATGAAATTGGAGACATAAGTCTCATTAAATTAAATCTGCTAAAGAATGAAAAGATAAATTATGATAACTTGATTAAAGAAGATGCAGATATTGAATATAAATTATTTTATGTTTTATCTAGTCAAGATAGTAACTTAAAAAAAATAAACATCACTGAAACATTGTTAGAACTAGGGCTACTTGACCTGTCCTATTTAGCAGATTTTTATAAAGGTTATAAGATTGATAATGATAATGAAAAAAATATAGAATTAGAGAATAGGATTTCAATCTATCAAGAAATTAGAAAAACTGCATCTCAAGAAAAAATTGTAAAGCTTATTCCAAAATTTATTGGTATATTTAGTAAGCAAGGCTTCCTTAATAAAGCTTCAACTCTTATTTATGACAAAGTTAAAGTAATTACTCCAAAACAAAATTTAGTAGCAGAAAGTCTAGATGTTTGTTTAATTCTTATACTTAACAAAGATTTAGATAAATGTAAGGAATGGTTAAATGTAATTGATTATAAAGATGATTATAAAATATTAATGGCGAAGATTAAGTTTTATTTATTCCTCAATTCCGATATCTCTTTTTCTTTAGACGAGCTTGGAATTTTACTTGAAGATAAAAAACTTAACTCAAAACAGAAAAATATTATTGTCAAATATTATGAGTTAATGACAGATGAAAAAATAAGTAATTATTGGAAAACGCCAAATGATTTAAACAGGGTTTCATCTGTAATTACAAATGTGAAGCTTGATGAATACTTAAAATCACTAGATAATCAGGTTGGAGAAATGATCTTGCTTTTAAATCTCATACACGGTGATCAAAAGCTCATAAATCTTCATGAAACTACAATATTTACGATCATAGAGGGACTTATTAACATAGACCCTGTATATGCAAATCAATACGTATTTGAATATCTCACAAAAGATACGCTTTAGATTAAATGGCTAATGCATCACTAATTGAAAATTTTTTAGAGTCTCTTGCCTCAGAAAAAGGACTCAGTAAGAACACTATTCAATCATATAGCCTTGACATCAAGCAGTGTTTAAAAATAACCAAACTTAATGTAGATAAAATTTCATCAAAAAATTTAAATTTAGATATTGAAAAATATATTGCTTCATTGAATGCAAAGGGTTTTGAGCGATCTACTGTGCTTAGAAAAATCTCAGCGTTAGGGCACTTTTTTAGTTTTTTAGTCGAAGAGGAAATTCTAGAATCAAATCCAATAAAAAAAGTAAATATTCCAAAGAAAAGTTCAAAGTTACCTATTTTCCTAACAAATACGCAAATTGATCGACTTTTAAAAGCTGCCCGAGAAGATAAGTCTAATGGAGGTATTCGATTTTTAGTGATGCTTGAGATACTTTATTCAACAGGCATAAGGATAACAGAACTAATTAACTTACGGATTTCAGCACTTTATGAGAAAAAAAATTTTTTACTTATTTATGGGAAGGGAAATAAAGAAAGACTTATTCCGATTGACAAAAATACATTAGGCACAATCGAAAACTATTTAAAAATAAGAGAATTATTTATTAAAAATAAAAATGATCAAAAATGGTTATTTCCTTCAAAAAATTCTAAATTAGGACATATAAGTAGACAGAGATTCAATCAGCTCTTAAAAGAACTTTCGATAAAAGTAGGCATAGAAGAGAAATTTGTTAGTCCTCACAAATTACGACATGCCTTTGCATCACACCTGCTTGCAAACGGTCTCGACCTGAGATCCTTACAAATATTGCTGGGTCACGCAGATATTTCTACAACTCAAATTTATACTCATATTTTAAATGATAGATTGAAAAAGACTGTTAAAGATAACCACCCACTCTCAAAAATTTACAATAAATAAATTCGTATCTGAAGAAGATCTTGAAAAGATAATTTTATAGTGATAGAAAAAATAATATGAGTTTCACATCTGTACCAACAAAACCAACGAGACTAAATCGTTCCCAGTTATTTGTCCCAGGCTCTAAACCCGAATTATTTGATAAAGCATGCAAGAGCAATGCTGACATTATTTGTTTAGATTTAGAGGATGCAGTTGCTCCACAAGACAAAGAGCAAGCAAAAGAAAATGTTATTAAAGCTCTAAATGAACTTGATTTTGGAAAAAAAACTATTTCTGTCAGAATAAATGGCCTCGATACTCATTATTGTTACCGCGATGTAGTTGATTTAATGGAGCAAGGTGGTGAACGACTTGACTTGATAATGATACCAAAAGTTGGAGTTGCGGCTGATGTTTATGCCATTGACATGATGGTTACTCAAATAGAAGACAAAATAAATAGAAACAAAAAAATTGGCTTTGAATTAATTATTGAAATTTCAATGGGCATCACCAACTTAGATAGTATTTTAACTGGCAGCAAAAGAATTGAGTCTCTTCATTTTGGTTATGCTGACTATGCTGCATCAGTCAGAATGAGGACTACTAATATTGGAGGGTCGAATTCAGATTATTCTATTTTAACAGACGAAACTAATGGAGAGAGGAATATTCACTGGAATGACATGTGGCACTATCCTATTTCTAAAATGACAACTATTGGCAGGGCTCACGGTGTGAGAATTATTGATGGACCTTTCGGTGATTTTTCAGATCCAGATGGATTTAAATCGCATGCAAGAAGAACTGCAATACTCGGTTGTGAGGGTAAATGGGCGATTCACCCTAGTCAAGTAGACTTAGCCAATGAAGTCTTTACGTTACCTGAAAGCGAAGTTCAAAAAGCCAAAGATATTATTAAGGCAATGAGAGAAGCTCAAGAGTCCGGGGCGGGGGCAGCCACTCTCAATGGTAGACTTATAGATGCTGCATCCATTAGACAGGCTGAGCAAATCATTGAACAAACTAAATTAATTGAAACTTTAAGTTAATATAATTTATATTTAATGACCACTTATCTTGAGTTTGAAAAACCAATTGAAGTACTCGATAGTAAGATAGTTGAATTAAAAAGTCTGAATGACAGTGCTCCTTCTGAGGATATGCTAGACAAGATCTCTAAAGTTGAGTTAGAGATTAGTGATACTTATAAAAAAATATACTCAAATATAAGTCCGTGGCAAAGAACACTTGTCGCCAGGCATCCAGATAGGCCAAAAACAAAGCAGTACATAGAACATTTAATTGAAGATTTTTTTCCTTTATCAGGTGATAGAGCATTTTCAGATGATAAGGCGATTATAGGTGGGTTTGGAAAATTCAGGGGAAAATCGGTTTTGGTTATTGGTCATGAAAAGGGTCATGATACGACTTCTCGTATAGAGCATAATTTTGGCATGCCAAGACCTGAAGGTTATAGAAAAGCCCAACGTTTAATGAAACTTGCTGAAGAGTTTGATATTCCTGTTATTTCATTTGTGGATACACCTGGCGCTTATCCAGGAGTGGGAGCAGAACAACGAGGACAGTCAGAAGCAATAGCGAAAACTACAGAATGCTGCTTATCACTAGGAGTGCCTATTGTAGCGGTAATTATAGGAGAAGGAGGTTCTGGAGGAGCGGTTGCGATAGGAACGGGCAATACCGTTTTGATGCTTGAAAATTCAATATATTCTGTAATCTCACCTGAAGGCTGTTCCTCAATTTTATGGAAGGATAACTCAAAAACTGTTGAGGCTGCATCAGCACTTAAACTTACCGCTAATGATATGTTGAAAATAGATGTGATTGACAAAATAATTCATGAACCTTCAGGCGGAGCCCATAGGAATCGAATTAGCGCAATGAACAATGTTGGTGATCAAATAGAAGAGCATCTTAATATTTTATCAAACCAGCATGGAAATGATCTAAAACACGCAAGACAAGAAAGATATTTGCAGATTGGGCGATCAGGGCTATTTAGCGATACACTTACTACAGCAAATTCTGTGCTTGATGAAAAGTATGGAAAGGCAAGTGATAGGAAAAAATTCAAAAATAGTACTTTTTTCAGAGCAATTGCTGCTTTTGCAATTACTATTTTTTCAGTAGGATTAGCTTACTACTTATTTAGCTAATATTTCCGTGACAGTGTTTATATTTTTTTCCAGATCCACATGGACAAGGAGAGTTCCTTGATATTTTTTTGTCTTTTTTGATAGGTTCACTTGATGATTGTTCAACTTCGTCATTATCATTATCAATATTGAGATTAGTATTCTCACGTATTCGCATCCGAGAGAAAATCTTTGTTACATCTGTTTTCAGACTATTGATTAATCCTTCAAATAAACTAAAAGCTTCATTCTTATATTCATTAAGGGGGTCTCTTTGCCCATATCCTCTAAGACCTATTGTTGATCGTAATTGCTCTAAATTATTTATATGATCCTTCCATTTATCATCAAGGATTTTAAGAAGAACCATTTTCTCTGCAGCATTAATTTTTTCCTTTGAATGATTTTGAGCTCTGGCGATTGAAATATCATCTATAATTTTATAAATCTTATCTTTTAATCCTTGATGATCTATCTCTTCCTCTTCTATTATTTTCTTTAGATTAAAATCTTGAGAGAAATGCTGAGTAATTTCCTTACTTAATTCATCGATATTCCATTGATCTATGTACGCTTTTTCAGGAGCGTATTGATTTATAATATCATCAGCGACATCGTATTGCATGTCTTTTGCAATTTCAGATATATCATCAGCATTCATCAATTCCAGTCTTTGATCAAATATTGTTTTTCTTTGATCATTTAATACGTCATCAAATTTCAATAATGTTTTCCTAATATCAAAATTACGACCCTCAACTTTTTTTTGCGCTCTTTCAAGAGCTTTTGATATCCAAGCATGTTGGATTGACTCACCTTCTTTGAGACCTAGACTTTTTAGAACACTGTCAATTCGTTCAGAACCAAAAATTCTCATCAAATCATCTTCTAAACTAATAAAAAATTTAGTCTCACCTGGGTCTCCTTGTCTTCCAGATCTACCTCTAAGTTGATTGTCTATTCTTCTACTTTCGTGCCTTTCACTTCCAATCACATATAAACCACCAGCGTCAATCACACTTTTATTCTGTAATGAGATTTTATTCTCTAATTCATCAGAATCTCCACCCTCTTTGATTTGTTTTTTATTAAATTCAAAGTTTCCACCCAGTTGAATATCAGTTCCCCTTCCAGCCATATTTGTTGCTATCGTCACTGCACCTGGCTCTCCAGCATTAGCAATTATTTTTGCCTCTGATTCATGTTGCTTTGCATTTAGAACCTCGTGATTAATTTTGGCATTTTTTAATTTTTTTGATATTTTTTCTGACTTATCAATACTAGTCGTCCCGATCAGAACAGGTTGACTTTTTTTATTGCATTCAATCACTTGCTTTATAATCGCATCATATTTTTCTTCCGAGGTGCGGTAAATTTCATCTTCATTATCTTTTCTTACAATAGGTGTATTTGTGGGAACAGCAAAAACTGGCAAATTATATATATCTGCAAATTCCTCTGCTTCCGTAAGAGCAGTTCCAGTCATCCCTGATATTTTTTTATAAAGTCTAAAATAGTTTTGATATGTTATAGAGGCAAGGGTCTGGCTCTCATTTTGCACCTTAACATTTTCTTTTGCTTCTATTGCTTGATGCAAACCATCGCCATACCTTCTTCCTTCCATTGTTCTACCCGTGAACTCATCAACAATGATTACACTTCCAGATTTAACAATATAATCTCTATCTTTTTCAAATAATTTATTTGCCCTTAATGCTTGATTAATATGGTGAACTACTGAAACATTTGATACGTCATAAAGCGTACCTTCAGTAATAATATTTTTTTCCTTTAAAATTTTTTCTGCCTTATCATTTCCTTTATCTGTAAGAGTCCCTGTTTTTGTCTTTTCGTCAATCTCATAATCTTCTGGGTCTAGGAAAGGAATAATTTTATTTACAGAATTATAGAGGGTTGTTTTATCTTCGACAGCTCCAGAGATTACTAAGGGCGTTCTTGACTCATCTATAAGAATGCTATCAACCTCGTCAACAATACAGAAATTATGAGATCTCTGCACCATTCTATTTTTCAATACTCTGAGGTTATCCCTTAAATAATCGAAACCGAATTCGTTATTTGTTCCATATGTAATATCACAGTTGTATTGTTTTTGTCTTTCTTCAACTCCGGTCACGTCGTTTGTGAGGCATCCAACAGTTAGTCCAAGATATTTGAATACATTACCCATCCACTCTGAGTCTCTTCTTGCGAGATAGTCATTTACAGTAACTATATGCACACCTTCATCAGTTAGTGAGTTAAGAAATGCAGCAAGTGTAGATACAAGTGTTTTGCCCTCGCCTGTTTTCATCTCAGCTATACCACCGTTATGAAGAATCATCCCCCCAATTAACTGAACATTAAAATGTCTTTGCCCAAGTGTTCTTTTTGCTGCTTCTCGAACGATAGCGAAAGCTTCAAGAATAAATTCATCAATACTTGCCCCATCTTTGATTTTAGCTTTAATCGTTTCGATATGAGTTATTAAGTCCTCTTGAGTTTTCTTTTCAAATACTGGTTCAAGTACATCAATATCTTTGGCAAATTTCGAAAACTCACCAATTTTTTTCTTATCATTCCCGCTAAAAAGTGAATTTACTATTGAATTTAGATTAAACATGCAAGTTGATATTGTTATTTTCTATTTAATTACAAGCTTTTATACATTAAATACTAACTTCAATTAAGTTAAAATTAGTATTATTAATTAAAGAGATAATAGTGAGACAAAAATACAGAAAATCACCACTTGCACCAAAAAAGGCAAACAAGGTTTCAAGTATTCAAGGCATAGAACTTTATACCTACTGTGCCAATCTTTACGATAAATCTAGAAACGATGTAGCAATTTTTATTTTTAAAGAAAAAGGTTCTATAGCTGAAGTGTTTACTCAGTCTTCTATGAGATCCTGTACACTTGACTGGAATGAAAAAGCACTTAAAAAAAAGGAGGTGCAAGCAATAATAATTAATTCTGGAAATGCAAATACGTTTACAGGAAAGAAAGGTTATCAATCTTTAATAAAGATAAGCGAACTTGTTTCAAATATATTTAATGTTTCAAAAAATAAAATATTTTTTGCCTCGACGGGTGTCATAGGAGAAGAATTTCCTGAACAAAAAATAATAAATGCGATAAGAAAAAATAAAATTAAAAACAATAATTGGATGGATGCAGCAAAAGCCATAATGACAACGGATACTTTTCCAAAAGCTATTTCATCAAAGACTAAGGTTGATAACAAAGTAGTATCAATTACGGGAATTACCAAAGGATCCGGAATGATCGAGCCAAATATGGCAACTATGTTAGGATTTATATTTATTGATTTAGAAATTCCTCAGAAAATTTTACAAGCTTTATTAAAACAACTTAATGCCAAGTCATTCAATAGAATTTCTGTTGATGGCGACGAGTCTACGAATGATACAGTTATACTTGCAAGCTCGAATAAAATTAAACTTAAAAACAAAATTAATTCTATAAATGATAAAAGAATAAATAGCTTGAAAATCTCTTTATATAAAGTGTTTAGCTCTTTATCGGAACAAATCGTTAGAGATGGTGAAGGAGCAAGTAAATTAATCAAAATTAAAGTGAAGAAAGCTAAGAATAGTTTGCAGGCTGAGAAAATTGCAAGATCTATCGCAAATTCAAATCTTTTTAAAACTGCGATTTATGGAGAAGATGCTAATTGGGGGAGAATTATCATGGCAATTGGCAAGACATATGAAAAAATCAATCAAAGCAAATTAAAGATTTACTTTGGCAACTATTTAGTAGCAATGAATGGAAAAGCTAATACTAAAATAAATAATTTTGATATTAAGAAATACTTAAGTCAAAAAGAGGTTGAAATACAAATTGATCTCGCAATAGGAAATTCACACGCTGATACTTTAACATGTGATTTGTCGCACAAATATATAGATATAAATGCTTCATATAAGTCATGAATCTGGTTTTTTGCTCTTCAGCAGTAATTAGAAATAAAAAAAACCAAATTCTTATCATGAGTCGAAAAAATAAAAAGACATTCAGAAATTGTTGGGAGTTTCCTGGAGGAAAATTGTCTAATTTCGAAGATTATTTTGAAGCATTAATAAGAGAATTGAAAGAGGAATTAGGAATTAATATCGCAAAAAATAAGTTAAAGAATTATATTTTCACTAGGCATCAGTATCGAGCTTTCTTGTTAATGATGTACACATTTGAGGTTAAACACTGGTCAGGTCAAATTAAAAATAAAGATAATGAAACATTAAGATGGGTTTCAAAGAAAGAACTTAAAAATATTAAACTTTTGCCTGCCAATATAAAAATTATTAATCAATTATTGAAGAAGGTATGATATAAAAAGAGTCATGGAAAATGTTATGATAATGTATTCATCTTATAATTGTGGTTATTGTGACTTAGCAAAAAAACTACTAAATGAAAAAGGAATACAGTTTAAGGAAATAAATATTCAGGTTGAGACTGAAAAGAGAAATGAAATGCTCCAAAAATCAAATGGCCGTAGAACTGTTCCACAAATTTTCTATAAAGATTTACATATCGGAGGATATCAAGAATTAAAAAAACTTGATTTAAGCGGCAAGCTTGACAGTATTTTAGATGGGTAACAGATTTAAAGTAGCCTGCCTTCAATTAAACTCAGGTCAATCAGTTAAAAAAAATCTCAATCAAACACTCAAATTTTTAACAAAGGCTGTAAAGCTTAACGCAAATTTAATTTTGACACCTGAAATAACTAATATCGTTTCTTTAAATCGTGAGCATTTAGTTAAAGAAACTTATTCTGAAAAAAAAGACCCATGTTTATATATGGTAAAAGAATTTGCTAAGAATAATTCTGTTTGGATTATTTTAGGATCTATCATTATTAAAGATAATAATAATCTTTTCAATAGATCTTACTTAATCAGCAATAAAGGTGTAATAATTTCAAAATATGACAAAATTCATATGTTTGATGCCATCATCTCCTATAAAGAATTTTATAAGGAGTCTTCTATTTTTACTGCTGGGAAAAAAGTAAAGATTGGTCAGACACCGTGGGGCAAAGTGGGGCTTTCAATTTGCTATGATATGAGGTTTCCAGAATTGTATAGAAGTCAAGTTGCTAGAGGCGCTAAAATAATTTCAATACCTTCCGCATTTACGGTTACTACTGGAAAAGCTCACTGGCACACATTATTAAAAGCACGAGCTATTGAAAGCGGATGTTATGTATTCGCACCTGCTCAATGTGGTCAAAATACTCCTAACAGAAAAACATATGGTCATAGCCTCATAGTCTCGCCATATGGCAAAATCTTAAAAGAAAAAATGAGTGGAGCTGGAATAATAACCTGTAAAATTAATATAGATGAAGTTGATAATATTAGAAAAAATATGCCAAGTTACCAATCAAAACTATTGAAAAGAACTATTTCGTAACAATATATTATACATGATCGTATTTAATTTAATGTGCAAAGATTGTTCTTCTGAATTTGAAGGGTGGTTTTCTAACTCTAAATCTTGTGATATTCAGATTAAACAAAAATTAGTTGAGTGCGTAATTTGCAATTCCTCTAATATAGAAAAAACACTTTCTAAGCCGAATGTATCTGTCAATAAGGGTAAGGATAAATCGTCAGAAAAGGTTCTACGAGAATTAAAAAATAAAATTAAGGATGTAAAAAAATTCATTGAAAAAAATTGCGATTATGTAGGTGATAATTTTGCTTATGAAGCAAGGAAAATACACTATGGTAAGACAGACAAAAAACCTATTTACGGCAAGGCTACTAGAGAAGATGTTGTAGAGCTAAATGACGAGGGTATTGAAGTCGCATCAATACCTTGGGTTGAAGAGGAGAATTAAATTTTTTTACCAGCTACCATATAATTAGCGTTCATATTTTGAGACTTGTACCATGTATCGCCTAAAGGATTATAATTAACTCCCGCACTTCCAATAACATCAAATTTGTTTTGAATAAGGAAAGAATAAATTTCTTCTGGTGTTAAAAACTTATTCCAATTATGAGTGCCCTTCGGAAGAAATCCTAATATATATTCAGCTGTAAATTTAGCGAACACCAGAGAAAATAATGTTTTATTAATCGTTGCAATAAACATCAATCCATTATTGTTTACCAGATTGCAACTTTGATTAATAAACTCTCTCGGATTATTGACATGTTCAATAACTTCTAAATTTAATATTATATCATATTGATTTGTTTTGGGCAGCTCCTCAACAGTACTCATAATATAATTAATGTCTAGTCCATTTTCTTCAGCATGAATTTTTGCTGTAATACAGTTTTTATCTAATGCGTCTATTCCAGTTACCTTGGCACCTAGTCTGGCTAACGGTTCGCACATTAATCCGCCACCGCAACCTATATCCAAAATTGATAAACCTACAAGTGGTTTGTTGTTTTCGGAGTTTATAGCAAAATGATCTTTTATAGTTTGAACTATGTAAGAGAGACGAACAGGGTTAAATTTGTGTAAAGTTTTGAATTTGCCATCGTGCTTCCACCACTCTTTTGAGAGATTTCTGAATTTCTCAATTTCATTCTTATCAATTGAATTTATATCCATAATACAATGTCTTAAGTAGTACTTGATTTAACTGAGGTTATACAGTACTTCTTATTTTTAATTCTTTAAAATATCACGATAAACTATTTAGTTACGATATAGAAAATGTCCACACTTGTTTTAAAATTCGGCGGTACCTCTGTTGCTACTACAAAATTAATAGAGTCTGCTGCAAAAATTGTTAAATCTGAATACGATAAAAACAATAACATTATCGTAGTCGTATCAGCTATGTCTGGAACTACAAATAGTTTAATCGATCATGTCAACAGTATCGATTTTAATGATGATAGTGAATATGACCTTGTTGTCTCGTCCGGTGAGCAAATTACTGCTGGCCTTATGTCCTTGGCACTAAAAAAACTTAACGTGCCAGCAAGGTCATGGTTAGGATGGCAAATACCTATTGTTACTATAGGCCAACATCGAAATGCCTTTATTGATAAAATAGTTCCAGATGGCATTGTCAACGATTTCAAAGAAAAAAAAGTTGCAGTGGTTGCAGGATTCCAAGGAATATCTTCAGAAGGAAGAATAACAACTATTGGCCGAGGTGGATCAGACAATACAGCGGTCTTTTTAGCTGCGGCAGTTACTGCTGAAAGGTGTGATATCTATACTGATGTTGATGGTGTTTATACTTCTGATCCTAAAATGACAGACAAAGTCAGAAGACTTGATAAAATTTCTTATGAAGAGATGATCGAAATGGCCTCTCAAGGTGCGAAAGTCCTTCAGACTTCATCTGTTGAGTCTGCAATGAATCATGATGTGAATGTTAATGTAAGATCAACATTTAATCCTTCTGATGAAGGTACGCAAATTTCAAATGATGTATCGAATGAAACTCGCGCAGTTACTGGCGTTGCTTATTCTAAAGATGAGGCAAAAATAACTATTATTGATGTTGAGGATAAGCCTGGAGTTGCTGCAGAAATATTCAAAGAATTGGCCAGTTCATCAGTAAATGTTGATATGATTGTTCAAAATAATTTTATTGAGAGAAAAATGACTAATATAACGTTCACAGTCCCAATGACTGATTTAAAGAAGTCACTTGGCGTACTTGAGGAACTTAAAGAAAGAATAGTTTTTTCAAAAGTACTGGATGAGCAAAACTTATCAAAAGTTTCAATAATTGGTTCAGGTATGAGAAATCAGCCTGGAATAGCAGCGAAAATGTTTGAGTGTCTCTCTGATAATAATATTAATATTGAGGTCATATCAACTTCAGAAATTAAAATTAGTGTCTTAATTGATAGAAATAAAACAGAGGCAGCTGTAAATGCGCTACACAGTGTATTTAATCTAGATAAAATATAATATAATTTAAAAATATTAATAAGGTTTCATTGTGAGAGAAGATTTTAAACATACTATAGTCAGACGTAAGACTAAAATGATTAATGTTGGCAATGTACAAGTTGGTGGAGATGCGAAAATCACTGTTCAATCAATGACCAATACTTTAACTACAGATATTGATGCTACAGTTTCTCAAATCAACTCATTGGTTGAAGAAGGTGCTGACATTGTTAGGGTTTCCTGTCCAGACAAAGGGTCTACTGAGTCTCTCAAAGAGGTAGTAAATCAATCAAGTGTTCCGATCGTTGCAGATATACACTTTCATTATAAACGTGCAATAGAAGCGGCAGAAGCTGGCGCAGCCTGTTTGAGAGTGAATCCTGGAAATATTGGAAAAGAAAAAATCATTGAAGTGATTGAGGCTGCAAAGCAAAACAATATAAGCATGAGAGTAGGAGTTAATGCAGGATCAATAGATGAAAAAATACTAATGAAATACAAGGAACCATGCTCAGATGCATTGGTTGAAAGTGCGTTAGAAAATATAAAGTTATTGGAAGGTAATAATTTTGAAAACTTTAAAATAAGCGTAAAAGCTTCTGATGTATTTATAACTATTGAATCATACGAAAAGCTTGCTCAATTATGTGATTATCCATTTCATGTTGGGCTAACCGAGGCAGGCACTTACTTATCTGGTTCAATTAAATCCTCGATAAGCATTGGTAATCTTTTATCAAAAGGCATTGGAGATACGATAAGAGTATCACTTACTGCTGATCCAGTAGAAGAAATTAAAGTTGGTTATGAAATATTGAAAAGCTTAGATTTAGGTTCAAGAGGAATAAAGATTATATCTTGTCCTTCATGTGCTAGACAAGCTTTCCCAGTCATTGAAACGGTCAAGAAGTTAGAACAAAGACTTGCACATATAAAAACACCTCTCACACTTTCAATTATTGGATGTGTTGTTAACGGTCCAGGAGAGGCACTCAAAAGTGACATTGGCCTTACTGGAGGAGGTAAGGGCAATAATATGATTTATTTGTCAGGTGTTGCAGATCATAAAATTACCAATCCTGAAATTGTTGACCATGTGGTTGAGCTTGTTGAGCAAAAAGTTAGAACAATAAATGATTAAGCGAGACGAATTAGATAAAATATTAAATAAATTTAATTCTTTAGAAAAAGAGCTAACTACTGCAGTAAATGATAAAGAAAAATATGTTTCAATTTCAAAGGAATACGCAGAAATTAAACCTTTAGCGGAACAAATAAATATTTATTTATCTCTTCTCAAAGAGCATGAAGATTTAAATGCAGTTCTAGACGGAAATGATAACGATCTAATAGAAATCGCAAAATCTGAGATTGGTAACTTAAAATTAAATCTTCAATCATCAGAAGAGTCTTTAAAACAATTATTAATTCCTAAAGATCCATTAGACCAAAAAGATGTAATTCTTGAAATCAGGGCTGGAACAGGTGGAGATGAAGCGGCTTTATTTGCAAATGAACTATTGCGCATGTACCAGCGATATGCGGAGGATCAAAATTGGAAAGTCGATTATTTGTCTGTTTCTGATTCTGAGAAAGGGGGCATGAAAGAGGTTATAGCGAAAATATCAGGGCAGAGTGTCTATTCAAAACTGAAGTTTGAGTCTGGTGTTCATAGGGTCCAAAGGGTTCCTGAAACTGAGTCTCAAGGAAGAGTTCATACATCTGCAGCCAGTGTTGTAGTATTGCCTGAGGCTGAGGATGTTGATATTCAAATAGACGAAAAAGATATAAGAGTTGATGTATTTCGCTCAAGTGGAGCTGGAGGCCAACATGTAAATACTACTGATAGTGCAGTTAGAATTACTCATCTGCCATCAGGAATTGTCGTACAACAGCAGGATGAGAAATCACAACACAAAAATAAAGCAAAAGCTATGCTTGTATTAAAAACAAGACTTTATGATCATGAGAGAAAAAAACAAGAAGATGATATCGCAGATAAGAGAAAATCTCAGATTGGTTCAGGGGATAGATCTGAAAGAATTAGAACTTATAACTTCCCTCAAGGAAGAGTTACAGATCATAGAATTAATTTAACGTTGTATAAACTAGAGCAAATTTTGAATGCATCCGGACTTGAGGAAGTAATCTCAAATTTAATTATTGCAGATCAGAGTAATTAAAATGGCAACAATAGATGAGATTTTGTATTCAACAAAGAATTCTATTCCAGTTTCTGAGAAAAAGTTAATTCTATCACATGTTCTTGGATTGAGTAATGAAGAAATAAATTTAGCTCATAATAAAAAAGTAGGTGAAAAGGATTTAAAAAATTTTGAAAAATTAATTAATAGAAGAAAAAATTCAGAGCCAATTGCTTACATAACGAATACAAAATCATTTTGGAAAAATGATTTTTATGTTGATTCTTCTGTTCTCATTCCAAGATCAGATAGTGAATTATTAATTGAATCAGTCATTGAGTATTTTCCTGATCTAACTAAATCTTATAATTTTTTAGATCTTGGTTCTGGATCTGGATGTCTGATTATTTCTTTGCTAAATGAATATTTATCAAGTTCGGGAACAGGTATTGAAATTGATAATGAAGCTATAAAGGTTTCAGAAAAAAATAAAGAATTTTTATTAAATAAAAATAGATTAAAATTTTTAGAAACAGATTTTTCTAATTTTGACTCCAGTTCATTCGATATTGTAATAAGCAACCCACCATATATTCCATTTGAAGAAAAAAAGAATATTATGGAAGATGTAAAGAATTTTGAGCCAATAAGAGCATTATTTGCAGATGAAAAAGGACTTTATTTTTACAAAAATATAATTTGGAATTTAGCCAAAAAGATGAAGAGGAAGCAATATTTATTCTTGGAAGTAGGAATGAATCAAGACGAAGGAGTAGTTAAGATATTGAAAAACAATAACTTTAAAGTTGCTTCTATAAAAAATGATATATCAAATATTCCGAGATGTATTATTGCTGAAAGTAATTAAATAAAAACTTGATTATTTTTATAGTAAACACTACTTTACAAATATTCTTTTAAAAGAATTAATTAAAAAAACTTCCAATTATATTTAGGAATTAATTTTCAAAGTGAAAAATAGAAGAACTAGACCTTTTAAAAGGTCAAATAATAGACATTCGGGTGATAATTTTGTTAATGGTAATAGCTCTACTCGCGTAAGAGGAAATCTATCTACAGTGCTTGAAAAGTATAAAGTCTTAGCAAAAGATGCAGCGGCTTCAGGAGATCATGTAGGTGCTGAAAATTATTTACAGCATGCCGAGCATTACAGCCGTTTAATAAGTGACCGTCAAGATAGAAATAAT
>CABZHU010000010.1 GCA_902525575.1 uncultured Pelagibacteraceae bacterium
GATCTGCTCCTAAGTCAAAAAGATCATTTTGAATTTCTGAAGTTATTTTTTTTATACTTGCTTTAGTATAAAGATTGACAATACCAAGTATCGTATTCAGCTCATCTACTGTTCCGTAAGCTTTAATGCGAATATTATCTTTAAAAATTCGTTTACCATTTACTAAGCCAGTCTTACCTTTATCTCCTGCTTTAGTATAAATTTTATTGAGTTTTACCATTAACTATTAGTAGAAAAGTACAACGCGCTCATGATAATAACAATAGCGACAAACTGAAGTGTAATCCTTAATCTCATCAATTTATTCGCGTATTTTTTGTTGAAGTCTCCACCCTTAAACATAGCATATATCCCTGTACCCAATACAGCTAGTACTGCCAACAAAGAAATGGGTATTAATAAATAGTATAAAAATCCTGGCATCTTATGATGGATTGGTTGACACTAATCTTCGCGTGACAATGTCTGCCTGTATCTCAGCAGTGCCTTCAAAAATATTCAGTATTCTTGAGTCACATAGTATTCTACTGATAGGGTATTCAAGAGCAAATCCATTACCCCCATGTATTTGTAAGCCATTATCAGCACATGCCCAGGCAACTCTTGCGGCAAGCATTTTAGCCATACCTGCTTCAAGATCACATCTGTGACCTTTATCTTTTTCCCTTGCAGCATAATAAGTCAACTGTCGTGCAGCCATTATTTCAGTTGCCATTGATACAATTTTAGAGGCATTTCTTGGCTTATCATACAGAGATTGTCCAGTAACATTCAATCTATCAATAGCGTATTGCATGGATGTTTCAAATGCCGATTGCGCAACACCCAAAGCTCTTGCTGCAGTTTGAATTCTTGCTGACTCAAAAGTTTCCATCATCTGTTTAAATCCATTACCTTCTTCTTCACCTAATAGATTTTCTTTCTTTACTTTAAATCCATCAAATGCCATTTCATACTCTTTCATTCCTCTATAGCCCAAGACCTCAATTTCCCCACCACTAATGCCATCATCAGGAAACATATTATCATCATCACCCCTTTGTTTTTCTGCTAAAAACATCGACAAACCTTTGTAACCTTTTTCGTCAGGATTAGTCCTAGCAAGGAGCATCATCACATCACTGCGCGCGCCATGTGTTACCCAAGTTTTATTTCCAGTAATTGTGTAATGTTCACCATTAGCTACTGCTCTTGTCTTGAAAGATCCCATATCAGAACCTGAATGAGGTTCCGTGAGTACTGCACATGGCAAAGTTTCACCTGAAGCAATTTTAGGAAGAAATTTTAATTTTTGATCTTCAGTTCCGCCTGTTATTAATAATTCAGCAGCAATATCACCTCGTGTTCCCAATGATCCAATGCCAATATAGCCTCGAGCGAGCTCTTCAGTCACAACACAGTCTACAAAACGGGACATTCCTAAACCACCATATTCCTCAGGGATCGTGAGACCAAAAACTCCCATCTCAGACATCTTCTCAATGATTTGCATTGGTATTAAATCATCTTTTAAATGCCATTCGTGAGCATGTGGTGTGACATCATCCTCAACAAATTTTCTAAACTGATCTCTGATAATAGATGTAGTCTCATCAAGATTACTGTTTCCAAAGTTTTTACTGCTAAATCCATCCTTTAATAATTGTGCAAGCTTCATTCTGTCATCAGTACTGTTACCATTGAGAATTAAGTCATTAAATTCCTCAGTACCGTTCTCCTGAAATAAACCATTTTTAAGACCCAGGTCTTGTGGCCGCACATACTCAAGTTGTGACATTGGAATACCTGATTTTATCTGCGCACAATATTCTGAGAATATGATCTGAAGCATAAGTTGCTCTGTCTCATTAAAAGCAGAGTCCTCATCTAAATTTTCTGCCCAGTTTACCATTTCCTTTAGAGTTGCTCTGTAAGCTGCAATCCACGAAAGTCCATGAGCTGCATGCTGCTCTTTATCAAGATTGTCTCTTGATAATTTACCATCAACTATAAGTTCACCTCTAACATGCTGTAAGGCAGCATCATAATACTTATCGACAGTAATAAGAGCTTTTTGGCATTTTAAAATTAATTGGTTCATAGAGTTATAATTAGTTGAGAGACTTTTGACCTTCTTTTGCCGCACCGACAAGAACAGACATGTTGCCACCTTTATGTTCGTTGTTGAGCATTTTTTCATGTGCATCAGGAATGTTTTTCCATGCAAATAATTCAGACATACAAGGATCTAAAGTACCATCAATAACAAGCTCGTTTGCTGCATTAGCTTGCTTTGAATTTCCAAAGTGTGAGCCCTGAAGCCTTTTACTTTGCATCCATAGATATCTTGCATCTAAAGTTAAATTGTAGCCTGTTGTACCCGCACAAATAACAACCATTCCACCAGGCTTTACAACAAAGCAAGATACAGGAACTGTTGTTTCTCCTGGATGTTCAAAGACCATATCTACATTGTTTCCCTTTCCTGTGAATTCCCATAATGCTTTACCAAACTTTCTAACTTCTTTCATATAGTTTCCATATGTTTCAGCATCATCAATATCCGGGTGTTCACCCCAACAGTTGAAGTCTTTTCTGTTTAGTACTCCCACAGCTCCAAGACTTTTTACATAATCTATTTTTGAGTTGTCTGAGATAATACCAATAGGCTTGGCTCCAACAATCTTTGCAAGTTGGACCGCCATACTTCCGAGACCACCTGACGCTCCCCATATTAAAACAAAATCACCAGGTTTTAATTCATTGGGCGCATGACCAAAAAGCATTCTGTACGCTGTCGCAAGCGTTAACATGTAACAACCACTTTCTTCCCAAGAGAGATTTGGTGGTTTACGTAAGACTTGATGAGCTTGAACAGATGTAAATTGTGCAAAAGTTCCGTCAGCAGTTTCGTAACCAAACACCTTATTTGTTTTTGAAACCATTGGTTCACCGCCATTAACTTCAGCATCTTCGTGATCCCATTGCATTCCATGGATGATTACTTCATCACCAACTTTCCACTTTTTAACTCCAGAGCCAACTTTCCAAACTATTCCAGAACAATCTGAACCTGCAATGTGATAATCTTTTTTCGTCATATCTAAAGTAGACACAGGTTTACCAAGACCAGCCCAAACTCCATTATAATTAACACCAGCAGCCATCACAAAAATTAAAACATCGTTGGAGCCAACTTCAGGTATATTAAATTCTTCCTCCTGAAATGATTTCATGGGATTGCCGTGACGGTCTCTTCTAATAACCCAAGCGTGCATTTTTTTTGGGACATATCCAAGAGGTGGGACTTCACCGATTGCATAAATATCTTTTTCTTCAGTCGTCATAAATTAGCTCCTGTAGTGTCAATTATATAAATCTGTTGTTTCTTTTTTCTAGGTTTATAGCCATTTAAAATAGATTAGTATATACATTTTAGTGAAAACGATTTAATTATTCACAAAAAAAACGTTAAAAAACAATGGATAAACCTTGGCTTATAAGAACTTATGCAGGACATTCGTCTGCCAAAAAGTCAAATGAACTGTATCTTAAGAACCTTTCCAAGGGTCAAACCGGTATATCAGTGGCTTTTGATCTGCCAACTCAAACTGGCTACGATAGCGATCACATATTATCAAAAGGTGAAGTAGGCAAGGTAGGAGTTCCAATTTCTCATATTGGAGATATGAGGTCTTTGTTCAATCAAATTCCTTTAGATAAAATGAACACTTCAATGACCATCAATGCGACTGCGGCGTGGCTGCTCAGTTTGTATATCGCAGTAGCTGATGAACAAGGTATTGACCGAAGCAGTCTCAGAGGTACAACTCAAAATGATGTCCTAAAAGAATATTTATCGAGAGGAACTTACATTTTACCTCCAAACCCTAGCTTAAGAATTATTTCAGATGTTATTACTTTTACATTCAAAGAAATGCCTAATTGGAATCCAATTAATGTTTGCCCTTATCACCTAGTTGAAGTTGGAGCAACACCTGAACAGGAACTTGCTTTTGGACTCTCAATTGCAGTGGCATATCTTGATAAAGTGCAGTCTTCAAAAACATTAACAGAGGAAGAATTTGAGAACGTTGTTGGTAGAATAAGTTTTTTTGTTAATTCTGGAATCAAGTTTATCACTGAAATGTGTAAGATGAGAGCGTTTGTTTCTTTATGGGATCGAATTACGAAAGAACGATATAAAGTGAAAGACGCAAAAAATAGAAGATTTAGATATGGCATGCAAGTAAACAGTCTTGGGTTAACAGAGCAGCAACCAGAAAATAATGTTTATAGAATTTTGATTGAAATGCTCGGGGTTGTTTTGTCAAAAGATGCAAGAGCAAGGGCTGTGCAATTACCTGCATGGAATGAAGCAATGGGTTTACCAAGACCGTGGGATCAGCAGTGGTCTCTAAGGCTCCAGCAAATTGTTGCTTTTGAAACTGATTTACTTCATTTTGAAGATATATTTAATGGCTCAAAAGTTATAGATGAAAAAGTCAGAGCACTTGAAGAAGCAGCGTATGAGGAATTTAATCATATATTATCTATAGGAGGCGCTGTTAAGGCAGTTGAAAGTGGTTATTTGAAACAAGAACTTGTTAACTCACAAAAAGAACGATTAAGAAAAATAAACAGCAAAGAACAAATTGTTGTTGGTGTGAATGACTTTGTAGAAACTGAAGAGTCACCTCTAACTTCTTCTGATGGAGGAATAGAGACAATAGATCCCAAAATTGAGAGTGAACAAGTGAATGCTATTCAACAATGGAGAAAAAATAGAGACCAAGGGGTTGTAGATAAAGCATTAAAAGATTTGATTGATGCAGCAAATAATGGAAGCAATTTGATGGAACCATCTATAGCTGCTGCAAAAGCTGGAGTTACAACAGGTGAATGGTCAGCTGTATTAAGGGATGTGTTTGGAGAATTTAAAGCACCAACAGGCATAAGCAATATTCAGCCAACTAACAATGATGACTATAGTGCAATTAGGAAAAGAGTTGAAAATATATCAGATAAAATAGGCAGACGTATTAAGTTTCTTGTAGGGAAGCCAGGTCTCGATGGTCACTCAAGTGGCGCTGAACAAATAGCTGTTAGTGCTAGTGATTGTGGTATGGATGTTTTATACGAGGGAATCAGGCTGACACCTGAACAAATAGTGAAGTCATCAGTTGAAGAAGATGTTCATATTATCGGTCTCTCTATTCTTTCTGGGTCACATGTACAACTTGTTGGGGAAATTATGAATGAAATGAAAAAAAACAAAATAGACGATATACCAGTAATCGTTGGAGGTATCATTCCGACTGAGGATGAAAAACTATTAATCAACAATGGTGTAGAGGCAGTATACACTCCAAAAAACTATCAGCTCAAAGATATTATGAGTGATATTGTTGGAATTGTTGAGAAAAGAGTTTCCTAGTGTCAATTCTTAATGGACCCGTTATTGAAGCTGTTAACTCACAGAACCCAAAAAAAATTGTAATTTTTTGTCATGGATATGGTGCAGATGGAAATGATTTAATTAGCTTAGCCAATTATTTTCAGCCAACACTTCCAGATGCAGTTTTCTTATCTCCTAATGCACCAGAGAAATGCGTCATGAATCCTATGGGTTATCAGTGGTTTGATTTTCAATCGGGAGATCCTGCTACAATTTGGAAAGGTGTTTTAACCGCTGCCGATACTCTTAATAACTTTATTGATGAGCAACTTGAGCATTACAATTTAACTGATCAAAATTTAGCCCTTGTTGGATTTAGTCAGGGAACTATGATGAGCCTTCATGTTGGTCTAAGGAGACCAAAGCCAATAAGGGCAATTGTAGGATTTTCAGGTAGATTAATTGCACCAGAATTGTTGGATAAAGAGTTAAAGTCTAAGCCTCCCATTTATCTTATACATGGCGATGCTGACCCAATGGTGCCTTACCAGGATACAATTGAAGCTGAAAAAAAATTGAAGGGTATTGGATTAGATGTAAAAGCCCACATTTCACCAAATACTCCACATTCAATTGCCCAAGACGGACTTTCAATTGCTATAGATTTCATAACTGAAAAATTTTCAAATTAATTTCACACAAAATTTTTTTGAATTTAAGGTGTATATGCATATATTATATTTATATGACTGTTCGCGTGCCATTAGAAAAATGTCCTGCTCTCGTATTGAATTCTGACTTTCGTCCATTAAGTCATTACCCCCTCTCCCTGTGGTGTTGGCAAGATAGTGTAAAAGCAGTAATTTTAGGAAGAGTAAATATTGTTTCTAATTATACTCGTGAAATTAGCAGTCCAAGCTTCCAGATGTATTTGCCAAGCGTCATAAGTTTAAAGACTTATATCAAGCCAACTCGAAATCCTATTTTTTCAAGATTCAATGTCTTTTTAAGAGATAAGTTTAGTTGCCAATACTGTGGTTCGAAAAAAGATTTAACATTCGACCATTTATTACCTAGAGCGCACGGGGGAGAAACAACATGGGAAAATATTGTAACTGCATGTTCAATGTGTAATGTAAAAAAAGGAGGCAAACTTCTCAAACACTCGGGCATGAAGCCGAAAAATTATCCGAAGATACCAACAATGGCTGATTTAGACAAATGTGGAAGATCATTCCCACCAAATTTTCTTCACGAAAGTTGGATGGATTTTCTATACTGGGATATACAACTAGAAAAATAACTAGTATCTCTCTGCCATAAAGATTGCTAGCTTGGTAGTCTCGTTAATTGTTTTTCTCAAAATGCTATAGCCTAATGCTTGTTGAGACCCCTCATTAATGGCAGTATTTTTATGGTCTACTTCATCTTCTTGGAACTTAATTATTTTTTCTCTTACATCATCGTGAATACCGTCTAATTCATCTATTTGTTTTTGATAATGGGCTTCAATAACTTCTTCTACCGCCTCAGTACAAACATATGCAGCTTTTCGACCCAAGAGGGCAGTACCAATGCCCATTGCAAAAGCACCAACACCAAATAAGTTTGATAATTTAGTAGGTTTTATAGACTCTTTTTTTGCAAGTTCATTAAAGTAGTCGAGATGCTCTTTTTCTTCATTTGCCATTCGTGAAATTTGATCGTAGTCTTTTTTATTTTTTAAAGTCTTGAATACTAATTTTTGGCCTTCATAAATTTGCTGGGCACCTACCTCACCGGCTTGGTCAACTCGAACAATTTTCTCTAAAATTTTTCTTTTTGCATTCATTACTTTTTTACCAAAAAATATATATTTATAAATAAGAGAAAAGTCATCAAAATCAAGTTAGATTCTGCAATTGATATAAAGTTAAATAAATAAGTTGCTTCATCACATCTTACTAATGCAGCTTGATTAAGTTCCTCAAGCAATGCCAATTTATCTGACGTATTAACCAGCGAACCTGAGCATTCGGTACTTAGATTAAGAATGCCTCTTTCAACGCCAACGTGCCTTAGAGTGTAAATGCAACCAAATAAAATTGTTAAGATTGATAAATAATCTATTATTTTTTTTAATCCTGTTTTCTCTATTTTTACTAAATACATTGCGATAATGCTTAATAATATAAGGGCGTAGTAAGGGTATCTTTCGACTAAGCACATATCACATGGAATTAATTTGAAAATATATTCGAGAATAAAAACTATAATCAATGTAATTAATGAGACATATAGGTTAAGATTTATTGAGTTCATTATTTAATCAAGCGCTTATATAAAACAAAATTAATAATATTATTATTATAAAAAAAATTGAATAAAGAGTTAATCTTTTCTCGAATTCACGCATTACCAGCTCACCGTACGTTTTAATTAAAAAACCAATTAAAAAAAACCTAATTGATCTTGATAAGATACAAGCAAGAATAAATATTAAAAAATTAATATTTAGGAAACCGCTCGATAAAGTTACAACTTTAAAAGGTAAAGGAGTAAAGCCCCCAATAAACACATATAAAAACCCATATTGTTCAATATCGCTTACAAAATCATAGAAAGCGTTATTCATATGTAACGTTTCAAGTATAAGCATGCCAAGGCTTTCAAACAGAAACAGTCCGATGAAATAAGCAATAACAGCACCCGCTAAGGAGCCAGTAAGGCAAACGAATGCAATCATATAAACCCTGGCTTTATTGACTGCCATCATAGGAATCATAATAATTTCCTGAGGTAATGGAAATATGATTGCTTCTATTAAGCAAATTACAAATAGAAAAGGATACGCATAAGGACTATTAGAAAACTGTAAAGTTTTAGAGACGAAATATAGCTTAAATTTTTGATAAATAGTGTTTAACATAACTTATGGTAATATACATATATTAGCATACATAATAACTTTAGGCTCTTATTCATTATAATAATGGTTTAAAGAATAATTTATAGAATGGGGATATGGCGGAATTGGTAGACGCGCCAGACTCAAAAGATGTTGTTTCCTAGAATTTGAGACCTGACGCAGTATTTGAAGTTTTTTAATACTTTCACACTACTTTCACACCCAAAGTCGTTATAGGTGCATTTGCAAGTATAACTAATTTGACCAAATACTTAAAATTTTTTCGTCTATTTTTTTAGAAAAGTTCTTTATTAAAACTTCATTATTAATAATTATTTTTCTTTCCTCTTCTAATAATGCAACAATTTTATTTTGAATTTTCATTTCTGGAAGAGGTATTTTTACCTTATTTACTATTTCTTTATTTAGATTATTAACCACTCCTCCTCTAGAAAGAGATTTAAATTGATTATAGATATTTTGTGAACTCAAAATGTAATAAAGATAATCATCAGTAATATTAGTGCTTTTCTTTTTTAAAAGTAACCAACCGTCGTGTATGCATCCATTTGTTTTCATAATATAAGGTCTGCCTATAGACATTGAATTAGATAATATAAAATCTCCTTCTTTAACTTGTCTTGAATGTTTAACTCCTTCTTTAATTATTTTTTCTTTAGTTTCGTAAATATATTTTCCTGATTTTGTAGCATCACTAATTTTAATCCAATTAACTCCATTTTTATCATCTGTTATAAATTTATTGATTGGTCTAGGAGAACCGCCTCTTGTAATATCTAGTAAGTTACCTAATTCAACCGCCTCCCAACTTGGGTCAATATCAATTGAAGGTTTATAGTTTTTTATAACCTGTCTACATCCATCAATAATTTTTTGGTAACTATCTAGTTCTTCAATTATTTGATTTTGAATTTCTATATTAGGAAAAGGTAACTCAATATTTGAAAATTTTAAATTTATACCACCTATAATTCCTTGAATGAAAGGTTTAAGTTTTGTTTGAAAGTTATTATTTTTCAACAGGTAATATAAAAAATAATTATTAAAATTTTCATTAGTTCTTAATGCAAATATATGCTCATTAATTGCTGCCTTTGTATACTCACCATTATAAAAACCCATCTTGCCAGTAGTTGCTCCATCTTTAACGATTAATACATCGCCCATTTTTAATTGACCTTTTTTCATTGAATTAAAATGTTCTTCAGAAATAAAAACCATTTTTTCATTTAAAATTTCCCCATTTTTTCCTATTTGAGCACCACCAATACTCGGAATTCCTTTTTCTAAAGACCCACCTTTTTGTCTTGAACCTGAAAAAATTTCAGCAATTTCTGAAATTTTAATTCTTTTAAATTTAAACTTATCATTTTTATCTTCTTCAACATATTTTGAATAAACAAATGATAAATCATCTGAATTTAATATTTTAGTTTTTTCAATTTTGTTTAGATTTTTATTTTCTTGGATGTTTATTATATTTTGAGGTAAGTCATTTTTATCAATGATATTTCTATTAGCATTCAAAGAGTAACCATCATTTACAATATCAATAAAGAATATATCTTTATTTTTTTTTGATTTTTCTTTATCTAAAATGAGTATTGATGTTTTTACACCTGAGTATGGTTGAAATACTCCTGCTGGTAGAGAGATAACCCCAGTTAAAGAAGTTTCAATTAGTCTTTTTCTTAATTGTTTGTAAGCAGTTCCTGTTTGAAAAATAACACCTTCAGGTACAATTATTCCTGCTCTACCATTGGGTTTTAAATGTTCATTAATATAATCAACAAACAATACTTCTGCTTTAGTAGATTTCACGCCAAATCTGTTATGAGGGGTTATCCCACCTTTCGGAGAAAAGAATGGAGGATTAGCAAGTATCAAATCGTAATATTCATTCCATCTGTCTTCACTTGAAAGTGTATCGTACTCATTAATTTTAGGGTTGGTGAATTTATGTAAATACATATTTACTAAAGACATTTTCACCATATCAGGAGAAATGTCATAACCATTTAAATTTTTACCAATCTTTTTTCTATCTGATGCAGTAAGACCATCTCCTAAATTCTTTTTTGTATTTTGATTTAAAATATGTTTGTATGAACTAATTAAAAATCCTGCTGTTCCACAGGCAGGGTCTAATATAGTTTCATTTTTTTGAGGATTTACAATCTCAACAATAAAGTCAATTATATGTCTTGGTGTTCTAAATTGACCTGCATCACCTTGTGAACCCATAAAAGATAGTAAGTACTCAAATGCATCACCAAGTTTTTCTGAGTGAGAATAATGAAATTCATTAATCTCTTTTAAAAACATATTTAATGTTGATGGGTCTTTAAATGGAAGAAATGAATTTTTAAATATCTCTCTAAATAATTCAGGAAGATTCTCATTTGTATACATCTCTACAATCGCTTCTGAATAGAGTTTAATTTTTTCAACACCACTTGTTTTAGTGTCCATTAAATTCTTCCAAGAATACTTTTGAAATTTGCCTGAGAAGTAAGTTGATTTTCCACCCATTGATACAGACTCTTCATCCATATCACTCATGAACTTATAAATTAGACCATTTGTGATTTGTTCTACTTGCGCTTTTGGGTCTGGTAATTTTCCAACAAGTATGTCCCTTAAAGAGTTAATTCTTCTTTTGGTTACATCATCAAGCATTTGTAAATTTCTCTAATGCAATGTTTTCTTTAATATAAGAAGGTATACTTTTTCTAAATTCTTCAGGTAGTTTTTTAAAATATTCTCCAGTCGGGTGTATATTCAATTCAGCAAACCTTCCAGAGTCGACTATTTCTCTAAATTCTGAGTCTGTTGCATACGCTTCAAAAACCTGTCGTATAGCATCAAATGAATTTTCATCAGGATTAAATAAATTATCAAATTTATCAAATTCATCTTCAAATAATTCATCTTTTGATTTTATTTTGTTTATATGTCCAAATATATATAACAATAGTTCTTTAGTACTTAATCCTCGATCCAGTTTAAGTGCTCTTTTAAGTTTATCTAAAGTGTAGTACTCATCAGGTTTATTCAGAAGATTGTCATTTAGATATTGTTCTGCTTGGTCAAAATCTCGATTATTCATCATTTCTTCAATTGAAGTGTGAGTTTTAATTTTTTCTGCAAATTCATCAAAGAACATTCGATCAATTTTCATGCCCTCTTTTCCTATTTTGATAACATCTAAAGTAGCAAGAGGATCAGGATTAGTATTCTCAACTTCTTCTGGTTTAATAGTGATTACTGGTTCTCCAGGAGGACTTGAGATGGTTGGTAGTTTTAGTTTTTCGTCGTATTTAAATTCTTTTTCAAAATACTCACAATTTGCAAAGAAATCAAAAAGGAGAAATTCTTTTTTATCATAATCAACTTCTTCTGTTATTTCTTTCTGATCTATCCAATGACTCTTAAAATTATTTAATCGTGTGCCTCTTCCTTTCATTTGTATAAAATCAGAAGGAGAAAAAATTGGTCTCATCAAGCATATATTTAATAAATCTGTGCAGTCGTATCCAGTTGTCATCATGCCCACAGTTACACAAACTCTTGATTTTGATGTTTTATAGAATGGGTTAAAGTCAGATGTGCCTCCCAAATTATTGTTTCTAAAATTAGTAGTCATTTCTGTTGCACGATCTACCTTTGATGTAACTTGCATTGCAAAGTCAGATTGATATTTTCCAGGGAACATTTCATGAGCAAATTCATTAAGGTACTGGGTGATTTTACCTGCGTGATTTTGAGAAACACAGAACACGAGAGATTTGCCAATTTCTCCAGAGTAGGGATCTTTTTTTGCATTTTCCATAAATGCCTTACAAAATGATAAATTCGTTTCTTCTGATTTAAATGTTTTTTCATACTGTTTTCTTGTGAACTTTGCTTCTATTGTATTTCCTTCTTCATCTACATCTGTATACGTGTAACCTTGATCTGATAAAAGTTGAGTAGTGATATCTGTTCTTCCATCTAGGGGTTTAGGGTTAACTAGGTAACCATCTCTTACGCCATCTAAAAGTGAGTATCTAAATGTAGGATTTCCACTTTCGCAACCAAATGTTGTATATGTATCAAGGAGCATACGTGTTTCAAGTTCTCTTGGATCAAGAACGCCTTGATTTGAATAAATATTTTTTAAGTAATCCTTTGGGGTAGCAGTTAATCCAAGTTTATATCCAATGAAATATTCGAATACTTTTTTGCTTTGTCCACCAAGAGATCTATGTGACTCATCTGAAATTACTAAATCAAAGTCATCTCTTGAAAATTCTCTCTTATATTTATTTTTGGTTTTTAAAGATTGTACTGTTGTGACAACTATCTCTGCAACTTTCCAAGATGTTTGTTTTTCTTTCCAAATTGCAACTGAATAATCGTTTTTTAAAACTTCTTTAAATTCTTTTTCTGCCTGTGTCTCAAGTTCTAATCTATCAACGAGAAATAGTACTCTTTTAACATTTGCTGATCTTAAAAATAATTTAATAATTGCACATGACGTGAGAGTTTTTCCTGTACCTGTTGCCATTTCAAGTAAAAAACGATCATTTCCTTCTTTTGCAGATTTTTGAATTGCTTTTAATGCCTGCAATTGAAATGGACGCAGAAATTTTAATTTATTTTTTTCTTTAAAATGATCTCTCTTATTTTCATTAATATAGTCTGGATTTTTGTTATAGTCAGGCAATTGTGTTAGAACAATGTAGTCCTCATTAATTTCTTCTTCAAACAATTTATTATTATCTGGTTGGTACTTATTAAGTTTTAATTCAAGTTCTTCTTGAGTAGGGCAAATTGATATTGCAACGGGATTACCTATATGCGTATCCCAGAGATAATGCATTTCACCATTTGACATTATTGCAAAACGACACTTCTGTGCCTTCGCATATTTTCGAGTTTGCTCTTTTGCTGCTAGTAATCCACCGTCCCCTTTTGAAACCTCTAATGACTTTGCCTCAAGAGCACATAGTGGAAAATTATTTGAGTCATATAATGTATAGTCAACTCTACCTTTGCCACGTACTTCAAAATCTACATTTCGTTTTTCACCTTCGTGATCAGTCAAAATCCAATTTGATCTTCTTAACCAGTCATCAATAACAACTCTATCTTTCGCTTCACTCATATTGAATTCACTATACTTGAACAAAAAAATCGTTCAAACTCATTAAATGTTTAATAAAATTAAATACAAAAAGGCACTAGATTATACATACAAGTTGCATTTAAAGCATGATCGCAAAGGTGAAGCAAAAATCCCATATTTCTCACATTTATCTTCTGTAAGTAATTATGTGATTGAGAATGGTGGAAACACAGATGAAGCAATTGGTGCTTTATTGCATGATGCAGTTGAAGATCAAGGTGGCGTAAAAACACTCAAAGTAATAAGAACAAAATTTGGTAGTAAAGTAGCAACCATCGTAAAAGAGTGCAGTGACTCTGTTGTAGAACCAAAACCACCATGGTCTGAGAGAAAAAAGAAATATATTTCAGATATAAAGAAGAAAACCCAATCCTCTATGTTTGTATCTCTATGTGATAAACTGCATAATGGAACATGTATTATAGATGATCATAAAAGAGTGGGTAAAAAACTATGGAAACGATTTTCTGCATCACCCAAAGATGTCGCTTGGTATTATGAAAGTCTTTATAAGGAATTTAATAGATATCTGAAGGGTCATAAAGTCTTGAAAGATAACTATTCTTTAGTTGTAAAAGAGATTAAAAAGATCACAAAATAGTACATATTTGATCATTGTGACTTTCACACTATTGAGAATACTTTCACACCAAAAGAAATTGATTGTGTTGAATTCATTAACTAAGTTATTATTTTTAATTAGAAAATAAGAATGGGGATATGGCGGAATTGGTAGACGCGCCAGACTCAAAATCTGGTGCCTTCGGGCGTTCCGGTTCGACTCCGGATATCCCTACCAAGAATGGCAATATGGAAAATAAAAATAATAAACTTAGGGTACAAAAATTAAAATATTTGGAACCAACAGATGTTATTAAAAAATTTGAAACGTTTACTAATCAGATACTCTTAGATAGTGCTGGTGAGTTTTCAAAAGACAATCGATATACCTATTTAGCAGTAGATCCACTATGTATCTACAAATTAAAAAAAAATAAGTTATACGAAAATGATAAACTAATAAAAATTTCTAAAAAGCGTTTCCTAAATAATCTTATTAATAAAACGAAACATAATAAAAGAAAATATTTACCTGACTTTCAATGCGGATTAGCAGGATATATTACATATGATACTTGTTTAAATATAGAGAAAATAAAACAGATATCAAAAAAAGATAATTCAGCATTTGATTCGATTTTTGGCTTATATGATTTTGTTTTTGCGTTTGATCTGAAACTAAAAAAATCATATTTATTTTCTCTTAATCTGGATCATCTTAAACTAAATAAAAATGAGTCTTCGCACACAAACAGAAGAAATAAATTATTATCAATTTACAAAGTACCCTATATTTCAGCAACAAGATCCATTGAACACAAAGATTCTTGGAAACCAGAAATAACTAAACAAAATTATATAAAGAATATAAAGAAAATCATCTCATACATAAATCAGGGTGACATTTTTCAAGCCAATTACACTCATAAATTTTTTTCAAATAATAAAAGAAATTTAACATCTCTTGAAATATATTTGAATTATAGAGATAAAACTTCAACACCGTTTTCAGCATTTTTAAATTTTGATGATCTTACGGTTTGTTCTTATTCACCTGAGAGATTAATTAAGTTACAAGATGACGAGATTACAACATCTCCAATTAAGGGTACGATAAAAAGAGGCAATAACGAGCAGCAAGATCGAGATTTAAAAGGCTATTTGCAAAATAGTAAGAAAAATCTTGCAGAAAATTTAATGATCGTTGACGTACTTCGTAATGATATTTCAAGAGTAAGTGAGAGGGGATCAGTAAAAGTGACGGAACTAGCCAAGATTAAGTCTTATAAAAATGTTCACCACCTTGTATCAACCATAAAAAGTTACATCAAAAAGGAATTAAATATCTTAGATTTGCTACTTTCGATATTGCCTGGAGGATCGATAACAGGCGCACCAAAGATAAGAGCCATGGAAATCATTTCGGAATTAGAAAATAGTAAAAGAGGAGTATATTGTGGAGCTATAGGATATATTTCATTTAATGGAAATGCTGACTTCAATATTCCTATAAGAACAATGACATTAAAAGATAACTACTTAACAATTGGCTGTGGTGGTGGAATAGTTTCAGACTCTTTACCTTACGATGAATATAATGAATCAATTCAAAAGATTTCAAATATTATAAAGAAGAAAATAGATATAAAAACAAATGAACAAAAACACGTATTGGCTAACTAATTTATGTATACTTTAAATAATGGAAAGCTAACAAGAAATAAAAATATTATATCGATTGAAGATAGAGGTTATTTGTTAGGCGATGCTGTCTTTGAGACTATATTATATAAGGACAAAAATTTAATACTTTTTAATTTACATCTTGATCGGTTAATCTCATCATTAAAATTAGTCAAAATAAAAGCAATTCTTTATAAAAGAAAATTTCATCAAGATATACTTAGGCTAATAGAAAAAAATAAACTTTCCAATAAAACCGCTGTTATTAGAATTACAATTTCACGTGTCAGTAATGAACGTGGAATAGATATTCATGATAAGCAGGGTGTATGTATTATTGTAAAATCATCTGAACTGAAGAATGATTTGAGACTGAAACCAATCACATTAGATATTTCAAATATCAAGAGAAATGAGAAATCCTTTGTTAGTAAAATTAAATCTGCAAATTATCTAGAAAATATAATTGCAAAAAATGATGCAATAGAAGCAGGATATAATGATGCAATATTTACAAATAACTCTGGCAATGTAAGTTCATGCACCACATCTAATATTTATTTTCTTAAGAATAATAAGTTCTACACTCCTCCTGTATCAGATGGCGTTCTCAATGGAACGATAAGAGAATTCTTAATTAGAAAAAAAAAGGTTGCAGTCAAGAGCATTAAGATTGATAATCTATTGAAATGTAAAGAAATTTTCTTGTCTAATAGTGTTTATGGAATCAGGCCTGTAACGTATATTAAAAAAAAACCAATTGGCAAAAATTTTGACAATATAATTAAATTAAATAAATTTATGCTTGATAAAGGAATTTAGAGTTAATGAACATTTTTCAAAAAATTAATAGAGAATTAAAATGGATAAATTTTGCTATTTTTTTCAGCAGAAAATCAAAAGAGTTAGATAAAGATAGAACCATTACTCTTGCTGATCAATTAGAAAAACAATGTGCTAAAACTCCCTCCAATATCGCTATAGAGTTTGATGATCAAAAAATAAGCTATCAAGAATTAGATAATAGAGCGAATAAAATTGCTAATTGGGCGATTGAAAACGGATATAAAACTGGTGACGTTGTGTCGCTACTAATGGAGAATAAGCCTGAATATATTATTTTTTGGTATGGATTTGCAAAAGTTGGCGTGACAATTGCTCTATTAAATTCAAATATAAAAGGTAAATCACTGGCACATTGTATTAATACATCAAAGTGTAATGCAGTTTTTGTTGACTCTGATTTGGTTGATAATTTTTCTTCATCTGAGAGTGAAATTGAAGGTTCTCCTGAGGTATTTATGTATGGCAATGATGTCCAAGGTTTTAAAAATTTTGATGATGAAATTAATACCTCGCCTGAGTCAAGGCCAAGTCGGGAATGTAGAAAAGGTTTATTAAGCACTGATCCTTTTCAGTATGTGTATACTAGTGGAACAACTGGAATGCCTAAAGCATCAAAGTTTAGCCATTTCAGATTTATCGCATCTGGATCAATTCAATATAAATCACTTAATATGACAGCTGAAAGTAAAAATTTAATGGTTCTTCCTCTTTACCATGCAACTGGAGGAGCAATAGGAGTAACTTCGGTATTATTATATGGTGGGTGTTTAGTATTACGTAGAAAATTCTCTGCTGAAAAGTTTTGGGAAGAATGTGTAAAATATAATGTTACACATTTTACCTATATTGGTGAAATGCTGAGGTACCTTGTAAACACCAAGCCTTCAGAATATGAAAAAAAGCATAATATTTCTGGAATTCTTGGAAACGGCCTTAGGCCGGATGTTTGGAAAGAGGTTCAATCTCGTTTCAAAATTAACCATATAGTTGAATTTTATGGTTCTTCTGAAGGAAATATAAACCTGTTCAATATTGACAGTCGGTTTGGGGCTATTGGCAGAATACCCTCATACTTAAAAAAGCTGATGAACATTAAGATTATCAAGTTTGATGTAGATAATGAAAAACATATTAGAAGTGAAAATGGTTATTGTATTGAATGTGATAACGACGAAGCAGGCGAAGCTATTGGACAAATTCCAGACGATGATACAGTTAGAGGCAAATTTGAAGGCTATACTAATCAAGAAGCAACAAACAAAAAAATCCTTAAAGATGTATTTGAAAAAGGTGACAGGTGGTTTACCTCAGGCGATCTTTTGAAAAAAGATAAGGAAGGATATATTTACTTTGTTGATAGAATTGGAGATACATTCAGATGGAAATCTGAAAATGTTGCAACAAGTGAAGTTAGTGAGGCTATATCGGCTTATAAAGGAATTAAAGAAGCAAATGTTTATGGAGTATTAGTCCCTAAGCAAGATGGAAGAGCTGGAATGGCATCTATTGTAACTGGAGATGATTTTAATATAGATGGTTTTTATGAGTATCTCAACGAGCAGCTTCCAAAGTATTCTATTCCTGTTTTTATACGCATTAGCCCAGAGATTGAAAAAACTGGAACGTTTAAGTATAAAAAAACTGATCTTGCTAAAGAAGGTTTCGATCCTCAAGTTGTAAATGAACCTTTATATTTCGCATCTGGAGATGAAAATAAGTATATAAATCTTGATACTAACTTATTTACAAAAATAAATAATCAAGAAGTAAGAATTTAAAAATACTTGGCAACTTTAATTGTTATCTGAGAATCTTCTTTAAATTGGTGCGTAAAGTCAGTACCATCAATGCTGCCGTTAAATGACAAATCTAAAAATAGTTTTAAGTTATCATTGATTCTTTGTTCAAACTCAGCCTGAAATCGATTTGAGTTACCTCTCATATCAAATAAATATCCTGCAAGTAGGCTAGAAGATTTAACATCATTCATACTCCATCTTAGCCCAACAATGCCTTCATTATTAAAGGGATTATCATTTCTGTCATCAAAGGCATATTCAACAATTACACCAAGATCACTTTGCGTTTTGCGAATACCATAATATGTATATTCGATCCCTCCTGCAGCACTCAAATATCTTTCACTTCCATCTTTAGCGCTTACAGTCTCAAGCTTGTAAAGCCAGGGACCTTTAGTAGCTTGAATATCAACTCCTGTTTGAGATAATACAGGGTAATGAGAATTAAACTTTAAAGTTAAAGGATTAGGACTTAATACCGGTGTTCTGTTATTTCCGTAGAAGTGAGATAAACCAATATCTAAATCATCTATAACTGTTGAGTATCTTAACGCAAAATCCATTTTACGTTTCTTTGCTGAAGACTCGTAGGTAATAGAATTCTTATCAACTTCAAATAAAAGTCTTGGACGACCTTCTTTGCCGGAAAAGGGTCTCACTCTAAAATATGGCATCAAGTATATATCAAATGTCCCGTAATCCTGACTGTATGAAATTGAAGCCATAGGCTGACCAAGTTTCTTTGTTCCAGCTATATCTTCTGCTAAATTTGATTGATTGATAATGTCTACAATATTAAACGTTTCATTGACCCCCCAAAAAACTATTTCATTCCCAACTTTAAGCGTTATATCATCAAAATAATATTCATATTTAAACTTTTGAAAATCTAGGTAACGTAGCTCACCATCACTTTGATCAAAACGACCAATTGTACTAATGGTAAATTTGGCATCGCCATCTTGTAAGTACGATACAAAGGTTCCTTTACCAAATAAAGATGCATTGTAATTATCTTGACCATGTCTTCCATCCCCATTTATATAAATAGACGACTCCGGTTGAATAAAACCATAGGCTTTGAAATCTAATGCATTAGTGTTGGATGCGTGAAGTAAAGTAACTAAAAAAAAAATGACTATTTTTCTTTGGAAAGGATTTTGAATCACTATTAATCAGCTAAACGCATCAAACTCGATTTTTCAAATTCTTTTTTATCAAGTCCTACGTTCAACTTGCGGTTTTGCCACTGGAATATCGTAGCATTTTTATTTTGATGGTTTTCAACTTTCATTGAGTCTGCCATCCAAATTTTATCTTCATATAAATTATAATTTTCGAAAAAAACAGTTTTTAAAAGCTCACCTTTACGGTCATAGAAATCTATTTTTCTAGCTCGAAGCAACTCATCTGTTAATCCGACTCTTCTTGTATAACCTGAATTTTCATAAATTGGGTATGACTCTAAAACATAGCATAGATCGCCTTCGTATACTTCCTCTCCAATGTATTTCCATTTATATTTTCTATAGTCTCCAGCTGAGAAGTCTTCAAAAGCAACCTCACTTCCCATAAAGGATCCAGACTTATTACTTGATGATATTCTCTTTACCCTTGTTAATGCTGGTAAATATAGCCATTGGTCATCATCTTCATTTATATGGGTATGAGAAAGCATAACAGTACCTTCTACGTCTTTAGGAGTTTCAAAATAAGTTATAGTTTTATCGCCGTCATTAGGATCTAAATTTTCAAGTGATTTCGCTGATATTTCTCTCGTTACTTTATTCCCTTTTGGATCTATTAAGATCATTAGCTGATCAGAAATCATATCCGTAAAGCCACGACCACTTTCATATGATGATTTAGCAATATTAAAACCTTTTTCCTCAAGATTTTCTGCAATGGAAAGCTTCGTGCTTATTAAAATGATAAGTGCTAAAATAACATTTTTCATATACTTAATTTATGCCTTTTTCCCAAAAATTAAAAGTAATGCAGGCAATAACAATAAGTCAATTAATAGAGCAATAATAATAATGATTGCACACATTCCTCCAATTACAAAATTGTTAAAAAATAGTGATTGAGTCAAAAAAATAAATCCTGAAAATAAGCAGATAGATGCTATAATTATTGGATAACCAACGTATTTAAAGCAATACTGAATTGCTTCATTAGCTTCCAGTTTCATGGAAATTGCTTTTTGATATTTTGATAGAAAATGTATAGTCGCATCCACCACTAATCCAATAGAAATCAGTACTGCAACTTGATGAGATGCAGTGACCATGTCTGTAAATAAAGTTAATATTCCAAAGCCTAAAATGAATGGCACTACGTTGGGTACAACGCTAATTATACCATACCTTAAGCTTCTTAAAGAAAGCCCTACAACAAGAATAATAAATGAGAACGAAAACAGTAGTCCTAAAAGTAATCCATTTGTATTTTCTGTGAATAAATGGGGCATCATTATTGGAATACCTGCTACCCCTTTAGTTCTGAATGGTTTTAAATTATTTTCAATCCATAAATTTACTTCCTTATTAAACGCTACAGTTTCAATCGCTGTTGAGTAATTTGTTCTTATCAGCATTCGAGAGGATGACTTATCAGCTGTCATTTGATTCTTTAAATCCATTCCATAAGGTACAGAAAATTCATACATCAAAAAATATTGGGCAATTAATGCCTTATTGTCAGGTATTTTATAGTATTCTTCTAAACCGCCATTCATATTTTTGTGTAAGTTTTTTACTACGTCTGAAACAGTTGATACATCTGCTACCGATTCTTGTTGAACGAGCCAGTTTTCAAATTCATCAAGTTTATTTAGATATTCTGGATTTGTTATTCCATTTGGTTCATTAGTTTCTATATCGGCAAAAGTAAAAAAAGAGCTTCCAAATTCAGGATCAACAATATCTTTTACCTCAACCCATTCTGGTACTCGGTCAAAATAAGACCCAAAGTAATCATCAAAATATAAATTTGGAAGAAGACTAAATACGTAAATACAAATTAAAGAAATAATTATAACAAACCTCTCTTTAAATTTATAAATAAGTAGTGCTAAATTTTTTAAGTAAAAAAGCATTACACTTTCTTTATAGTTACTTTTTATGGGCAACAATGAAAATAAGGCCGGTAATAGTGTAATTGATAAAATAAATCCAAAAGCTGCACCAACTGCGACAGTATTTGCCATTTCACTATAGGCAGGTATATCTCCAAAGTTCAATCCAGCAATTCCAACTCCAGTTGTAAAACTTGTCAGAAATATAGGAGTAAAATTAATTTTTAGACTATCAATTATTGCATCATTTTTTGACATACCCTCATTCATGTTCGTTAAGGCAATCGATAACATATGGATTGCGTGGGCTAGAGATATAGTAAGAATAATTATCGGAGCTGCTATTAGCGGAGGTTGTGCTTCAAATCCTAACCAACCGGCAGAACCAAGTGAGGGCAATATAGAAAAGATAATTACTAAGAGTGCTATTAAAGATGACATAACAGATCGCAATAATAAGTATGTTAAGATTATAATTAGCAACAAAAAACCTGGGTACATTTTCGAGGCATCTGATTCCGCAACTGATTGAAAATTATGTGAGAACTGAGCCGACCCAGCTACGCCAACAAAAATTTCTGGATATTTCTCCTCAAAAATCATTTTTTGTTTCCAAGCAAAATCTATAGGTTTCTTAAAAGCTATATCCTCAGGCATTTCTAAATTAATGTTTATAAGTCCAACATTAGTACTTTCAGACATTACAAAATTTACGATAGAGTCCTCTTTTTTTGCAAGCTCCCTTAGATTAGACAAATTCTCTTCTGATAACTCATCAACGTTAATTATAAAATTATCAATTGATATATCGTCTCCATCTACTTCAGTAAATTGGTGATTGGCAATAGAGCTTACTCTTGATGAATAAGGGGTTTGCCAAGAAGCTTCTGTTAGTTCATCAATAAGTTTAAGTACATCTTTTTGGAAAATGTCACCTTTATTTGGCTTAATAACATAAGTTAGTACATCAATATTTCCATATTTTTCCTCTAGTTCCAGAATATCTTGATAATATTTAAAGTCATCTTGAACAAAACCCCTGTATCCAGAGGGCGTCTCTAAAAATCTAATTCCAGATGAAATTAGCATTATTAAAATGATTGAAGAAAAAACTACTTTTATTCTGTGGTTTAGAATTGTTATTGCAAAATTCTCTACTCTATTTTCAAAATTCATTTAAAAAAGATATATATTGTTTTGGCAATTTAACCAGTATGAATAATAGTAAGAAAATAATTTTAGTTTCCCCGCGAGGCTTTTGCGCAGGAGTAACGAGAGCCATAGATGTAGTAGTTGAGGCTTTAAAAAAGTATGGTGCCCCAGTATACGTTAATCATGAGATCGTACACAATAAACATGTAATCGCAGAACTAATTGAAAAAGGAGCAATTTTTTTAAAAAATATTGAAGATGCTCCAAGTAATAGACCAATAATATTTTCAGCTCATGGAGTTTCAAAAAAAATTATTAATTATGCAAAAAGTAATAATGAAACGATAATCGATGCGACTTGTCCTCTAGTTACAAAGGTTCATGTACAAGCTGACAAGTTTTATAAATTAGGATTCAAAATTATTTTAATAGGTCATAAGAATCACCCTGAAGTAGAGGGTACGATGGGTCAATTACCTGGGGATAGTATTTATTTAGTAGAAACCATAAAAGATATAAGTGAATTAAATTTTAATGAAGATGATAAAATTGCCTATGTAACTCAGACAACTCTATCCGTTGACGATACTCAAGATATGATCGCTGAGCTACGCAATAAATTTCCAAATATTGAGTCATCTCCAAAGGAAGATATATGTTACGCAACTTCGAATAGGCAAAATGCGATCAAGGAGTATGCAAATAAATGTGATGCATTTATTGTGGTTGGGTCTAAGAATTCATCTAATTCTAATAGACTTGTCGAAGTAGCTAAAAATGCAGGATGTTTAAATTCATATCTATTAGAAAATGCTGAAAGCTTGAATGTTAGTAATTATTCATCATACAATACTATTGGAATATCCTCAGGCGCCTCTGTGCCTGAAGTTCTGGTAGAGAATATAATATCAAAATTTCAAGAAAATTATTCATTAGAAATTGAGAATGTTTCACTTGGTGAGGAAGATGTTCAATTTAAACTTCCTAAGGAAGTCAGAAATTAATAATGTTAGAAAATTTAAATTGGAAATATAAAAATCCATTTATCGAAGAATTTACTGTTACAAAAGAAGATATTGATATCCTTGGCCACGTTAACAATAAAGTTTATTTAAATTGGTGTGAAATTGTAAGCTGGAAACACTCTGCAAGATTAGGTATTACTCCAAAGGTATATGAAGATTTGAAATGTGCTTGTGTTGTAATAAAAAGTGAAAATAGTTTTACAGGATCTTTGTTTGAAGGAGACCAAGTGGCTATTGCAACTTGGATTATTTCAACTGATAAAAAAATCAGATTAAGTAGATTTTTTCAAGTTATTAATATATCTAAAGATCATACAATTTTTACTTCTTTTGTTGATTACGCCTGTGTAAGTTTAACGAGTTTTAAGCCAGTAAGGATGCCAGAGATCTTTGTCGAAAATTATAATGTAACTTGTTAAAATGTTTACGTTAAGAGACGCTAAACATTCTGATATAAATAAGATTGTACAAATTAATAAGTCTGCAATTCCAGCAGTTAATTATGTATCCTATAATGAATTTGAGTGGTTTCTTAATAGAAAACTATATTTCAAAATAGCTGAAGATTTTCACGGTGCCATTTCTGGTTTTTTGTTAGTTTTGCCATCAGGACTTGAATATAAAAGCTTAAATTATAAATGGTTTAGTAGAAGGTATGATAAGTTTGCTTACATCGATAGAATTGTGATTATGGATGAGTTTAAGAAAAACGGTATTGGAAAAAGTCTATATTTAGACCTAGAAAAAAACATTAGTGAATATGAATTGATCGCATGTGAATTTAATATTGAGCCACCAAACCTAATATCAAAAAAATTTCATGAAAGCCTGAACTATGAAAACGTTGGACATCAGCTCACAGAAAATGAAACTAAGAAAGTATCATTAATGATAAAGAAAATTTTATGAGTAACAATTTTGTAGACGTATTAGTTATAGGAGGAGGAGTTGTTGGGTTGGCAATTGCTAAGACTTTTGCTGCTGAAAGAAGGGATGTACTAGTTGTTGAAAGTGAGAATACTTTTGGTTCAGTAACAAGCTCAAGAAACAGTGGAGTAATTCATGCTGGAGTATATTACGATCAAAATTCATTAAAAGCTAAATTTTGTGCTCCTGGAAACAAACGCATCTATGAATACTGCAATAAATTTAAAATCCCACATTTCAATACAGGGAAATTTATAGTGGCTTGCTCAAAAGAGGAAATCCCTAAACTTGATGAGATATATGATAAAGCTGGGGATAATGGGGTTGAAGGAATAGAGAGAGTAACGGGAAATTATGTTTCACAGATAGAACCACTAGTCACATGTGAGGAAGCATTATTTGTTCCATCTTCAGGCATTGTTGACCAAGCATCATTAATGAGATCATATCTAGGAGAGTTAGAGTTATCAGGAAGCATTGCCTACAATAGTAAATTTATTAAATCTGACCTAAAGAATAATGTCCATGTTTCAACAGTTCTTAACGAAGATAATGAAATTAATATTGAGTCCTCAATTTTAATCAATGCAGCGGGTCTTTATGCTGAAGATGTTGCCAAATCAATATCCTCCATGGATAAAACACTAATTCCAAAGACATACTTCGCTAAGGGAAATTATTTCGAGACCAGTAAAGATTTAAATATTAGGCACTTAATCTATCCTATACCAAATGAAGCAAGTCTTGGCTTACACTTAGGTTTAGATATTGGTATGCAAGTACGATTTGGTCCGGATGTAGAATGGATTGATGAAATAAATTATGATGTAGATGAGAATAGACTTGAATCTTTTTATAATGATATTCGAAAATATATACCCACTTTTGATAAGGGCTTATTGAAAAAAGGCTATTCGGGGGTAAGGCCAAAGTTGAAAAATCGTGGAGAAGGAAAGAGTGATTTCATAATACAAGGAGAAGAGATTCACAAAAGTAAAAATTTAATAAATCTTTTTGGAATTGAGTCTCCTGGTTTAACTTCTTCATTAGTCTTGGGAGAACATATTGTTGAATTAGTTAGCTGAAAAGAAGATCTTTGCTCTGAGAATTCGCAATATATAATTTTAACTTCATCATCGCACCTTTCTCTATCTGTCTAACTCTTTCCTTTGAAATCTTAAGTTCTTTTCCTAGTATATCTAAAGTTTTAGTATCTTCTATTAAGTGACGATCTTTAATAATTCTAATTTCCCTGTCATCTAGTATCTCAAGAGAGCGTTTAATTAATTCTTTTTTGAAATTTACTTGATCCTTTTCGAAAACCTTATCATCAGGCCGTGCATCTTCATCTTCAATTAACTCCATAAATTCACTTTGGCTTTCATCATTAATTTTATGATTTAAAGAGCTATCGTTTTGGCTTATTCGGCTGTCCATCTTAATCACGTCAGACGTGGATATATTCAAATCACTTGCAATTCCTTGAGCCGTTCTAAAATCAATTGATCCATGCTCAGTTTGATGTATTTTATGTTTTAACTTTCTTAAATTGAAAAAAAGGCTTTTTTGCTTTGATGTGGTAGCTATTCTTACCAATGACCAATTCTTAAGAACAAAATCCTGAATCGAAGCCCTTATCCACCAACCTGCATAAGTAGAGAATCTTACTTCTTTATCGAGTTGAAACCTCTCAGCGGCTTTCATTAATCCGATGTTACCCTCTTGAATTAGGTCACTGAGGTTTAATCCATAATTTTTATATTTTACTGCAAATGCAATTACTAATCTTATATGAGATTGTGTAAGTTCGTGAAGAGCACTCTCATCCTTCTTTTCAATCCACTTTTTAGCTAAAACTTTTTCTTGTTCTTCAGCTAAAAGAGGAATTGACATGGCTTTTTTAGTAAAAGCTTTCATTTCATTTGTATCATCAAAACTTGACATGACGGTAAAATACAAATTGAATAAAAAATTACAAATTGAATCAAACAATATAGGGTATAAACAACTGCCAATATGGCTCTCATAGATAAAAAAAGCATTGTAAAATATGATGATTTTAAAAAAATAAAAATTTTAACAGGTACCATTAAATCTGCTGAAATTAATATAAAAGCAAGAAAACCAGCATATGTTTTATCAATTGATTTTGGTCCGGAATTAGGAATAAAAATCAGTTCTGCTCAAATCACTAATTATTCAATAGATGAGTTAATTAATAGGCAAATTGTTGCAGTTTGCAATTTTGAAAATAGGAATATTGCAGGCGTCGAGTCAGAAGTGTTAGTATTAGGTGCCATAAATAAAAGGGAAGAAGTGATACTTTTGGAACCGCGTCAATCGGTAGATAACGGTTCTGAAATAGCCTAGATAAATTTTTGTTGGCGCGCTCGAGATGATTCGAACATCCGACCCCAGGATTAGGAATCCTGTGCTCTATCCTACTGAGCTACGAGCGCACATTAATCAAAAATAAACTTATAACAAATTTTTTTTTCTTTTTTTGTTTTAAAATTATAAATTTTAAAGAATAAATTTTTTATTATTAAAAAAAATTCAATGACTATAAGTATTTAAATAAATAAACTAATAATTTAAAATAAATTTAATTTTCAAACATTTTTACTGTTAATCTTTGAAAAGATAGAGAAATTGACAGTTTTCAATAAAAGTTTAATCATTGAACATAACGAATCAAACTTTTGATTCATTAATTAACCTCTAACTAAACCCAAATGGGGGGAGATAATT
>CABZHU010000011.1 GCA_902525575.1 uncultured Pelagibacteraceae bacterium
GCGTAAAGGAATTCATTTAGTTCGCGAATTATTAGATCAACCGTCATTTTCTGACTTAAAGGGTGAAGAGATTTTTCCAGGTGATAATTGCAAGTCAGATGCTGACCTTGATGCCAAACTGAATTCGCACACGACTAGCCAATGGCATTTAGCTTGTACAGCGCGTATGGGTCTAAAAACAGACAAATATGCAGTAGTGGATAATTCAGGCAAAGTTCATGGTCTCTCTAATGTACGAGTTGTTGACGCTTCTATTATGCCTTTTGCTCCAAATGGCAATACAAACGCGCCTACAATAATGATTGCTGAGAAAATTAGCGATGAAATATTAGGCTCTAAACCTTTATCGCGCATAGAGTTGCAAACTTGGCAGAGCCCAAATTATCAGACTGATCAACGATAAATAATTATTACAAAATTAAATTTAGTCGAAGTTTATGGCGGAGAGGGTGGGATTCGAACCCACGGAGGAATTGCTCCCTCGTCAGTTTTCAAGACTGATGCTTTCGACCACTCAGCCACCTCTCCAGGAATTTTTAATTTATTTGAATTAAAATATATGACAATCTTTAATTGAGAAACTCAAATTTAGAAACAGTATAAATAGTAAGGACTGATATTGAAAGGCAAAGTACTATTCCCCATATTATATCAAACACAATTATTTGTGTGTTGAGTGTATTAAATACAGCTTTAACAGTTAGTGCATAAGTCGCGTATGTAACGAGGCCATAAATAATCGAAGGCATGATAATTGATGAAACACCATTATCTTTATTTGGAGCTATGACAAAATAAACTAAACCAAATACAAAAATAAAATAAAAAATCAATGCTACCGGTAGGTTGAAATCTATTTTGACATCTTTTGGTAGGTTTCTTTCATAAACTTTTCTAACAAAGAAAGCGATGCCAATTAAATCAATAATAATAAAATATATAAATGTTGTAATGTATAGCTTAATCATCATAGTTATCATTAATGAATAATAACAAAATAATCAATGCATTATTGAGTGCACTTGGAGCACTAATTTTCATAAGTTTTTTAGCTTTTCTTGAAAATTCCTTTGAGGGTACAATTTGGCTGATACCACCATTCGGTGCTTCTATGGTTTTAGTCATGGCCGTGCACGAGAGTCCATTAGCAAAACCAACTAATATTTTACTTGGACATATATTATCTGCTTTATCAGGTGTTATTATTTTATATTTAATAGGCGATCACTTTCTAGCACTGGGATTAGCTGTAGGATTGGCAATCTTTGTAATGATTGTTACTAAGACTATACATCCACCAGCAGGTGCTAATCCTATTATTGTCATTCTAACAGGTCAGGGAATATCTTTTGTATTGTTTCCAGTAGCCGTTGGAGCGTTTATGTTAGTTATATTTGCTTATCTATATAATAAGCTTCTGAAAAGAAATTATCCTTAATGGAATTAATTTTTATTTGCTTTTTCAATTACTGAACAATATTGATCAATAAATGAAGTTCTCATTGGGTTAGGAGGTAATTTATCAAACTTGCCAGATTCTATATTTTTTAATTGATTTGTTGAAATCTTTGTCGTTGTTGCAATAGCTTTTAAATCAAGTTCAATACTTTTTCTCAACTTCGACAATTCTCTTATTTTTTTGACAGTTTCATTATCAATCTCACTACTTACGTTTGTAGCTTGTTTTCTATCCATAACAAAGACGCCAGAATCATTTTGAACCATTTTTTAAATACTCCAGAATTTATTCTTCTATAAAACTTCAGAAATTACAAATATTATTATGCACAAAAATTATACATTTGAATAATTATAATAGCAAAATTTGGCTATATATTAAGTCATTGTTTTAATTATCTTATTTGGACCTTCAAAAAGAATATCCGCTTCTTTAAGTCGATTTATAAGATGTTCTCCAAGTCCAGTTGCAGTAGTTAAGACGCCTCCTTTGTTTGTATTTTCTAAATATCCATCAGATTTAATTAAGCATAGTGCAGATTCACATATAAATTTAGCTGTAGTTTTATAGCCAGGGTCTCCAACTCCATAAATTCTCAACTTATAAAATTCATTATTAGTATTTTTGCCAATAAATATACTTTCAAACCATCCGTTATCACGTGTTTTTTTATCAGGTCCATTACCTGGCTTTGTAAATAATTTTCTGAACAAAGAACTTATTGGACTTACAATCATTAATCCTAACACTGCTAATCCAATTGATATCATTAGGGCAGATGAATACTTTTTAACATTCATGTACTCTTTATAGGTAAAATCCGATCCATAACCTGACTGATTCAACTCATGCAATTCAACACTTCTTCTTACAACTCTAGTGTTTGCAATAGACATGACAAAAGGCGCAGACCATGATTTAATGCTGTCTATGTACTTTATTTTAAATGTATCTTTACTAGCTTCTTTATTTTGTTTTTCTATGAAATCTTTACTATTTAATAGGAAAGGGTGTCCGATTGGGTAGTTTGTTTTATAATTTTTCATTGTAAAAGCACTTTCAATTGTTCCACCGCTTACACCACCACCTCCTCGATGATAACCATCAACAGACAATAAGTTTTCACCAAGAGTTCTTTGTAAGTAGAAACATCCCATGTCTGATGGAATTGAATCATAGCCACATGAAGGAATTATTTTAATTCCTTTTTTTTCTGCTGCTTCATGATGTTTATCTATTAGATCTCTTACCCATATATTTTCACCAGTGATATCTACGTAATGGGTATTATTTTTCACACAACATTCTACCAATTTATCACTGTATCGATTAAAAGGTCCCGCCAAAGAAGCTATGACATTTGTTTGAGCAGCAATCTTATTTAAACCGGTTATATCCTCGCTATCAGCAATAAAATATTTTGGTTTATAGGCGGTACTGCTGGATATCTTATCTAATTTTTCTTTATTTCTGCCAGCAATTGCCCAATTGATATCAGAATAATGTTTATCTAAATACTCCACTGCCAAACGACCAGTAAATCCTGTTGCACCATATATGATTAAATCATAGTCTTTTTGCATAATTGTATAAATATAAGCCTTTATGTGTTAAGTATAGTAATATGTTAGACTGGATAATAGGTGGCTTAGTTACTGTTTCTTTCTTTTATTTGCTTTACTGGGCACTAACTTTGATATTTTAGATATCATGGTCAGTTTTTTTGTCTCATTATTCCAAGATCTGTCAATGATTTTCTATTCATTTTCCGGAATCTTATTAATAATAATAATTGGAGCTTATTTATTAAATTATTTTAAAAATATGAAATAAAATCAGTACTTAAAACATTTATATTTAAGTGTTGCTTTAATTTAAGAAATATACTTTAAAAAGATGATACAAAATATTGATTTTATTAATAAAAATCAAAAAAAAGACTCATTAATTGTAAATCCAATTAACAAAGTGTCACTCGAGCCAATTAAAGAGTTTTTTGAAATGGGTATCTTAGAACCACTTCTTATAGGAAACAAAGACATTATTGCAGCTCTTTTGGATGATTTAAATTGGCATTTGCAGCCTGAAATTATTAATTCATTTACTGAAGAAGAGTCGTCAAAGATCGCATGTAGAATAGCTAGTGATCGCATAGAAGACCCTTATTTGATCGTTAAAGGTCACTTGCATACAGATGTTTTAATGTCAGAGTATATTAGATCTGAATATAAGCTCTTAGTGAAAGGGAAACGACTAAGTCATATATGGTTTTTGACTTTTCCAGAGGATGCCAGACGTCCTTTAATTATCACGGATGGCGCGTTAAACATTAATCCAAATATAGAAACGAAAAAACACATTATTAATAACGTTATTGAATTTACTTCAAAACTTCCAAACTTTGTACCAAAAATAGCTATTCTATCTGCCACAGAGGAAGTTTTATCTCAAATGCAAAGTTCAGTTGATGCGAAAGATTTAGTTGAATGGGCCAGAATAGAACATCCAACTACAGACATTCATGGCCCATTTGCATTTGATAACGCAATATCATCTGATGCAGCTAAAATTAAAGGAATTAGTAACAGTGTTGCAGGCAATGCAAATGTAATTGTAGTACCCAATGTTGAAACTGGTAATTCATTGGTAAAAATCATGGTTAATTTCATGAACTGCACAGCTGGGGGTTTTGTTACTGGGGGTATATCTCCTGTGGTAATATCAAGCAGATCAGACAGTTTAAGTTCACGACTGTCTTCAATTGTTAATGCTGTTTTGAGTACGCTTTAATTACTTTAAAGCTTGAAATAAATCATTAATTAGATCATCTGAATCTTCAATGCCAACGGAAAGTCTAACGAGTTTCTTTGGAACCTGATTGTATGACTTATCTTCTAAATAAGCATGTGTCATTAATGCAGGAGATTCTATAAGTGACTCAACTCCACCTAGGCTTTCGGCAATAGTAAATATCTTAAGTTTCCTCATAAATTTTGAAATATCTGACATTGTACCTTTGTGTATAAAGGTGATCATTCCTCCAAAACCATTCATTTGTTTTTTAGCTATATCACTTTGCTTATGGCTTGTTAAACCTGGGTAGGTAACGTCAGACAATTTTTTATGACTCTTTAAAAACCTTGCAACCTTAATTCCATTTTCATTATGTTTTTTTATTCTAAGCGAAAGAGTCTTAATACCTCTTAGAATTAAAAAACAATCAAACGGGCTTGGTACTGCTCCTGTAGAATTTTGTATCAATGCAAGTTTCTTTTCCAATGTTTTATTTTTACCAATGACAAGTGAACCACCAATAATATCAGAGTGCCCATTTATATATTTGGTAGTTGAATGATTGACTATATCAATACCAAAATCTAATGGTCTTTGATTGATTGGTGTTGCGAAAGTATTATCACAAACAGTTATCAGCTTGTGTTTCTTTGCTATGCGTGCAATACGCTTTAGATCGGCAATTTTTAAAAGTGGGTTCGTAGGTGTCTCTACCCAAATCATCTTTGTATTTTTTTTGATGTGTTTACTAAAGTTTGTATTTAGATCAACAAAAGTAAAATCTATGTATGATGATTTCGCTTTAATTTCATTAAACAGTCGGAATGTTCCACCATATAAATCATCAAATGCAATAACATGATCCCCAGGTTTTAAAAGATCAATCACCGCTGTCTGAGCGGCAACCCCTGACGCAAAAGCAAAAGCCTTATATCCATTTTCTAACTCAGCTAATGAAGCCTCTAAAACTTCACGTGTTGGATTTTGAGACCTTGAATATTCATACCCTTTATCTTTACCTGGCGTATCTTGTGCAAATGTTGATGTCGCGTAGATAGGAGTCATAACAGCGCCCGTAAGCGGATCGCTTTTAATCCCCGCGTGCACAGACAATGTATCGAATTGATTGATTTTTCTTAAATCAGATTTTTTTCTTTTAGCCATTCACTATTATACGCCGTATTTAAATATTTTTCACCATTATCACAAACAAATGTTACAACGTTTTTCTTTTCTTTTTGTTCATGACAATACTTTAATGCAGCACAAATGAGAGTTCCGCTAGATGATCCTCCCAATATACCCTCTTTTAATGCAAGTGTACGAATTGTTTGAAAAGCTTCTTCATTGCTAACTGAATAAGCTTTTTTTATGTATTTTAAATCTAGTGTATCAGGAAGAAAGTCTTCTCCAATACCTTCAACCAACCACTTGTAATCAGCCTCTTTTAAAGGTTTTTTTTCAACAGCATCTTTTACAATTGAGCCCTCAGGATCAGCAAGCACCATTTCAGTTTTTGGGTTATTCCTCTCAAAAAATTTACCAATACCGGAAATAGTCCCGCCAGTGCCAACGCCACAGACAACTGCATCTACATCTCCATCCATTTGGTTATATATCTCAGGTGCGGTGGTCAATTCATGGGCTAGAGGATTTGATCTGTTAGTGAACTGATTGGCCATAAATGAGTTGTGAGTTTCAGCAGCAACTCTTTTAGCCATATTTACATAATGTTCCGGACTATCTGGACCTACATCACTTTTTGCAAGCATTACTTCAGCACCAAGTGATTTTAAATGAAAAATCTTATTTTGATTCATCTTATCTAATATTATAACTTTCGCTTTATAGCCTTTTAATAAAGCTATCAGTGCTAATCCGAGTCCTGTATTCCCAGCTGTAGCCTCAACAACAGTTGATCCTTTTACCAAATCTCCGTTCTTTTCAGCATCGTTTATTATTTGGAGCGCAACGCGGTCTTTTATAGATGAGCCAGGATTCATATTTTCCATCTTTAAAAAGAGATTGCATTTGCCTGTATCTATATTTTTAGCTTGAACTATTGGTGTATTACCAATTAAATCTATAAGTGATTTTATATCTTTCATAAAAATTATGCTATTAATAGGTAGATATGAGTTTAAAATTTAAATTATCATCAATTATAATGATCTTTACTATAATTAATCTGTCGTCTTTGCAAGCAGATGAGGACTATAGCTTTGTTGAATGGCTTGAAAACATCAAAAATATTGCCACTAAAGAGGGGATATCTCAGGAAACTGTTGATTTATCATTAAGAGACATTGTAATCAACGAACGAGTTTTAGAACTCGATAGATCTCAACCAGAGTTTATACTTACACTGGATGAATATCTAAATAATACGACACCGAAAAGCAGAATGCTTAAAGGCAAAAAGTTATATAGTGAACATGAAGATTTACTTTTGAGAATATATAATGAGTTTGGTGTACAACCCCGCTTTATATTAGCCTTATGGGGCATAGAAACAAGTTTTGGTACATATACCGGCTCATTTAATGTAATACGTTCTTTATCAACATTGTCACACGATCTTAGAAGAAGAGAGTTTTTTACAGATGAACTGATAAACGCATTAACAATTATTGACCAAGGTCACATCTCTAAGGATGAAATGATGGGTTCATGGGCAGGGGCCATGGGGCAAAATCAATTTATGCCATCTAGCTTTTTAAATTACGCAACAGATTTTGATAAAGATGGCAAAAAAGACATTTGGACTACCTTGCCAGATGTATTTGCTTCATCATCAAATTATTTAAAAGTGTCTGGCTGGAACGATGATTTAACGTGGGGCAGAGAGGTAATGACTACAAAAACTATTCCAGATGATTTTATTACAACGTCCGCTAAAGAAATCAATATATCAAAATCTCTTAGTGAATGGGCTTCTTTAGGTATAGTGAAAAAGAATGGGGAAGAGTTACCACTTCGAAATATTCAAGCATACTTAGTATATCCAGAGGATGATGAAGGTCGAAAGTTTTTGGTTTACGAAAATTTTAAAGTCATTATGAAATGGAACAGATCTCTCTTCTTCGGATTATCAGTTGGTATTCTGTCTGATATGATTGAATACTATTAATGAGAATATTTTTACTAATAATTTTTTTCATTCTTACTAATTGCACCATAGCAAATGTTGTACCACTCGTTATTGAAGACAGTAATAATAGAAATAATATTAAAATAATCGAGAAATTAATAGAAGAGCCGTATAAGGTTAATGGTAAGTGGTTTTACCCTTATGATTATAAAAAATTTGAGGAAATTGGTTTAGCGCAATTGGAAACAAATTTAAAAAATGGCAGTAAAACCAAAAATGGTGAATACTACCACAATGATACATTATCAGGATCACACAGATCATTGCCATTACCATCAATTATTGAAGTTACAAACCTCAATAATGGTAAATCTGCATTGGTAAGAGTAAATCATCGAGAAGCATTTTCTTCAATAAAAGTTGTCAATTTATCTGAAGCTGTATTTAAAAAACTAGGTATGAATAAGAAGGGCGATTTAGTCAAAATATCTCTTATAGATTCAAATGAAAGTTTTGTTCTTTCTAAGGCATACACTTACGATGAAGAAAAAAAAGTTGTTGAAGCACCAGTGTCAAGTGTTGTTATTATTGAAAAAGATATAAATGAGCTGTCTGCTAATAATACAAAAACTAAAGATATAAATTTATATAATAAGATCTTCATTAACATAGCGAGTTTTGCATTCAAAGAAAGTGCTCAAAAAATCAAAACAGATCTATCAAACTATAATGTTAGGATTTTTGAAAGCCGAAACTTGTCAGGTAATACGGAATACAAGGTATTAATTGGACCCTATAGCAATGTAGAGTCATTGTTGATAGATCTTAATGATGACACATTTAAAAAATATGAAGATTTATCAATATATTTAATATAATAATATTCTATGCATAGATTCATTTTAGCATTCTTATCAATTTTCTTACTAAACTCAGCATTAGTATTTGCTTCCTACATAGATACCGATGCTGAAACTGCAGTAGTCATTGATGCAACTACTGGAAAAGTACTATTTGAAAAAGATAAAGACAAAAAAACCTATCCAGCATCAATGACAAAAATTATGACGACATTAATAGTTTTTGAAAAATTATCTAACGGCACATTATCACTTGATGACACTTTTTTAGTATCCGAAAAAGCATGGAAAGAAAGAGAAGGCTCATCAATGTTTGTTGAAGTAGATAAAAACATAAGAGTAGAAGATCTATTACGCGGTATTATAGTTCAGTCTGGTAATGACGCATGCATAGTTGTTGCAGAAAATATTGCTGGAACAGAAGAATCCTATGCTAAAATGATGACTGAAAAGGCGATAGATATTGGGATGACTAATACAAACTTTACCAATTCTACAGGTATGCATGACAAAAATAATTTTTCTACTGCGTATGACCTTGCAATCTTATCTCAATATTTGATTAATAATTACCCAGAGTATTATCATATGTTTGCTGAAACTGAATTCGAATGGTCAAATATAAAACAAAAAAATAGGAATCCTCTTTTGTATAAAAATATGGGTGTTGATGGATTAAAAACAGGGCACTTATCTGTTTCGGGTTATGGACTTGCAGCATCCGCAATAGATGGTGATAGACGCGTAATATCTGTAACAAACGGATTTAGCAGTACGCAAAAAAGATCTCAGGGCTCATCAAGACTTATTACATGGTCGTTTAGAGAGTTCGAGAATATTAGGCTTTTCCAAGATTTTACAGAAATTGCAAATATAAATATTCCTGGCTCCAATGAAAGCAGTTCTTTGATTGGCGCAGTAAACGATATAGTTCTAACAGTTCCAAGAACAAAAGAGAAAGAATTACACTATGAAATTGAATTATTTGAAGATATCAAATTTCCCATAACCTCAGGTGATATTATTGGAAAAATAAAAGTTGATATTCCAAATGAAGATCCTGAATATTTTGATGTAGTGTCTGTAAACGATGTAAATAGAAGCAATATATTTTCAAGATTCTTTTCCTTTATTTACAGCACAGTAATAAATCTATTTATTTAATTTGTGATCAAACCACGATTTATATCATTTGAAGGTGGGGAAGGATCAGGTAAGTCGACACAAATTAAGCTGTTAGCAAAAAGACTTGCTAAATATGGAGATGTAATCACAACAAGGGAACCTGGTGGAACAATTGAAGCTGAGATTATCAGAAATTTACTTGTAAAAGGCAAAAAGAATAAATGGAGTGGGGTAGTAGAAACTTTACTTTTATACGCAGCCCGTAAAGATCATATAGATAAGGTAATAGCACCAAGCTTAAAAAAAAATAAATGGGTTTTATGTGATAGATTTAAGGAATCTACTTTAGTATATCAAGGATATGGAAAAAATGTTGACATAGATCTTATTAAAAAACTCGATAAAATAATATCTAATAATTTAACACCTGGCTTAACCTTTATATTAGATATAGATCCAATAATTGGTCTTAAAAGGTCTAAAAGAAAATCAAATACTGAAACACGTTATGAAAATATGTCTTTAGGCTTTCATAATAAAATTCGTAAAGCATTTAAAGCTATAGCTAGGTCAAATAAAAAGAAATTTATATTAATTAATGCAAATCAAGATATTAATCTAATTCAGGACATTATCTGGGATGAAGTATCAAGTAAAATAAATGCAAAATAATAAAAATCTGTATTCAAGTGAATTAAGAACTTTATATAAAATATTTAAATCTCAATTGCCTAATTCAGTAATACTTTCAGGACAAGATACTGATATTATCTCAACCATTGCTAATAATCTTGCTTCATTAATTGTATCAAATAAATTAATTGAAAATAATGACACATTTAAAGATTACTTATTAAATACTATTCAAGAGGACTCTAATTTTATTTTTAAAATTGAACCTGTATTTCTTGAAGATAAACAAAGATTTAAAAAGAAGCTATATAGGGAAGACGTAAAATATGTTAATGATTTTTTTTCAACCAAAGATGAGAATGATCAAAAAAGAGTTTGTATTATAAATTTGATAGATGATCTTTCTTTAGATGCTGCTAATTCGATCCTAAAAATAATTGAAGAACCTTATAGAAATAGTCATTTTATTATAGTCAATCAAAATAAGAGTAAATGTTTAAAAACAATTGTATCAAGATCAAATAGAATTTTTTTTGGAAAGTTAAGCTATGATAATTTTGCAAATTATTATAAAGACTCTGAAAATGAAGAATATTTGAATTACTTATATCAAATAACAAATGGTTCTTCAAATTTAACTAAACAGTTTATAGAATATAATTTTTATGAGATCAATGCTCATTTCAAAACACTTTTGACTGATCAAAAGAAGATAAAGGCCAACACTGCAAATCATTATATTGATTACTTACATAACTTTAAAAACGTAGATCAAGCAATTCCAGTTTTTTTTAACTATTTACAACTATTGATAAATGATGAAATTAAAAAACTTTGTCATAACAATGAGAATAATTTGGTTCTAAAATTATTGAATATATATGCATTAATTGATTCTTTTAATAAAAAGAATATTGCTTTAAATCTTGACCTTGAAAATATGATTATTTCATTATTTCATAGACTAAAATATGACTGATAAATACTATATCACTACCCCAATATATTATGTTAATGATAAGCCACATATAGGCCATGCATACACTTCAGTTGCAACAGACTTTATTGCAAGATTTATGCGTCTTAAAGGACATGATGTAAGATTTCAAACAGGAACAGATGAACATGGTCTCAAAATACAGAAAGCCGCTGAAAGTAAGGGAAAAGAACCATTAGAGTTGTGCGACGAAAACTCACGAATTTTTAGAGACCTTACAACTACATTAGATTTGTCGAATGACGACTTTATCAGAACTACTGAACAAAGGCATATTGACGGAGCATCTTTCTTATGGAACAGACTACATGAAAGAAATCAAATATATTTAGGTGAGTATACAGGATGGTATTCAATTAATGATGAAACTTTTTACAATGAAAAAGATTTAGTAAAACAAAGTGATGGAAGCTTTAAAACTGTTACAGGTGGGCCAGTTGACTGGATTACAGAAAAATCATATTTTTTTAAACTATCGGAATGGTCTGATAAATTATTAGATTTATATAAAAAAAACCCGGATTTTATAAGTCCAAAATCTAAAAGAAATGAGGTTATTAAATTTGTTGAGTCTGGCTTAAATGACTTGTCTGTATCTAGAACTTCATTTAACTGGGGCATTAAAACTCCAACAGATAATGATCATATTATGTATGTTTGGCTTGATGCTCTTACTTGTTACGCAAATGGCGTTAAATATCTAACTGATTCAGAAAATGAGCTAAGTGTCTACTGGAACAATGTAGTTCACATAGTAGGCAAAGATATATTGAGACATCATGCTGTATACTGGCCCGCCTTTTTATTAGCAGCCGATTTAAAATTGCCAAATAAAATATTTGCACATGGATGGTGGACAAATGAAGGTAAAAAAATTTCTAAATCTCTAGGTAACGTCATAGATCCTATAGAAATAATTAATAATTACGGTCTTGATCAATTTAGATACTTCTTGTTAAGAGAAGTTCCATTTGGCAATGATGGAGATTTTTCCGTTAAAGCTCTCGTGAATAGGATTAATAGCGATTTAGTGAATGACCTTGGAAATTTATGTCAGAGATCACTTACAATGATAGAAAAAAAACTTGAGTCAATTATTCCTGGTAAAACTAGTAAAGGTCCTAATGAAGAAATATTAGAAAAATCAAGTGAAGAGGTAATAATAAAAGGATCAAATATGATAGATGAGTTTAAGATACATGAATATATCAGAATCGTATGGGAGCATATTGGAAGAGTAAATAAATATTTTAATGATAATAAACCATGGGAATTAGAAAAAAGTGATGAAGAAAAATTTTTAAATGTATTGGCTGTAACAACTGAACAAATTAGAAATATAGCATTCTTTATAAATCCAATTATTCCTGAAACTTCAATAAAAATACTTAAAACAATCGGAATTGATGAATGTCAATTTTCATTTAAAAAGATAAATAACCATAATATAGTTGGAAATAATATATCGAGTGTAAATCATTTATTTACAAGGATTCAAGAATGATCATTGATAGTCATTGTCATTTGTTAGCTAGCCGGTATGAAATACCCGTTAATGAAGTCATCGAAAATTGCTTTGCAGAGAACATTGGTCTTCTATTAAATATTGCCACTAAAGAGTCAGAATTTAATGAAATCTTAGAAATAAGTAGGAAGTATAAACGTATTTATAACAGTGTAGGAATACATCCACATGAGACAGAACATTTAGATCCAGGTATTTATGATAGAATTAATAAAGTAATTTTAGAAAACGATAAAACAATAGCAGTAGGGGAGACGGGACTAGATTTTTATTACAATCATAGTAATAAAAAAAGTCAAATAGACGCATTTGAAAAGCATATAGAAAAGGCACTCGAACATAATTTGCCAATTATTGTTCATAGCAGAGATGCAGAAAAAGACACAAAGGAAATCCTTTATTCATACAAAAAAAATTCTGATATTACAGGTGTTATACATTGTTTCACGGGATCAGAAAAATTTGCAAAAGAAATGATTGATATTGATTTCTATATTTCGTTTAGTGGTATTATTACGTTCAAAAATTCATTAAATTTAAGAGAAATTGTTTCAATAGTAGATAAAAACAAAATCTTAGTTGAAACAGACTCTCCTTTTTTAGCTCCTGTACCAAATCGTGGAAAGACAAATATGCCAAGTTTCATAATACATACCATTAAACAAATTTCTGATATTCTTGAAATAAATGAAGCTGAAGTAGAGAAAATAACGTCAAATAACTTTTTTAACTTATTTAAAAATATAAAGGCATCTTCCATATCATAATATGTTGATAAGCATACCAGTTTCAGTCGGAGAACTTTTTGATAAAATATCTATTTTAGATATTAAGACTAAAAAAATTAAAAATAAAAATGATCTTAAATTAATTAAGTATGAATTATCTAAATTAAGAAAAATTGTTAGAGATAAAAAGCTTTCAAATACAAGTATCCAAAAAAAATACCTATCTTTGAAATTAATTAATCAGAAGCTTTGGAATATTGAGAATCAAAAAAGAAAGTGCGAAAAACTCAATAAGTTTGATAAGAACTTTATCAGTTTAGCAAGAAAGGTTTATATATTTAATGATAAAAGGGCTTTTCTCAAGAAAGAAATTAATTACCTATCAGGCTCAAGTATAGTCGAGGTAAAATTACATAAATAATTTATAGGTATTTTTGAATATATTTATTTGGATTTGAGAAATTTCTAATTTCGACTTGCCTAAATTCTTTAAAATTAGGTCTCCATTTATAAAAATATTTATTAGAGTTATTTCTTATAATATCTACAATCGGCGTCTTTAGTATACTTGCTATGTGCGTTATCGATCCATGCATATTAAATATTAAATCTACATTTGATACAATTCCAATCATTTCAGAGATATTTAAATTTTTTATAAAAAGAATTTTCTCATTCTTTTCACTAATATAAATATTTTTTTTATTATTAAGTTTATTAATTTTGTAATAGTTCCATACCTTTTTGTTTAAAGAGGTACTATATTTGCCATTGGTGACTATTAAAATAGGACTCCTTTTCATATGGATTGTTATGTTTTCAAAAAGATCGATAATAAAATCTTTAGAACTATTGATTTCATCCCATTTTTCATCGAAATGAAATAGTACAACTTTTTTTTTATTTATCTTGAGTGATGTAAAGATTTTTTTTATTTTATTTTCGAAATGACGAAATGAGTATGGTTTAAGATATTCTAACTTACTATTTTTAAGATTTAGCGCCTTATTAAATAATTTGCTGTAATGGTTGCCCATTCTAGTTTTATTATCATGTGCATTTAACTCAATTGTATTTATTATTTCTATTGATTTTAGTAATCTTTTAGAGATGAAGAGGGGATACTTGTATATAATTCGGTTGGTTATCCTACTTATCTTATTTGGAATAACTGCATGAATGTTTATAGATTTACATAAAAGCGAAATAATCAAATTTTTCCAATCTGATTTTAAAATAAAGACATGATTAAGCTTTAGTTTTCTTAATATTGATATTATCGTAATATTTTCCCTATATGTCTTATACCTGTCTAAGTTGTATAATTGATCAATATATCCGTCTTTTTTAAGTATTTTTGAGTATTCTAAGTTTCTGTTAGAGCAAATAAGAGTGATATGAGCATTTTCGTCAGATTTGTGTATCTTGTTTATACCGTCTGATGAGACAATTAAGTCTCCAATGCCATCATTTCTAAATATCAAATAATTCATTTTTTTCAATTACTTATTAAATTTTCTTAAACTTAAGCATTAGTTTATGTGTTGCTTTAATAATTATTTATAAATTACTGTAAATAAACACTAATTATAATTTAACATAATATATATTATACGAATATTATTATATACATCTAAACTCTAATATATTTATTTTGCATAAGCAGTATACCCTTTTTCTTTTAATTTAAACATTAGGAGAAAATTATGAGCCCTGAAGAATTTCAAATATGGTCCATTTTTAATTCATTTAGAATTGGTAGCGCCTTAGCATTCGTTGCATCAGCAATATTTATATGGCTGGGATTTAGAATAGCTGTAGGCACTCGTGTGCCAGCATCAGGTGAAGAACCCACTATGTTTGGCAAAATATTGTCATCAATTTTTTGTGGTATTATAGTCCTTGGTACGTGGATACAATTTACAGAGGCAGTTGGCAATTATATTGCTTCAGCTTTTGCATTTGAACAGTTAAAAGAAACTGGAACAGAGATATCTCCAGTTGCTGAAGGTTGGATAAATTATGTTGGCACTACCGAAGCCACATTCACACCTACTCCCCTGGGCATGGCATTTTTAGCTATTGTTGCAATTATGTATGCAGCAATTATTTGGTATCCAAAGCAAAAGTAAACTAACTGTTTAGGGATGAAGATTGTCTTTTTTTCATCCCTAAATTTTTTAGTCTAAAATTACTCTATTTATAAAGATTAACAGGCCAATTATAACTACTATTCAAATTTTCAATACTATGATTATTAAGACAATCTAACATGTATTTAGTTACAACCTTTTCATTACACGTATGATGAATTTTTTTATGTCCCATTGCTGCAATTTCTAGAGATTTTTTTTTGTTATTTTTATAAAAAATAATTTTTTTTTCTAAATCCTCAAGATCATCAAAATAAACAGCCTCTTCATCTTTTTTTAGAATATCATAATATTGTGTATCACTTTCTATAAATACCATTAGACCGTTACCTAAATATTGGGAAATTCGATCTGAAAGACTGTATTTTAAAATTGGCTTTCTTTGTAAGCAAATTCCCATGTAACAATCTTTTATATTATTATCAAAGTCGCTTGCCCAAATTGGCTGTACTCCCCTCATTCCAAAAAAATTAAATTTAACATCAGTTAGATCGCGCTTAAGATTATCCATAAATTTGACCCTCGGATCTTTATTTTCATTTAAACTATTTTTTTTTCTTAATTTACCTGTACCTACTCCATGTGATAGAGCAAAAAAAACATCTTTAGGATGATTGATATTTTCATAGATTTTCATACATTCAATTGATGAATCTACTATGTTTGGGAAAAAACTAATAAAATTATCTGAAACACATTCAGATATTTGTTCACCTGCTGTAGTTGAGAATATTCCATCTAAGTATTTAGATCTGTTTAATAATTTATTTGCAGTATTATCTAAGTAAAAATTATCAACATTCCATTCAATGACTTTAATATCTTTTTTCGCTCTAATTTTACTTAACGTTTCAATATTTATTCTGTCTGCATGTCCTAAAACTATAAGGTTTGGATTATAGTTCTTAATTGTTTGTATCAATTCATTTTGAACTGACTCATTATTTTTAAATTTATTAAATATAGAAGATCTTGATCGGTCACGATCGCTAAAATTATATACGTTATGACCGTTTCTTATAAAACCATTGCTAATTTTGAAACATTGATTCCAATAAAGTCTGCCATTATGTTTGTCCCCAAAATTAGATACATGCAATATTCTCATCTTAAAATTTATTAATTACTTTTATAACATACTCTACTTCGTCATTTTTCATCTCAGGAAATATGGGAATTGATATTTGGTAATTAGAAATTAATTCTGTGATAGGAAAATCTCCTTTTTTGTGACCAAGGCTTATATATGGCTTCTGTAAATGAGCAGGCACTGGATAATGAAAATTAGTACCTATCTCATTTTTATTTAAGTATTTTTGTAATGATGCTCTATCTTTATAAAATAAACTAAATATATGATAAACGTGAAAATTATATGGCTTTTCATAAGTAAATTCTATCTTATCATTTTTTATTCTGCTTTGATATTCATTAGCGATCTTTCTTCTCTTCAATGTCCATTTTTTTAGAAATTTTAATTTAATATTTAGCGCCGCTGCTTGGATTGAATCCATTCTATAATTGTATGAAATTTCGTTATGAAAATATCGTTTTGGCTGTGACCAGTTACGTAATTCTTTTACTTTTTTATCCAATTTGCTGTTATTTGTTACAATTGCTCCTCCTTCACCAATTGCGCCTAGATTTTTGCCTGGATAGAAACTAAAGGTCCCTACATCACTCATTGTTCCAGCATATTTATTGAAATATTTAGCTCCATGAGCCTGTGAGCTATCTTCAATTACTCTTAGTTTGTATTTTTTAGCAATTTTATTGATTTCGTTCATTTCTGCACATTGCCCATATAAGTGAACAACTACTATAGCTCTAGTTTTTGATGAAATTTTTTTTATAATGTTTTTATAATTAATTAATTGAGTTTTTTTATCTATATCAACAAATACTGGTTTTGCTCCGGTATATGAAATAGACATTACTGTTGCAATAAATGTCATAGAAACAGTAATTACTTCATCTCCTTTTCCTATTCCTAGTGCTAATAAAGCTAAGTGTAAAGCGCTTGTACCAGTGTTTACTCCTGTACAATAATTTGCTTCTAAAAAAGAAGAAAAGTTACTTTCAAATAACTCTACCTCTCCACCCAAACTATATTGCGTTGATCTTAAAGTTCCTATCACCCTGCGCTCAAGCTGCGGCTTTATATCTTTATATTGTCTTCTAAGATCAAAGTAAGGTACTTTCATATTTAAATTTTTACTGGTTTACCCTCAAGTTTCATGGATTTATTGGCAGCTTCTAAAATTTCAACTACTTCAAGACCTTTTGAACCATTAGATTTGCTAATAAAATTCTTATTTACAATTGTTTGATAAAAATCTGAAATTGCTTGAGATAAAGCTTCTTTAATTTTTAGACTCGGTACAATTGTGTCACCCACTTTATATTTAATTAAATTGATGGAACTTTTTTCTTTTTTAATCACATCTATACCTTTGTTATATATTGTTAATTTATCGCTCGGCTCAAGATCATTATATACAATCATTTTTTTTGATCCCCCTAATATAGTTTTTCTAATTTTAACTGGAGATAACCAATTAACATTTATGTGAGCAATAAAATTTGATTTATATTTAAGAGTCAAATAAGCAGCAGTTTCAGGTTTAGTAGGGATATATTTATGCCCAACACATGAAGCATACTTAGGCTTTTCATTGAATAGATAATTAAGAATAGAGATATCATGTACAGCTAGATCCCATAAAACATTTATATCATCCTGTATTAGTCCAAGATTAATTCTAGTAGAATCATAATAGATAAAATTTCCAAAGTCTTTTTTTTGGGAAATTTTTTTTATCTCCATAACTGCAGGCGTGTAGAGAAATGTATGGTCTACAAATAAGCTTAAAGATTTTTTTCTAGCTAATTCTATCAAAGCTATACAATGCCGCTTACTATCTGAAAGTGGTTTTTCAATAAAAACATGTTTATTTGATTTTAAAAATAATTTTGCTAGTTTAAAATGTGTGCTCACAGGGGTAGCAATAAAAACTGCTTCTAAATTTTTATCAGATAATAAATCTTTAACATCAGTTGTTTTTATAACTCCGCTATCAAGTAAATTGATCTTCTTTAGCTTCTCTCTATTAAGATCACAAACATATTTAACTTTAAATTTTTTATTGTCATTAAGATTACGAAGCAAGTTTGGCCCCCAGTAACCTATTCCAACTATACCTATGTTCATTTTTTTACTCTGGCTGGATTGCCAAATACAGTTGATGCAGCATTCACATTCTTTGTTACCACTGAACCCGCGCCTATTAAAGCATTTTCTCCAATTTCAATTCCACATAATATTGTTGATCCACTACCTATAGATACGCCATTTTTTATAATCGTCTTTTCAAGTATCCAGTCATTATCATTTTTAAGCAAACCTTCATTATTAACTGCTGCTGGGTTTCTATCATTAATAAATGTTACATTGTGGCCTATAAATACGTTATCTTTTATTTCGACACCTTCACAAATAAAGGTATGAGAAGATATTTTGCATTTACTACCTATTTGAACATTCTTTTGTATCTCAACAAATGGTCCAATTTTTGTATGATTTCCTATAGTACAATCATAAATATTAACTAGAGACTCATCCACTATAATAACATTTTTACCAATTTTCACATTTTTTAATGGCATATTTTTAAAATAGATTTATTTAAATTTATATGACTACGATAAGATTAAAGATTTTTATTACTTTATTATTATTTTCTACCATCAATACCTCTTTAGCAAAAGAAAAAGTCGATACTTATTTAGTTTATGCGAAACTTCCACTTTTAGGAGAAGTTGAGGTACAAAATATAGAGACCAAACTAACTATTTTTGACAATAAGTTTAAATATTCCTATAAAGTAAATCCTACTAAATTAATAGATTTTTTTGACGATAAAATAAGCAGTGGTTATATCTTAGGTGAATTCCAAAATGAGTCAATTTTAACTAATACATACCTATTTAAAACAGTAAAGGATGATTTCATTCGTACTATTGAATTTACATATACAGAAAATATAATTGATGATGTATCCATTTTACCATCTTATGACCTTTCTAAAATTACAAATGTATCAAGAGAAATGATAGATGAATCAATTGACCCTGTTACGATGTTTTATATGATTACAAATTTTGAATTTATAAAAAACTGCAATAAGATCATAAGTGTTTATGACGGCAAAAGAAGATACGATCTAACCCTTTCAGATCCTAAAAAAAGCAAAAATAGTTACAGTTGTACACTTACACATAAAAAAGTAGCAGGCTATAAACCTAAGAAAATTGATGAAGATATAAAATATGTGTCAGACTTAAAATTTTTAATTAACAGTAATAATATATATGAGTTTAATGAGGTGTCACTAAGAAATAACAATACAGATCTAATAATAAGAAAAAGTAATTAAATTTAATAATTCATTAACTTATTCTTGAAATTTTCAATTCCGAAGCCGGTGTATGCACTTATAAAATTATTTCTTTTTGAATATGATCTATAAGGATTTAAATCAACTTTATTATATACTGTAATCATATCTTTTATTTTTGTCTCGCTAATATTAGCCATTTTAAGTATTTCAATTGTTACTTTCTCTTTATTTTTATAATCAATATCAGATATATCAATTACATTAATTAATACATCTGCATATATTAATTCTTCAAGAGTAGCTTTGAATGACTCAATTAGTTGTGTAGGAATATTATTAATAAAACCTACTGTATCGATTACTCCAATATAATTATTTTTACCCAAATAAACCCTACCTGTTTTAGTATCTAGTGTTTCAAACATAACACTTCTACTAGATTGATTTTTTTTTGTTAGATAATTAAACAATTGAGATTTCCCTGCGTTTGTATATCCGACTAATGCAAATGTTTTGAAATTTGATTTTCTTCTTAACTTTCTTTGTTGGTTTCTACGATTTCTTACTTTTTTAAGATTCGTCTTTATTCTTATAATTTTTTCTTGAATTAGTCTTCTGTCTAATTCAATTTGAAGCTCTCCTGGCCCCCCTATAAATGTAGTTCCCCCTCTTTGTCTTTCCAGATGAGTCCAAGCTCTAACTAATCTTGATTTTCGATATATTAATTCAGCAAGCTCAACTTGTAATTTTCCTTCTTTTGATTTTGCTCTTTTAGAGAATATTTCTATGATAACGCCTGTTCTATCAATAACCTTGATTTTAAGTTTATCCTCTAAATTTTTTTGTTGTCTTGGCGTCAAAACTGCATTCACAATAAGAAGATTAATTTTTTTTGAAGCTACATGTCCGAGTATTTCTCCAATAATTCCTTTGCCAAGCATTGTGGCGGCATTAATTTTTCTAATTTTGGCGATGCGCTTAGAGAAAATGTCTATATTTAAGTTTTCGGTTAAATTAATGATTTCATTAATTAGCTCCTTTGATTTATATAATGGTTCTCCAATAAAAGATGGGTGAACAATAAAGCTTATATCCTTAGTTCTTATTTTAATTGTATTGCCTCCATATATGCATTCTTGAATATATGGGCATATCTTCCAACTTTACCCTTACCTACCCTGATATTATCAACTTTAATTACCGGCATAACAAACTGTGTAGCACTTGTAATAAACGCCTCATTTGCTTTCTTAATATCATTTTTATTAAATCTTTTTTCTACCAGTTTGATATGATTTTTTTTTAATGCTTTAATTAATGAAGTTCTTGTAATGCCTTTTAAAATTGAGTTAGTTGCAGGAGTAGTTATTAATTTATCTTTAATTAGTATCCATGCGTTACTCGAGCTACCCTCAGTAATATATCCGTCGGTGTCAACCATCCATGCTTCATCACAACCACTTTCAACTGCCTTCTGCTTTGCTAATACTGGTGGTAATAAATTAAGCGTTTTGATATCTACCCTCTTCCATCTTAAATCTGCTGTAGTCTTAACCCTAATTCCATTTTCAAACTTTGAATGGTAATTTTCCATTGATATGTTTTTAGCAGTTATGACTATTGATGAATTAACATTTTTTGGGAATTTAAAATCTCTTTGCGCTACTCCTCTTGTTATCTGCAGGTAGATTAATCCATCCTGAATATTATTTTTATGAATTAAATTTCTTATATGAAAAAGATATGACTCCTTAACAATCGGGGATTTTAAAGATATTTCATTTAATGACCTAAAGAGTCTATTTAAGTGACCGTCATAATCAACTATCTTTTTGTTAATTACAGCGAATACTTCATAAACTCCATCTGCAAATTGATACCCCCTATCTTCAACGTGCACCATTGCACTATCAAATACTTTATATTGACCATTTACAAATGCTTCTCTACTCATCAAAACTCACTTCTAACTTGAAATAGTTCCTCTGCTTTTTTTATATCCTCAGACATGCACAAAAATAATATTTCATCGTGTATCTCAATCTTTGTTTCTTTATCAGGAATTATTATTTTATCATCTTTCTTTATCAACCCAACTCTTAATCCACTTGGAAATTCAGCATCTTCTATATTCTTGTTAATTAATTTAGAACTTTTAAGAACCTGAGCATGAATAATTTCTGCCTGGTTGTTATCAATAGCAAATACTGATTCAATTTTACCTTTATGTATATGTTTAAGTATTTTAGATACTGTTATTTTTCTTGGATCAACAACTTTACTTATGCCCAGGACATCTTTTAATTTATTATATTCCGAATTATTAACAATTATTATTGACTCGCACTTATTCTTTCTAGCGACCGCTGAAATAATAATATTTGTTTCATCGTCATTTGTGAGCGCTAATATCAAATCAGCATCTTTAATATTCGCCTCATCTAGTAGATCCTGATCTAAACCATCACCATTTAATACTAACGTATTAGACAACTGATCGGCAATATACTTTGATCTGTCATCATTGCTTTCAACTATACTGACAGATATTTCAGTTTGATATTTTTCTAAATCTTTTGCTAAATTGAAACCAATATTTCCACCACCTATAATTATTATTTTCTTAATGGGCTTCTCATCATATCCAAAAGCACTCATAGCTCTTTTTACATGGTTTTTGTCAACCAATATGTAAACATGGTCCCCCATAGTTAGTATGTCTTGTTTTTTTGGGATAAAAAGCTTTTCATCTCTGCTAATTCCTAATATTGAAGCTCTAAGATTTTTTTCTGTTACGGTATTTTCTTGAAAAAGTTCGTAAATGTTTATCAAACTCGTATCAACTAAAGGGCACCTTTCATTTATAACCAAACTTAGAAGCTCAATTTCATCATTTAAAAATGGTACAACATCGTAAGCACCTGGAGCTTTAAGTTGCCTTTCTATTGATCTTGCTACTTCTAATTCTGGACTTATTATCAGATCAATAGGCATATTATCAGCATTATATAAATCACGCCAAATAGGATTTAAAAAGTCTTCTGTTCTTAAACGAGCTATTTTTCTTGGAATTTTAAAAAAGGTATGAGCCATTTGACATGCAACCATATTTATTTCGTCTTGAAGAGTAACAGCTATAATCATATCAGTATCATCAGCGCCTGCATTTTTTAATACTGATGGATTTGAAGCTGATCCAATAATTGTTTTAAGGTCTACTTTTTCTCTTAAATCATCGATGAGTTTTTGCGAACTATCAATAACTGTAACATCGCTACCCTGATCCACTAGATGTCTTGCTATACTTGTTCCAACTTTTCCAGCTCCACATATGATTATCTTCATTATTTATCTTCTTCTGTAATACCTAATTGCTTTAGTTTTCTATGAAGCGCAGATCTTTCCATTCCTATAAATGAAGCAGTTTTTGATATATTTCCATCAAATCTATTAATTTGTGATTGAAGATAGTTCTTTTCAAAGATTTTACGCGCATTTCTCAATGGCAAAGAAATTACATTTTTACTTTGAAAGTCTTCAAAATTTTCTGTAGTGCCATTGTCTTCATATTTTTCCCCTAGAATTAAATGTCTTTCAATTACATTCCTCAATTCTCTTATATTTCCTGGCCAATCATAATTAAGATATTTGGTTTTAATGATCGGCTTAAGATCAGTATTTTTTTGATTATTTGCCTTAGAAAATATTCTCGCGAAATAATCTATTAGTGCGTCAATATCATCAAACCTTTCATTTAAATTAGGAAGCTTAATAGTTACTACATTAAGCCTATGAAATAAATCTTTTCTAAAAGACCCTTCATTAATTAATATTTCCAGATTTTTTGTTGAAGAGCAGACAATTCTACAATTTAATTTTATTAATTCGTTACCTCCTCTTTTCGTAAAGTTTTTATCTGTAAGCACTCTTAATATTTTGGCCTGTGTTTGGAGAGGCATTTCACCAACTTCATCAATAAATAGTGTTCCGTTTTCAGCTTTTTCTAAATGTCCAATCTTATTTGAGCTGCTATCTCGAATACCAAAAAGTTCACTTTCTAAATTTTCTGGATTCATAAGAGCAGCGTTTAAAATTATGAAAGGACCATTTTTATATATTGAATTTTTATGAATTTCTTTTGCTATTATATCTTTTCCTGTACCAGATTCTCCATAAATCATAACTCTGCTTAAAGTTGGTGCAATCTTTTCAATTTGCTGCTTTATTTTTGTAATAGCTGATGACTCACCAATAAATTTGTAATCAAAAATATTACCTTCTTTTAAGATACGATTTTCATATTTAACTTCATGTAACTCAATAGACCTGTTAACTGAAAGTAAAAGTCTTTCGGTATTAAAGGGCTTTTCAATAAATTCATTTGCTCCATCTTTTATTGCAGAAACAGCCATATCTATATTTCCATGTCCAGATATAACTATTATTGGCACATTTTCAGATTGTCTTATCTGCTTAAGAATTTCTAAACCGTCATGCTTTGAATTATCTAACCAAACATCAAGTATTATTAGGCTATATGAATTATTATTTATATAGTCAAAAGCATCATCTGAATTATGTGCAATTTGAATATTAAATCCTTCGTCTGTAAGGATAGCTTTAATATTATTGCAGATATCAATTTCATCGTCAATAACCAGAATATTTTTCATATTATATTTTCTCAAAAATGATTTTTACTTCAGCTCCAACTTCTCCATCATTCCTATTTGCTAAAAAAAAATCAGCGTGATGATCAAATAGGATTTTTTCTACAATAGACAAGCCAAGTCCTGAGCCGCCAATTTTCTTTTTGGTAGTGAAGTATGGCTTTATAAGTTCATCCTTTTCATATTTTAGTCCTACTCCATTATCTATTAATGATATTACCACATTATTTTCTATCTCATACGAGGAATATATTAGTTCCCCACCCTTTTTTTTACTTTCATTTATTGAATGAATAGAATTAATAATCAAATTTTGAAAAACTCGGGATATCTGTGAATTATCTATTTTTAGATTAATTTGACTAGAATGGAGATTATTTATGAAATTAATTTGTTTGTTATTATTTTCGTAATCAGACACAACCTCAGATATTATATTTGATATATTATTATTTTTCAAATCTGGGTCCGGTAATCTCGCAAAACTGGAGAACTCATCTACCAAGTATCCTATTTCATTAACTTGACGTCGTATTGTTTCAATGCACTCATTTATTTCATTGTTTTCGATATTTAATTTCGCAGTTTTCTTCTCAAGTCGTTCTGCAGATAATTGAATTGGAGTTAGAGGATTTTTTATTTCGTGTGCAATTCTTCTTGCTATATCAGACCATGTTTCATGCTTCTTCGATACTATAATTTGATTTCTTTGCTTGATTATATCTCCACTCATTTGATTGAATGAATCTGCAAGTCTGTTCAATTCAATGTAGTCATTATTTTTCTTAATTTTATCATCATAGAGTCCTTTACTTATATTGTTAGTAGCAGTTATGATGCTTGATATAGGCTTTACGATTCGGTCAGCAAAATTTATCCCTATTATAATAGAAATTAAAATCAAAATCAGAGTCACTATCACGTATAACAATATAAATATCAAACTTATCTTATCTCTACTGATTTCTAAAAACGTATATTCATTTTTTGCTGAGACTGTATCGTTTAATGCGCTTATTACATTGCCATCCATTGATCTACCAGCAAATAAGTAATAATCATCAAAATTATTCAGTTTTATCAATGCATAAACTTTATTTACTTGCGTTGAAGACATAATTATCATTTCGCCACCATCAGCACGTTCAAAAGATGATAAGGGAGGTTCATAAAAAGGCATGTTATTGTTCAAAGCTTGGAATAAAACATCTCTATTTTTATTGACAATGTATGTTTCTGGCAGAGACCTGATTAACGCTTGAGTTCTAAGTGCTCTGGCCATTTTAGATAAATCCTCTTTAAATAATTCACTTGAATTATTAAGATCGTTTGACATTGCATAAACATCTCCTTTAATTGTTTCTTTATGCTCTGCAAGGTAGCTTTCGGCAACAAACACTGAATTGTTTATTACATTTTTAATTTTATTATTAAACCAGTCGTTTATCCCAAGTTCTATTAAAACTAACCCCAGTACTCCAAGCAATATTGCAGGTGTAAGTGCAATAGAAATAAAATAAAGAGTGAATTTGCTATTTAAAGTACTTATTTTTTTTCTTCTCACTCTTTGGATAATTGGGAATATAATAAAACTTATGGATACAACTAAAGCTATAATCAAGAGAGATGAAATAACTATATAAGTGTTCAAATATGGCAATGTCTCCAAGTTGTTTGATCTTTGATTAATTAGTGTAACACTTGAAAGTATAATAAAAATGAATGACAGTATAATTAATATCGAATTTCTAAAATTAAAAAAATTAAAACTATTTATTTGTTTATTCATTGATAATTTAACTATTAGTACTATTGTTACGATATATTAATTAAGGTATATGAAAATTGTTTGTATAGTTCTCGGATCTGGATCTAGCAAAAGGTTTGGAGATAAAGAGTCAAAGCTTTTTTATAAAGTTAAAAATCATTCAATTATTGAACATACTCTTAAAAACATATTAAAATCTGTTAGTAAAGACTGTTTATATATTACAATTCCTAAAAAAATAACCAAAAAAAAGAAAAGCATTTTGTCTGAATATACAAAAAATGCTTTGATTTTAGGGGGTTCAACTAGAAGCGAAAGCCTCGTGAAGGCTTTAAAACGTGTTGATACGGCCAAATATAAATATTTAATGATACATGACGCTGCAAGACCTAATACATCTGTAGCGTTGGTTAATGAGCTAATAGAAAATATAAAAAAAAATAAATACGATGCAGTTGTTCCAGCTCTTCAAATTACAGATACATTAAAAAAGAATAATAAAACTGTTAACCGCAATTTTTATAAAACATCACAAACACCTCAGGTGTTTAAAATGAAA
>CABZHU010000012.1 GCA_902525575.1 uncultured Pelagibacteraceae bacterium
TAAAAAAGCTGTCACAATTGCAAACCTCAAACCAACAGCCTTCCAACTCATTAAAACTAATGCGCCGATTGTGAACCAATAAGGGAGATAAGTCAGATAGGTATCAAGAGGTCTTAAAAGATAAATCACAACCGTAGCTCGGATTGAACGAGTTATTTCAATAAATGTTGGGTTTACTGTTAATGACTTAACCCCTGCTGCTATTTCATCTCTGATTGATAAGTTCCATGAATCAGGAAAACTTCCAATGGTGGCAATATTTGAGTCATAATAAATGACTCCCAATAAGATAAAAATTCCTGAGAACATGAAATAATGAGCATTTATGAATTGTTCAATTAATTTCCCATAGTCTTTATTAAATAATGAAACTACTAAATTAATTACAAAAGAGAATATTCTAATAATACTTGAAAATATAAAAGCCACAGCAATATGAATGTACATTAATGGCTTCTCAATTTGTCTTGCTAGAGGGTAAATGTCCCATGTCTGAGGAAGAAGATAGAACTTCTGACTATCAACTGGAAGCGTTACAGTCTCTCGACTGGCTGCCTTCCCAAATCTATCAAACATAATGGCCATTAACAGAACACAAAAGCCACCTTCTAATGCAGCGCCTACTTCAAGTTTTTTGATTGATACCCAAATGTCTGAGCCTAATCCTTGTGCGCCAATAAAAGTTGCTAAAACAACTAGAGCTAAAGCCATCATAATTGTCTGGTTAACGCCCATCATTATGCTAGGCAATGCGAGTGGAATTTGCACTTTAAACAGAACCTGACTTTTTGTTGAGCCAAATGCAGTCGCAGTCTCTATTGTTTCATTTGGAACTTGACGTATCCCCAAGTTTGTCAAACGAATGATTGGTGGCATTGAGTAAATCATTGTTGCAAGTATTGCTGGGGCACCACCAATACCAAAGAAAAACATTGCTGGTATGAGATATACAAAGGCTGGCATCACTTGCATAACATCAAGAGCCGGCTTCATGTTTCGTTCAAATCGATCACTTAAGGCACAAAAAATACCAAGTATGACCCCAACTACAACTGACAAAAATACTGATAGCCCCATTAGAGCTAAAGTTTCCATTGCAGAATCCCATAGTCCAACCATTCCCCAATACATAGTTCCAAATAGAACGAGGAAGCCAAGTTTAATTCCACCAAATGCGAGAGAAGGTATTAGAAGCAATGCTACAATAAATACCCAAGACGAGTCTAAAAGAAAATCTTCAAGCATCCAATAGAGTTCTTTTACGTAGGCGGCAACTGCTCTAGTATATACTTTAATATTGTCTTTAAGAAAATCCTCACCCTGATTAACCCAAGCTGTAAATGTAAAAGAGTCTGTAACAAAAACTGGAAATTCAGAAACGTCTTCACTTTGAAATACTAGCCATATTGAAAATAGTAAAGCAGCAAATATTATTCCTGGAATAATTAAATTTTGATAATTGCTTTTTGAAGAGAAAGCAGATGTATCTTGAGTAAAAGCCATAATAAATTTAGAATTTACAAATTAAAATAAGTTATTCAAAAATCCTCAACATAGTATAACATTCAGCAAATATATCACTCATAAATAATGGAAAAAAACGATAAAATAGTATGCACTGATATTTGGAAGGTATTTGGACCTAACGAAAAAAATGTCCTTTCTAATCTGGATAAAACTTTGACAAGAAGCGAGGTACAGGAAAAAACTGGACACGTAGTCGCTGTAAAAGATGTAACCTTCTCAGTTCAAAAAGGTGAGACATTTGTCGTCATGGGACTTTCGGGAAGTGGTAAATCTACTCTGGTTAGGTGCTTATCAAGATTAATCGAGCCAACGGCGGGGCAAGTTAGTATTGATGGTCAAGATGTAACCACAATGAGTAACAGAGATTTAACAGAATTAAGAAGAAATAGAATGAGCATGGTGTTTCAGCACTTTGGACTTTTTCCTCATAGGAGAGTAATTGAAAATATTGGCTACGGTCTTGAAATCAGAGGCGTAAAGAAAAAAGATAGATTAGAAAAATCTATGGAAACACTAAACTTAGTTGGTTTAGACGGATGGGATCAGCATTATCCAAGAGAATTGTCTGGTGGCATGCAGCAACGAGTAGGTTTAGCAAGAGCACTTGCAGTTGATCCTGAAATATTAATTTTTGATGAACCATTTTCAGCACTGGATCCTCTAATCAGAAGAGAAATGCAAGATGAGTTATTAAGTATTCAAAAATTGGTTCAAAAGACAATGGTTTTTATTACTCATGATTTTTCGGAAGCAATTAAAATGGGAGATCATATTGCTATAATGAAAGATGGGGAAATTTCACAAGTTGGGACACCTGAAGAAATTGTTGCAAATCCCATTGATCAGTATGTTAAAGATTTTACTGAAGATGTACCGAAATATAAAGTTTTAAGCGCAGGAAAATGTGCAAGAACTGAATGCTGTGAAGAGACTAAAGCTTTGTTTGCAAAAGGTAATGATTGCATTGCAAGTGATACAAAAATTGATAATTTAATTAATCAGATTGCCGACTCTGATAAAACCTATCCGGTAATTGATACAAACAGTGGTGAACTCGTTGGTGAAATAGATCGCTCAATTGTTTTAAAATCAATGACATCGTCTTAAGAAAATATAAAATTAAATTATGCCACTCTTTAATTTAGACAAAGAGGAAATACTAACTCCACAAGATTGGGGCTTTCCGGTGCCGATAGCGTATGGCCCGGGCAGATTTTCTGAAATCGGTAATTATTGCTATGAAAATCAAATAAAGAATCCTCTAATTGTCACAGATAGCGGAAGTGTTAATCTTCCGTTTATAGATAAGCTGGTCGAAATTTTAAAAAAAGCAAATGTAAATTCAGGTATTTATTCAAAGATTTCTCCAAACCCAAGAGATGACGAAATTTCAGAGGGGAAACAATTATTTAGAAATAACAATCATGATGCGATAATTGCCATTGGTGGTGGCAGCGCAATGGATGGTGGAAAGTCAATTTGTCTAACTGCCAATAATGAAATTGAGTTATTTGATTTTGAATGGGAAAAAACTCCTCAGAAAATTAACCCTGATAATAAATTTCCTCCACTTATAACAATACCCACAACTGCAGGTACTGGTGCAGAAACTGAGAGTACGGCAATGGTTACGGATACGAAACAAGGAATTAAACTTTGTATAATGCATCCCGACCTCAAACCCTCTATAGCCATACTTGATCCAGAACTTACTTTGGGTTTGCCGTCAAATCTTACTGCATGGACTGGTGCAGACGCAATGATACACTCTATTGAAGGTTATTGCGTACCAGGTTTTCATCCTTTATGCGATGGCGCTGCACTTGAGAGCTTATATTTAATCTCCAAATCGCTTGTAACTGTTGTCGAAGAACCAAATAATCTAGAAGCACGCGGTGCAATGCTGGTAGCTTCGTGTCTAGGAGGCATTTCATTCATAAAGGGACTTGGACTTGTGCATGCGATTGCCCACATGGTTGGTGCTGAATTTAATACTCACCATGGATTAACTAACGCAATTATTTTACCTGCGGTTCTTAGATTTAATCTTCCTGATATGAAGGAGAAAGTAATAAGAATGTCACAGGCTATGCAATATACTAACCATTCATCAAGTCAGTTCATTGAGAATATGGAAAAAATACTTGATAGAATTAAAATTCCAAGAAGCCTAAATGAAATTGGTGTTCCAGAAGATTGTATCGAGAGAATATCAGAAAAGTCAATGATAGATACAGCTTTTGGGACAAACCCAAGAGTTGCTACATTGGATGATGTAAGAGAACTTGTTAAGACAAGTATTTTTGGAGCTCGATAAAATCCTCAAAAATGATTACTCAATTATCTTTACAGGAGCAAATTGATTTAATTCATAATAAAGAAATAAAAATAGAGGAGCTTTTTCAAGAATACTTAACAAATATTGACAAACTCAATCCCCAACTAAACGCCATTGTATCATTAAGGGATCGAGATTGGATTATAAAAAAAGCTCAAGAACAAGATTCCTTAAAGCAAGATATTAAAATTAAACAAATTTTATTTGGGCTTCCATTTGCTACTAAAGAATTGTTTGATGTCAAAGAGCTACCAACTACTTATGGAATACCTGAGTATCAAAATGAATTTCCAGAGGCTGACTCGTTAATTATAAAAAATCTAAAGCAACAGGGTGCCACTATTATTGGGAAATCAAATATGGCAGAGTTAGCAATAGGATCACATACAAAGAATAAGTTATTCAAATCAACTTCTAATCCATATAACCTCAGTCTATCACCAGGCGGCTCCAGCGGAGGAGCATCAGCTGCTGTAGCCAGTTGCCTTATCCCATTTTCTGATGGGACTGATATGATGGGGTCTTGCAGAAACCCTGCAGCTTATACAAATTTATATGGTTTTAGACCGAGTCCTGGGCTCATTCCCGATAAAAGAGGGGAAAGTAAATATCCTGTATTAACAACCCCCGGCGGCATTGCGCGAACTCCGGAAGACTTAAGTATTTTTTTGGATTCAGTATCAGGTATAGATGATGAGGATCATTATTCCTACAGCTTTGAAGGCTCGTTTCGATCAATTGAAACACATTTAAATGGCAATATAAAAATTGGCTGGTTGAGTAACTTTGTTGAAAATTATACTTTTGAAAAAGGGATTATAGAATTATGTGAGATTGCATTAAATGAATTCGCTTCTGCAGAAAAGAAAATATTAATAGAGCGATGCAATATAAATATAGATCCTAATAAATTATGGGAAGTATGGTGTAATCTTAGATCAAAAATAACATTTGATGATCTATCTTCTATGCGCATTCAAAATTTTGAAGAGTTAGGCTTTCCTGTCAAATGGGAATATGAACAAGGAGAAAAAATAAAAGAAGCTGATATTTCCAATGCTATAGATCATTATTTAAAGGATCGTTCTTATGTTGACAGCCTATTTGATAAATACGACTTTCTCGCTTTGCCTTCTGCCCAACTATTTCCATTTGATAAAGAAATAGATTTCCCAAAGAATATCCAAGAAACTCAAATGGACACATATCATCGATGGATGGAAGTCACAGTATTTGCGAGTATGTTCCAACTGCCTACCATTTCAGTCCCTGTAGGCTTTAATGAAAAGGGACTTCCGATGGGAATGCAATTAATTGGTAAAAATAAATCGGATGAAAAAGTAATTCATATTGGCAAATACTACGAAGAAATTTTTAATCGTTCAAGAATACAACCTAATATTATAAATGAATTACAAGCTAACTGATATCCCGAACCCAACTCTTGTTACTTTGCGTGATAATAAGGCCAAATGGAATCTGCCTGAGTACAGGAGGACAGGCTATAGAAATCTTCACAAAATTAATAGATACGGAATTTTATTAAGGTCTGATTATGTTTTGGCACTAAATGAAAATCCCAAAAATGAGATTGAAGAAATACCATCAGTAAGGGAAATGACTGGTCATAAATCATTTTGCTCTCTAATTGTAGGAAAAGAACAAGAAATATTTTATGAGAAATACGCAGAGGATTTTTCTTCTTCGCAGCCACAAACAATCATGTCAATCTCAAAAATGTTTCTTAATTTATTTGTTGGTGAGCTTTTAGAAATAGGCAAATTGCAATTAGAAAAACCTATTTCATATTATTTACCCAATATTGGAAGCGGTTACGCCGAGGCAACTGTTCAAAATGTCTTAAACATGAATACAGTTAATGCTTTCACTGAAGATTATACTGATCCTTATTCAACATCATTTATGCACGAAACTGTGGGCGGCTGGCGAATACCAGGTGAAGGTAAAAATGAAGTCTTACAAGAAGATTTTCTTAATCAAATTGAAACAGATATGAGCGGTTCTGTAACAAATAATACAGAAAACGCATATTATAAGTCAGCAAACAGTGATGTTATTGCCCTATTAATCGAAAAAATAAGTGATCGGAAATTGCATGATTGGCTTCTTTCTTCTGTTGAAGCCATGGGTTTTGAAGATGGTTTGTATATGGCAACTGATAGGGGTGGAATGCCGTGGTTATCCGGTGGAGGTTGCCTTATGACACGAGATTTTTTGCGTATGGGCCTCTTGTTCTCAAGAAGAGGCATAGGAATAAGAGATAGAATTGTCGGCTCGGAGAAATTTATTAACGAAACTATATCTAATAAAGGTCCAAAATATATGCACTTAAAAGATGGAAAATATGTTTATTATTCAAATCAAACAATGAAATCGAATGATTGGATTGGGCATTCTGGGTATGGTGGACAGTTTTTGATGATTAATTTAGAAACTAATGTTGTAGCAGCTTTTTTTTCTGTTTTAGAAACTGACTCAGCTACTGATGAAGAGTATAAAACAAAAATGATACTCATGCTTGAAGATGTAACCTCAAAAAAATATTCATAGAAAGGATTTTATATGAAAGGGTACGTTATGGTTGGGTCAAGTAATTTAAATACTTCCAGAGCCTTCTATGATAAAGTTCTAGCTATCTTAGGAATGAGTTCAATGTATCAAGACGAAGTTTGTATAGGTTACGCTCATGAAGGAAATGCAGATGTAGAATTCTATATTACCAAACCTGCTAATGGAGAACCTGTTACATTTGGAAATGGCACGCAAATATCTTTTCTTGCCAAAACAAAAGAGCAAGTAGAAAAATTTCACCAAATTGCTCTTGGTCTTGGAGCGACAAACGAGGGAAATCCTGGATTTAGACCACATGACAGTGACGTTTATTATGCTTATGTAAGAGATCCAGATGGAAATAAAATTTGCTCATATACAAGCATAAATGTCTAGAGCGACCAGATTTAAGATTTATCGAATCTTAGTTATAGCATCTATGATTTTAATTATCCCCCTTCTCTTCATTGTTGGAGTAACTTTGCCCTATTTATTCAATACAATAAAAGTAAATTTCCCTGAAATTGCTATAGGTAAAGATGTAGAAAAATACATTGCTGAAAGAGAATTAGACTTTAAGAATACTGATGCAAAAGCAATGAAAAAAATAATATGGAATGATGATGCAAATATTAAAACTGAATATTCAATTGTTTATCTTCATGGAAGTTTTGCTACAGGGTACCAGCAGGAAGATGTCTTAGTAAAAGTTGCAAAGAAATTGAAGGCAAATTTATTTATATCAAGACTAGCCGGACATGGATCAGGATTTGACTCTACAAAAAATGTAAAGGCTGAAGATTTCCTCGAAGATGCTGCTGAAGCCGTTTCAGTAGGCAATAAAATAGGCGAAAAAGTAATATTGATGGGTTTCTCAGCTGGGGGTTCGTTCGCATTAATGGCAGCTAAGGACCAGAAAATGTCGGAAAAAGTTAGTCATTTAGTGCTAATTGCGCCTTGGACCCCAAAACTATCGCTTCCGTATTTCATAGCAGCCACAGGATTATTTTTTAAAAGTAATTATAAATTCAATTTTCCTGGTTATTTTAGTTTGTCAAATGAAGAGTGGGATCCTTTTTGGGTTAATGAATTTCACAGAACGCTTCCAAAACAACTTTGGAAAGCTGCTTATTCTGGAAGAAATCATGAATTTCCAAAAACAAATCTGCCGCTTTTGGTCTTTTACGAGGAAAAAGATAAGGTTGTAAAAGCTGAAGGAGTTAAAAAGATCTTTAAAGAATGGAAAGGACCTAAGAAAATAATTAATAACAATACTAGCTTAGGAGGTTTCAACTACCATGACATAATTGGAATTCTTAACTCTCCTCAAGACGAACTATTTGTTGAAGAAATAAATAATTGGATAAGAGCTAACCCTTAAATAAGTTCTGATTATTTTTCCGTAATAAATTTTTTTGGACTTTGCCCATTGAATTCCTTGGCAAGTTATCCATGAAAATAATTTTTTTTGGCTGCTTATATTTAGCAATTTTATCCTTTGTAAATTCAATAATTTGATTTTCATCGTTTTTATCATCGTTTACGACAACAGCAGCAACAACTGCCTCACCAAAGTCAGAATGTTGTAATCCAAAAACGGCAGACTCTAATACATTTGGCAATTCATTTAACACATCTTCTATTTCTTTAGGGTAAACATTTAGCCCGCCACTTATAATCATATCCTTATCTCTTCCTACAATAGTAAAATAACCGTTTTCGTCCTTTTGAGCGAGATCACCTGTTATAAAAAATCCATCTTCCTTAAATGCCTCTTCAGTTTTTTCTTTCATTTTCCAATATCCTTGAAAAACATTTTCACCCTTGAGTTCAATGGTACCTATTTTTCGATTTTCTACTTCTTTTCCCTCCTCATTAACTATCCTAATTTCAATACCTGGAAGCGGAATACCGACAGTTCCTGCTTTTCTCTCGCCATCATATGGATTTGAAATATTCATATTAGTTTCTGTCATTCCATATCTCTCAAGAATTTTTTTACCAGTTCGTTTTTCAAAATCTATATGAGTTTCAGATAACAGAGGTGCAGAACCTGAAATAAATAGTCGCATATGTTTAGCTATTTCAGTATTGAACTCTTCACTTGCTAGCAGTCTTGTATAAAAAGTAGGGACTCCCATCATTGAAGTTGAATCTTTCATCCAGAATATCGCTTTCTTAGCATCAAATTTTTCTAAAAAAATCATTGATCCGCCAACAATTGCCAATAGATTACAAGCAACAAATAGGCCGTGTGTGTGATAGATCGGAAGCATATGCAAGAGCACGTCACTTTCTGTAAATTTCCAAAAATCTCTTAAAACTTCTGAGTTAGACACTAAATTTCTATGCGATAACATCGCGCCTTTTGATTTTCCAGTAGTTCCCGATGTATACAATATAGCCGCTAAGTCATTTTCACTCCGAGCAATTGCGTGAAACTTTGTTGAGCATTTTTTAATTCTTGCAGTAAGAGAACCGCTTTCATCTAAATTTAATGTTAAGATTGAAGCTGATGAAGTGCTTGTAATACTATCTATTTTACTTTGGATTTTATCATCAACAACAATCACCTTAGGTTTTGCGTCGTTAAAAAAATATTCTAACTCATTGAGAGTATATCCTGTATTGAGCGGTAGATATATACCTCCAGCTTTGATAGTAGCGACATATAATGCTAATTGAATAATGTTTTTTTCTGCTTGGACAGCAACGCGGTCACCTGGAGACAAATCAATCTCTATTAAATAATTAGAGATTTTATTAACTATCTTGTGAAATTCTATGTAGCTTAACTTTTTACGCTCATTAATTAAAAATATTTTTTCTTTAGTTTCGTGAGATTTAAAGATTTTATCAAAAAGATAGTTTGTTTCAGTCATTTATTTTTTTCATCCATCGTATAGGCACTTAACTTTGATAAAATATCTTCATGAATTACCATGCCAAGTCCAGCAGATTGATTAAGAATTGCCTTATCTCCTAAAATGTTAAAAGATAATTCACAAAATTCTTTTGAGAATTCAATGTAATCTGGAAATAATTCTGCCCTTTCAGAATTGGGCATGCTTGAACAGACATGAAGCATAGCAGATGCAGACACTGACATAGAATTCCAACAGTGGGGAGAAATAGAAATATTATTATTCAAAGCCTCTTTTGAGACTTTGATCATATCTATAATTCCACCTATTCCTGAAATATCAGGATTAAGTATATCTGCCGCATCCCTCTTTATAATTTCTTTAAAATGGGAAAAACCACACTGTTTTTCGCCTGTCACAACTTTCACATCAAAACTATTTTTTATTTCATTGAGAAGGGTGATACATTCTCCATCAACTGGCTCTTCAATCCAATAAGGCTTCAAAAAAGATACCTCTTTTAAAAAGGTCTTTGTTTGATCTAAATCTTTAGGTATGGCTAAGTCTAGCATGAGAGGGTATTCCATTCCCACTATTTTTCTTACTCTCTCAACAAACTTGACTGAGTTTGAAGTATTTTCAAATAACGGATAAATTTTTATACCTCCATATTTTTTTTCAAAATATTTTCCTACTTGGTCAAAGTAATCTTCTTCATCCTTTTTTAAATCACTCCAACAGGTAACATAGGTGGATACATCGGGCTTAGGATTATCTGTTAGCAAACAGTTCAGAGGGAGATTTTTCAATTTGCCAGCTATATCCCATACTGCAATTTCAATTGCACTTGTTGCAGAGCTAAAATCCAGTCCTTTATGACCATCACTAAGTAAAGATATTTCATTATATAATGAGTTTATTGATAAGTTTTCGATTTTTGATATTTCCTTAAACAACTCGATTATTATTGTTACAATTGCCTTTTCTCTAAGATGAATAGAGAATGCTTCCCCCCACCCTTCAACTCCGTCATGGGTTGTTATTTTTATAATGATAAACTTTTTGCTCTTAGACCAATCGTCTTTGCTTTTATGATTGTCAGTAACCCAAATCTTCACAGTAGAAAGTTTGCCAATGCTTATCTCTGTTTCCATTGCAGATATTAAGTTTATTTGAAATATAATTAATTTTGACCTTTAACATATATAAAAAAACTTTTATGTTAAGTAATGAATTCAAAATTAGTTTTAGGAGCTGGGTGTTTTTGGGGAGTTGAAGTGCTCTTTGAAGAAATTCCAGGCGTCAAAAAAGTAATATCAGGATATGCGGGTGGGCATACGGATAATCCTACGTATGAAAGCATTTGTACTGGAACCACGGGTCACATTGAAGTTGTTGAAATTGAATATGATGATTCAGAAACTACATATGAAGTACTTCTAGATAAATTTTTCTTTATACACGATCCCACTCAATTTAACCGTCAAGGTCCAGATATTGGTGAACAATATAAATCTGTAATATTCTACAATTCAGAAGGTGAAAAAACTATTGCTGAAGAGAAAATAAAGCAAATTGATGAATCAGGTGAACATCAAGGGAAGGTCGTAACGGAATTAAGAGAGACTGTTAAGTTTTATCCTGCAGAAGAATATCACCAGGACTTTATCGAAAAGAACGGCAAAATTTGTTATCACCAACTTTATGTTCAACATAAATCCTGAAGCTCCAACGCCTGATTGTTCAGGCACTGAAACAAAATAGAATTAACCTTTGACTACTTCTCTGGTGTTTGCGTTGAAAGACTGAGTAAATGGTATATCTACAGTTACCGCATCTACAGGTACACCTGGTTCATCAGCATAAATATCTGGCAAATGAACTTTAAACTTTTTACCCAATTCCCATTTTGGAAAACCATTGGCATTGAGTGCACCATCGAATGGAATATATCCCATAGCAATATTTTTTCCTTTTTCTGGATGGTACCAAGGGGAAGTAATGAACCCACATGGGTCCCCGCCTTCTCCAGGAGATACAAGCCAGAAGTCTGGAGCATACTCATCAATTGGCTTTCCTCCGATTTCAAAACCAACTAACTGTAATTTGTAAGGCTTATGGCCATCCTTCAAGTCAGACTTCATCTTTTCTAGTGCTTGTTTTCCAACGTAATCACCTTTTTTCTCCCATTCGCCTTTGCCAGATAAAGAAACTTGGTAGCCAAGGTTGCACTGAAATGGGTTATGCTCATGATCTAAGTCTTGGCCCCAAGATAGTATACCTGCTTGGATCCTTCTGTGGTGCGCAGGTGCAATAACCATCAAGTTATGTTTTTTTCCTGCTTCAAGGACCGCATCCCACATATCATCTGCGTATAGAGTTGCATTTCTTAAATAAATTTCATATCCAGACTCGCCTGAGAAACCTGTTTGTGAAATTACACAACTTCTACCTCCAACAGTAACTTCAGCTAGTCCATAGAATGGAATATTATCAAGATCAACTTGATCTCCAACAAGGTCTTTCATTAATGCAATAGCTTTTGGACCCTGAATTTGAACAGGACATGCATCTATTTCGTCAATTTCAACATCAAACCTTTTATCTGCATTTACACCTTGCAAGTAAAGGCCGATGTCTGAGTCAGAAAGACTAAACCAGAATTCATCCTTAGCAATTCTTAGAAGAATTGGATCATTTAACACACCACCCTTATAATTGCATAAGATTACATATCTTGCTCTTAATGGAGAAATTTTAGTTGCATCTCTGGTGATGACATAGTCTGTAAATTTCTCAGCATCAGGTCCTTTAACACAGATCTGCCTTTCAACAGCAACATTCCACATAGTTACATGGTTTTTAATTGCTTCGTATTCAACCATTGCTCCACCATCTTCTGGTTTTACATATCCTCGAGGATGGTAAATACGATTGTAAACCGTTGCTCTCCAGCAGCCAGCTTCCATTGATTTATGCCAATAAGGTGATTTTCTGACTCTTGTAGAGATCAACATTTCAACTTTTGTTGGCCCACTTTGACGTAAATTGTAAGGCACATGTCGATCGCTTTGATCGACCGTAGTATTGTGTTCTAATTTTTTAGACATAGTAGTTCTCCTTTTGTAACCATTCGCTTGTTTTTTTTATTCCACCAAACGCATAAATGTGAAAATTATCTACATTACCTTTTAAATCTTGAATTACATCATGAGGGGTTTGTACCGTTAGTAAATCAAAAATTTTCGATGCATTTTTTTTAGCAAAGCTAAGTGTATTCTTTAAACCGACAAACCCAGCAAATTTTATTAATGTTTTCATTGAAGCTGGTCCTGCGAGGCCGACGTGAACGGGTAATGGCGCGTCTTTAACAAATTCAGATAATGCATTTGTATCCTGAGTCCATTGTGTAACAATATAATCAGCGAATGAAGATTTAGACTTCATTGCTTCATCTATTGCTTGATCGCTCATATTGGGAGATCCCTCGGGATGACCTGCTATACCAATTTTCATTCCATCGAATAAGCCTGTTTCAATTAATTGAAGCGAACAATGATAGTTACCGAGAATATCCCTATCACCTCCTATTATTAAAACCTGATTTACACCAGCTTCTCTAACTTGGCCTACATAATCTTTCAACATGTCTAAGTCAGTTATTGATCTAGCTGGAAAGTGAGGAATTGCGTTGAAACCTGATTTTGATAAAGCTTTTGTCTGTTCGATGACGTCCTTGTAACTCGTACCCGGCAAGAATGTTACATATATATCATTAAGCTTAGGTAGCTCAGACAAATTGGTCCGCGTAGTCACCTCTAATGAAAAATTCACATTTCCCATAATTAAAATTTTAAGTGTTTACGCTTAAGCCACGCGATTATTAAGTAACGTTGCTTGGCTTAATTTTGCAACGCTCTTTGAATCTCCTTAGTGAGAAATCTATTTAAAATTTAGGCGTATTACAATACATTTTTGTAGACTCCACGAATTAAAATTCCTAAGTTGTCTAGGCTGAATTTTAGAGGTGAAGAAATGGATATTTTATCAGACATTGAAATAGCAAGAAAAAATCAAATGGTGCCAATTGAGAAGGTGGCCTCAAAGCTTAATCTTGGGGAAGACAGTCTTCAAAAATTTGGCCATCACATTGCAAAGATTGATACCAAAGTATTGAAAAATCATAATAAAAATGGAAAATTGATATTGGTTACAGCTATTTCGCCAACTCCTGCAGGTGAAGGTAAAACTACTACCTCAGTAGGATTAAATGATGCTCTCAATAAAATAGGCAAGCAGTCATTGGTATGCCTTAGAGAGCCAAGCTTAGGTCCATGTTTTGGTGTTAAAGGAGGGGCCGCTGGAGGTGGCTATGCACAAGTAGTTCCAATGGATAAAATTAATCTTCATTTTACAGGAGATTTCCATGCAATCACGTCTGCCCATAATCTACTTGCTTCTATGATCGATAATCACATTTATTGGGGAAATGATCTAAACATAGATACAAGACGTATAGTATGGGGTCGAGTTGTAGATTTAAATGACCGAGCTTTGCGAAATACAAATATAAATCTTGGAGGTATTGCAAACGGTTTTCCTAGAGAAGATAAATTTGATATTACGGTTGCTTCAGAGGTTATGGCGATCTTTTGTTTATCAACAAGTCTAAGTGATCTGCAAAAAAGACTCGGCAATATTATCATTGGTTACACGAGAGACAAAAAAGAAATCAAAGCGCGTGACGTAAATGCAGATGGAGCAATGACAACTCTACTTAAAGATGCTTTACTCCCAAACCTTGTTCAAACATTAGAGAAAAATCCTGCAATCATTCATGGCGGTCCTTTTGCTAACATTGCGCATGGTTGCAATTCACTTATAGCAACTCAAACAGCGCTTAAGCTAAGTGATTATGTAGTAACTGAAGCTGGATTTGGAGCAGATCTTGGCGCAGAAAAATTTCTAGATATTAAATGCCGAAAAGGAAATTTAAATCCTTCTGCAATAGTTATTGTGGCTACTGTGAGAGCATTAAAAATGCATGGTGGTATGGATAAAAAGGAACTGAAAAATGAAAATCTAGACGCTCTGAAGAAAGGCTTATCAAACTTAGAACAACATATTTCCAATATGAAAAAATATGGAGTTCCTGTGTCAGTAGCGATTAATCATTTTATTACCGATACAGATAATGAACTCTCAATCATTAGTAAATGCTGTGATGACCTCGGCATTAAATCGTTTAATTGCACTCATTGGAGCAATGGCGGAGCTGGGGCGGAAACCTTAGCTGAACATATTGTCGATGTAACAACTGAAGAAAATCCAAAAATTAACCACCTTTATCCTGATGAAATGAAACTGTGGGATAAAGTTAAGAAAATTGCACAAGATATTTATGGAGCCGAAGATATTATCGCAGATCAAAAAATAAGAGCACAATTTGATGAGTTGCAGGAAAACTATGGCCATTATCCTATTTGTATTGCAAAAACTCAATACAGTTTTTCAACAGATCCAAATTTGCGCGGGGCGCCTAAGGATCATATTGTTCCAATAAGAGAAATACGATTAGCTGCTGGAGCTGAATTTCTTGTAGTTGTATGCGATAAAATCATGACCATGCCTGGTCTGCCTAGGATTCCTGCTGCAAATGCGATACACTTAAATGATGATGGTGAAATTGAAGGATTATTCTAATGACTGACATGTATAATACTAACTTAGATAAGAATCACGCTAACTTTACTCCTCTTTCTCCATTAAGTTTTTTGCAAAGATCAGCTGAAATTTATCCCAATAGACAATCAATTGTTCATGGTTCTAAAAGCTATACATGGTCAGATACTTTTAAGCGAAGTAAGCAGCTAGCTAGCGCTCTTACAAAAAAAGGTGTTGGTAAAGGTGATACAGTCGCAGTCTTGTGCTTTAATACTCCAGAAATTTATGAAGCCCATTATGGAATTCCGATGATTGGAGCAATAATTAATACAATTAATATTAGATTAGATGTAGATACCATTTCTTATATTCTCGAGCACGGAGAAGCAAAAGTGGTAATCACCGATAATGAACTTTCACCTACCATGAAGGAAGTATTAAACAAAATAAAAACTAAACCTTTAGTTATAGATATTGATGATGAACTCGCTAATCATCCAGAAGGTGCTGGAGAAAATCTAGGGAGTCTAAATTATGAAGAGTTCCTTAAAACTGGTGACGAAAATTTTAAATGGAGTTTGCCAGAAGATGAATGGGACTCACTTGCTCTTAACTATACATCAGGAACTACAGGCCTACCTAAAGGTGTAGTTTACCATCATCGAGGTTCATATTTAATGGCATTGGGTTCAGTTACAGCATTTAGCATGGCCATGCATCCAACTTACATGTGGGTAGTCCCGATGTTTCATTGTAATGGCTGGGGCAATCCCTACACACTAACTGCCTTAGCAGGAACAAGCATATGCTTAAGATACGTTTCAGCAAAAAATCTTTTTGATGCAATAGCTGATCATAAAGTTACACACTTTGGAGGAGCACCTATTGTGTTAAATTTCATCGCTCAAGCAACTGAAGAAGAAAAAAGGGACTATTCTCACAAAGTTAATGTCGTTACCGCAGGAGCACCACCTCCCGCTGCAACTCTTGAAGCAGTCCAACAGATGGGTTTTGATGTAACGCATGTATATGGATTAACTGAAACTTATGGTCATGTATCTATGTGTGCATGGCAAGATGAATGGAATGAATTATCAGTAGAGGAACAATCAAAGTTGCGATCAATGCAAGGGGTAAAATTTCCAATGATGGAAGGTCTTACGGTTATGAATCCAGAAACCATGAAAGAAGTCAAAAATGACGGTAAAGAAATTGGTGAAATCATGATTAAAGGTAATTGCGTTATGAAAGGCTACCTCAAAAATAAAGAAGAAACCGATAAGTCTATGTCAGGGGGTTGGTTTCACTCTGGAGATTTAGCAGTGATGCACCCGAATGGATATGTCCAAATTAAGGATAGAAGCAAAGACATTATTATTTCTGGGGGTGAAAATGTGTCTTCAGTTGAGATAGAAAATACTTTGTATAAGCATCCATCAGTTCTATTTGCAGCAGTTGTTGCAAAGCCTGACGAAAAATGGGGCGAAACCCCTTGTGCTTTTATTGAATTGAAAAGTCAAGACGATAATATTTCAGAAAAGGATATAATATCTTTTTGTAAAGAAACTCTTGCTGGTTTTAAGTGTCCTAAAAAAGTTGTTTTTACTGAGCTACCCAAAACTTCAACTGGAAAAATATTAAAGTATGAACTTAGAGAAATGGCTAAAGCTGCAGACGCTTAGGAAAAGTGAATCGAGTCGTCATTTAGACGACCAAATTTAATACCAAAAAAATCTTTGAAATAATTTTGTGTGTTTACCCATGGTGACCTGTTGCCTTGTTGGGGAAATAAATGAATAGCTCTATGAATATATCCTGATGAAAACTCGGTTGCTAGCCAATCTTTTTCAGCTTTTACATCTACTGGAACCCTTGGCACACAATGACTGTAGTTATTTTTATCGAGATAATTTATTAAGCGACATGCATATTCGCAGGTTAAATCTGCTTTCAACGTCCATGACGCATTAATATAACCAAAAGAATTTACAAAATTTGGGATTCCACTGAACATCATACTTTTGTAAGTCATGGTTTCAGAGGGTTCAACCAACTTTCCGTCAATATGCACTTGTACGCCACCAAAAGATTGTAAGTTTAAACCTGTTGCAGTTACTACCACATCAGCCTCAATATTTTGGCCTGATTTAAGTGTAATACCCTTGGATGTAAACCGGTCAATATGGTCTGTAACGACTGATGCTCTATTTTCTCGTATAGACTCAAATAAATCGCCATTTGGAATTAGGCACATTCGTTGTTCCCAAGGATAGTATCGTGGAGTGAAATTTTTTGAAATATCATGATTAGGCAATAATTTTTTTACTCCATCTATGAGTTTTCGTTTTACGTATTTGGGATATGATCGACAAATTCTATATAAAAGTTGCTGAAAAAATACATTCCGTAATCTGATAAGTGTATATGACATTTGTGATGGTAATAATTTTTTCAAAAAATTTGCAAACCTATCTTCATCAGGACTTGGAAAATAGTATGTCGGTGAGCGTTGCAACATCGTGACATGTTTTGCTTTTTTAGATAATTCAGGAATTATCGTAGCTGCTGTTGCGCCACTACCAATTACAACCATTTTCTTATCTGTATAATCATAATCTTCAGGCCACTTCTGAGGATGTATTAATTTACCTTCATACTTATCAAGATCCTTAAAATCAGGCGTATATCCTTCATCATAATTATAATATCCTGTTCCCATGAAAAGAAAATTTGCAGTTAACAGTATTTCTTGTTCATGATGAGCGGCTCTTACCTCCCATTTTTGACTGCCTGAATTCCAATTAGCGCTTAAGACTTTATGACTAAACTTTATTTTCTCACGTAAATTGTTTTCTTCAACTGTTTCTTCTAAATAACTTAAAATTGAAGGTCCGTTTGCAATTGTTTTTTGTTCTTTCCAAGGTTTGAAAGCGTAGCCAAGTGTAAACATATCAGAATCTGATCTTATTCCGGGATACCTAAACAAATCCCATGTGCCACCAATGTTGTCTCTTCCCTCGATTATACAAAATGATTTGTTTGGACAATTCTTTTTTAAATAATATCCAGCACCAATGCCAGAAATTCCAGCACCAATTACAATAACATTAAAATGATTGCTATTTTCCATGATAGTTAATTCTTAATCGATATTTCCACTTCATCATATATATTATTTCTATACTCTAATTTCGAGCTTAAATTTTGGGACTGATATTTCCCAGAATTTCTTACATGATGAAAGTACTCCACCATTTCATCTTTGAAAATCCCTACATTGTCAGCAAATACAGTACAATTCTTATTAATTATTCCCTCAGTCTCCAAAAGCTTTAAATCTGAAGTATACTTTTTCTTTGCATGATCAATAAACACAAAATCAGCATTAAAATTTAATTTGGGTATAATTTCTTCAGCACTTCCGTGCATTAAATTTACTTTATCATCTAACCCAGCAAAGGTGATTAGTTCTCTCGCTATTTCTATAGACTGACTGTCTGAGTCAATTGAAGTTAATTTGCTATTTTCTCCAATGGTAGATGAGATTAAGACTGCTGAATATCCGATAAAAGTCCCTAACTCGATAACATTATTTGGTTTTGACTTTACAAGACGGTCTCTAAGAATTTCTCCTTTTTCTGGACCCACATTCATTAAGAACTGACCGCTTTCAACAACAAAATTATCGATCGTTTGCAGAATTGATTTTGGATTATTTTTTTCAGCATTTGAAAAAACGTAATCTAAAGTTTGTCGCATCAACATAGTTTATTTCAGGGGACTAGCAACGCCCCAATAATGATAACTTAAAAATTTTGGCCCAGGAACATACATGCTATCAATTTTATTCAATTTAAAATTAGCTTTTGTTATTTCATTTGGAATGTCTACATCTAAATGGCAGCCACCGGCTATTCTTTTTTGGATCGCATTTATTCTTTTTTGCCACTTAAAAATATTTATGTCAGGAGATTTTCCATGCTCTGAAAAAAGAAATTTACCATTCAGTTTCAAAACTCTATTGATTTCAGACATTGCACTGCTGAGGCCGGGTATAGAACACATGGTGTATGTGCTAATTATTGTATCAAATGAGTTATTATCAAAAGGCAATTCTTCAGCTTTTATTTGCTGAACATTCAAATTTATATTGTTTATTTTTGCATTTTGTTTTGCTTTTTCTAATAATATTTCATCTGGCTCAACCGCAAATACCTCTGATACATTTTCTTTGTTGTAATAATTAAAATTTAACCCTGAACCTATACCGATTTCTAAGACCCTGCCTGACGCAGAGGGTATTACTTTTTCTCTCTGTTTTCTGAACGGTTTCATTTGCATCGCATAGTTTATAAGATGAGGGCAGACATATTTATCGTAAAGTTTTTGAAGCAATTATTTAACCCCTAATTTCTTTTGAATATCGCTTGATGAAGTCGTATATCGAAAAGTTAATGTTTCATCGGGCCTAGCTCGTACAAAAGCTTTTTGAGCTGCTAATGCAGCTTCATGGAATCCTGATAGAATTAACTTTAGTTTACCTGGATAATAAGAAATATCTCCCATTGCAAACACACCTGCTAGATTTGTCTCAAAAGTCTCAGTATTCACTTCAATTTGTTTTTCGTTCAAGTTAAGACCCCAATCATTAATAGGTCCAAGCTCCATCTTTAATCCATAAAAAATTAAAATCTCGTCACAATCTAATGATTTTTCATTCCCATCATTATCTTTAATAATTGCTTTTTCAACTCTATCACTGCCTTGAACATCACTAATCTGATTTTTAGTTATTAAGTCAACTTTTCCTTCTTTGACCAGTTCTTTCATTAAACTAACCGTATGATTTGCAGCTTTAAATTCATCTCTTCTATGGACCAATGTGATATGTGAAGCTATTTTAGAAAGTTCAACTGTCCAATCTAGAGCACTATCGCCTCCACCAAAGATTATAATTTTTTTATCAGTATAATAATTTTTATCCGGAATGGAGTATTGAATACCTTTGTTTTCAAACTTAGATACATTTTCAATCGGAGGTTTGCGTGGCTCAAACGATCCAACTCCACCAGCTATAAAAATATTTGGGGTTTCAAACACTTTGTCGCTTGAAGTTTTTAATCTCCAAATATTCTCATGGTTTGATATTTCATTAATTCTTTCGTTTAAATGAAAGGGTGTATTAAAAGGTTTGATTTGTTTTTGAAGATTTTCGATTAATGATAAACCGGTACACTCAGGTAAGGCAGGAATATCATAAATAGGTTTGTCCGGATATAATTCAGCACATTGTCCACCAATTTTATCGAGGTTATCTACAACATGACTATCAAGTCCCAATATTCCCAATTCGAAGACTGCAAATAAACCTACGGGACCGCCTCCAATTATTAAGCAATCAGTTTTGATAGTTTCAGACATATATTTATTCCTTGTTATATGATAATAAATAATATTACTTATTGATTATACAATGATTTTATTACGCAGATACCTCTTATATTTAATTGCTGTGATACTAATTGCCGTTGCTTTTACTTACGCTTCAGCCAAGCTTTATGAGGAATTTGCATTTATAAAAAATGATAATTGGCAGATTTTGCCATCCCCAGGCGACAAAGATAGAGATATGTACACAAGAGCTCATGTTGCAATGCGAGGAACATTTGCCCTTTCAAAGCCTGAGGCTGCTTATTTTCATGCATTTAAAGATATTGAAGATGTAAAATTAATAGGTAATTGCACTTACAATATTATTGGGGATGACATTGAGTCTAGATGGTGGAGCATTACAGTCTACAATGAAGATGGCTACTTGGTTGAGAATGATGAAAAAATCTATGCCTTAAACAGTGAGACAGTTGACTTTAATTTTGAAGGCGGATTTGAGATTTTTCTAACAAGTGAAGATAATTTTATTTCTGAAATTTCTGAAAAAAACTGGATAAGAGTTCCTAATGATGATCACTTTTCAGTTGCGCTAAGAATATATTTGCCTGGAGAGGAATATTTTTCAAAGTTAAAAAGAGTGGATTTACCAAAAATAGAGAAATTGAGGTGTAAAGATGAATAGCTTTTTAAAAAAACTATCTTTACTTGCAATAATAGGATTTCTATTACATTTGATAATTATTTATTACACGCCCACGTTAATGATGAAGTACGTCGGACGAAATTGGGAAGAGCAAAATATGATTAATAATTCATTCGCTCGTGATTTGCCAACATCAGATTTTACTGAGGTCATTAGACCTAGTGCTGATATTCTCTATGGAGGATGCGTTTACGATGTTACGTATTTTCCATTAGTTATCGAAACTGAAGTTCCTGAAACTTATTGGTCAATTTCATTTTTTTCTGAAAATACTGACAATTTTTCTACAGTAAATGAAAATTCACATAACTTTGGTAAACTTAAGATGTATTTGTTTGGTCCAGGATCTACGCCAACAAAAGTCACTGATGGATTTATAGTAGTTTCGCCTTCAAATAAAGGTCTTATGCTAATGAGACAATTTGTTGGAAATGGTTCAAATGTTGAAAAATTAAATGAAATACAGAATAATCTAAATTGTAGACTTCAAGACTCTTAAAATTGCTTTTCTGGCATTTTGACAATTAGTCCTTCTAATTCATCAGAAACTGTAATTTGACAACTTAATCTACTGCTTTCTTTTACTTCAAAAGCAAAATCAAGCATGTCTTCTTCTGAGTCATCCTTATTAGGAAGTTTATTAATCCACTCATCTGCTACATACACGTGGCAAGTCGCACAAGCGCAAGCTCCTCCACAATCAGCGTCAATGCCTGGAATTTTATTTTTTATTGCCCCTTCCATTACAGTGAGGCCGTTACTAACTTCGATTTCATGTTCTTTGCCATCGAATTCGATATATTTGATCTTAGCCATTGCGCTTCTCAAAAGATTAATAAATAGTGTTATTTTATGGTTCAAATACATCAAAAAAGCACCAAAGCAAGAATTTTCTAACTTTGGTGCTTTTTGGGGGCCGGTCGAACCCCAAAACGCATGAACGTTCCATTGCGAACCTTAATTTTAGAAAACGATAATTTATGCTACAAGAATAATATTATGAATAAAAGTTATCCACATTTTACTAACCGTCCTTTCCACTGCAAATCCTGACTTAATCACATGATATCCAAGCCATACTTATTATTTTTAGGTGACGCAAAAGATGAATTAGCAATTAAAACAGCTGCTGGGATTAATTATTGGCGCCCAGAATGGTGTATTGGTCAAATGAGCCTACCGAATGCAGAATCAAGTCTTGATATTAATGAGATCTCCCTAGAAGAAGCAGTAAAGCTTGGGGCTAAAACTTTTGTACTTGGGGTTGTTAACGCCGGGGGGAAAATGCCTGAAGGTTGGATTGACATAATTGTAAAAGCAATATCACTTGGCTTAGATATCGCTAGCGGTATGCATTCACGATTATCTTCTTTTGATGAAATATCTAAAGCTGCGATTAAGCATGGTGTTAAGTTGCACGACCTTAGGTATAACAACATTGAATTCGACACAGGAAAAGGACTTAAACGAACTGGAAAGCGATTACTGACAGTCGGCACTGATTGTTCAGTTGGGAAAAAATATACAGCACTTGCCTTAGAGAAGGCTATGCTTGAAAAAAACATGAAAGTATCTTTTAAGGCAACTGGTCAAACAGGCGTATTGATTGCTGAAAATGGCATTGCCATAGATGCGATAGTATCTGATTTTATTTCTGGCGCGGTAGAATGGCTGTCTCCTGATAATGATAGAGATCATTGGGATATAATTGAGGGACAAGGTTCATTATTTCACCCTTCATTTGCAGGAGTTTCGCTTGGACTACTTCATGGAAGTCAGCCAGACGCTTTTATAGTTTGTCATGAGCCAACTAGAACTCAAATGAGAGGTGTCGAAACTGCTCTGCCAAGTATAGGCGATGTGATAGAACAA
>CABZHU010000013.1 GCA_902525575.1 uncultured Pelagibacteraceae bacterium
CACTTAGTTAACTCAAGTCGTGACGAGGCTAATCTTGTTGCACAAGAAATTTTAGATTATAAAAAAGATAATACTGATTTAAATAATGTTTCCATTTTGGTAAGAGCTGTTTTTCAATCTAGAGAAATAGAAGAATCTTTGATTAAGTATTCAATTCCATATCGTATAATAGGTGGAATTAGATTCTATGAAAGAGCTGAAATAAAAGATGCAGTTTCCTACTTACGATTAGTCTTTGAAAGTCAAGATGATGTCGCCTTTGAAAGAGCGCTTACAGTGCCAAAAAGGGGCATAGGTGAAAAGTCATTTAATCATATCCTCTCACTAGCAAATCGAAATAAAATTTCGCTGTATCAAGCATCTAAAAATATGATTGATACTGATGAACTTACGAAAAAAATTTCTGAAAGTTTGAAATCGTTTATTGGGGTTATAGACAGAGGAAGGTCAATGGTCGAAAATGTTCCATTCTATGATATTTTGAAGATATTATTAGATGAATCTGGATACATGAATATGCTTAAAAATGACAAAAATGTATCTGCTCAAACAAAAATTGAAAATATAAAAGAACTTATAGTTGCAATGCAAGACTACAATAGTATTGAGGAGTTTTTAGAACATATTTCATTAGTAACAGCAGTAGATGAAAATAACGTAGATAACAAAGTAAGTATAATGACCTTGCATGCTGCAAAAGGACTTGAGTATGACTTTGTTTTTCTGCCAGGGTGGGAAGAAGGGCTGTTTCCACATCAAAAAACAATCGATGAAAGTGGCAATAAGGGTATAGAAGAAGAAAGAAGACTGGCTTATGTAGGAATAACGAGGGCAAAGAAAAAAATTAATATTATAACGTCGATGACGAGACGTTTTCAAAATAATTGGATGCCTTCCCTGCAATCAAGGTTTATTGATGAATTAGATCAAAAAATCATAAAGACAATCAACCATGCTTCTGATCATTTGAATTCTTTTCAGGAACCTCATTTTGACGAATACAACCAAGATTATGGTTTAAAACCAAAAAAGATTTCATTTCAAAATAATGAGGTATCTAGCTATAGAACTGTAGTAGATATGGAGATTGAAAATGTAAAAGATATAAATGATGATCTTATCCTGCAAATTGGACAAACTGTTGAACACAAAAAGTTTGGCATTGGGACAATACAAGACATAGATGGAACAAAAGCTATTGTTGATTTTGACAAATACGGTAAAAAAAAGCTAATTTCTGATTTCTTAAAGCCATGCTAAGTAACGACAATAAATTATCAAAAATAAGATCGTTACTAAAAAAAAACGATATTCAGTATTATATTCTTCCACATTCAGATGAATATCAAAATGAATTCTTACCAGACTACAGCAAACGGCTAGAATGGATCAGTAATTTTAGTGGTTCTGCTGGGGATATTATTATCGGCAAAAAGGAAGCGTTTCTTTTTGTTGATGGCCGATATACGATTCAAGCATCTCAAGAAGTAAATAGGAAACACTTCAAGATTTATAATTATACAGATTTATCTCCTATTGATTTACTAAAAAATAAAAAACCAAAGGCAATAGGTATTGATGGGAATACAATAACTTATCAAAGAGTAGCTCATATTAAAAAAAATATAGACAAAGGTGTGAAGATTAAAAATATCGATAAAAATTTAATAGATCAAATCTGGGTCGATAAACCTAAAAAAAAGAAATCTAAACCATTTATAGTAGGCGGCATAAGTACTTCGAGAAAAGTGAATTACATAAAAAGATATTTGTACAATTCTAATGCAGACTACTATTTAATTACCGCATGTGACTCGATCGCATGGATATTCAACATAAGAGCAAAAGATATAATATATTCGCCTTTGTTCCTATCAAAAGCTTTAATTCATAAATCTGGAAAATGTTATGTTTTTTCTGATTTTAATAATTCTAAAAATATAAAATTTGGTGTTGATATAGAGTTTAGGAATACTCTAGAAGCTAACAATTTTGTAAATAATTTACACAAAAAAGATACAATAATATGTGATGCAAATACTGTGTCTTTCAGTCTAGCTAACCAGATTAAAAATAAAGCAAAATTAAAAATTGAAGGCGATCTAATCCAATTATTAAAATCAAAGAAAAATAGATTGGAAAAAAATGGAATGATAGAATGTCATAAACGAGATGGCATAGCTCTTACAAAATTTATTTATTGGATAAAAAATAACGTAAAAAACAAGAAAATATCAGAATTAGATGCAATTAAGTACTTGGATAATAAAAGAAAGAAAAATGAAAAGTTCTTTTCATTAAGTTTTCCTACTATAGCAGGAACTGGTTCAAATGGTGCTATTGTTCACTACAGAGCTAACAAAAAAACAAACAAAACAATAAAGACTTCAGATTTATTTTTAGTAGATTCAGGGGCACAATATCTGGATGGTACAACAGATGTTACCAGAACAATTTGCTTTGATACGCCTTCACTAGAACAAATTGAAATGTATACAAGAGTATTAAAAGGACACATTGCAGTTGCAAGAAGTAAAATAAAGTATGGTGAAACTGGTAAAAAACTTGATCGCTTAGCGAGAAAACCATTGAAAGAAATTAATTGCAATTTTGATCACGGTACCGGACATGGGGTCGGCTGCTTCCTTAATGTTCATGAAAATCCTCCTTCAATTTCTAAAAATTCAAAAATTAAATTTGAAGATGGTATGATTGTTTCAAATGAGCCTGGTTATTATAAAGAAAATCACTATGGTATTAGGATCGAAAATTTAATTCTCTCAAAATTGTCAAAAGGGATAATAACTTTTAAAACCATAACAATAGCACCACTTGAAAGATTGTTAATAGATCAATCCTTATTAACAGCAAATGAAATTAATTGGATAAATAGATATCATAAAAAGGTTAGAAATATATTAACACCATCAATGAACTCTAATGAGAGAGATTGGCTTATTAATCAGACTGCACCTTTACAATAAAGATAGCTTTCTCCAGCTCTCTTCGTTCATAATCTCTATTCCGAGTTCATTGGCTTTTTTTAATTTTGAGCCAGATTTTTCTCCTGCAACTAATATGTCAGTAGATTTATTGACGCTTGAAACAACTTTAGCACCCAGTTTCTCTGCCATAGATTTTGCCTCAGCCCTGGACATAGAACTTAAAGTACCTGTAAAGATTATTTTTTTTCCTGTAATTGGAGATTTGACTGTTTTTAATGAACTTATGACTAAGTTAACTTCTTCAATGAGTGATAATATTTGATTTCTATTGCCTTTATAATCTGAATATTCTTTAAACGATTCTATTGCTTTGGGACCAAGTCCATCAGTATTTTCTAAAATATTAAATATATTTTTTTTTACGTCTTGGTCATTATTGTAAAACCTAGTAAATATATTTGTACTCTTAAAAGCTTGCGCGATTATTTGAGCATTCTTTTCACCAATAAATCTAATTCCAATTGAATATATAAATTTTGAAAGTTCAATTTTCCTTTTATCATTGATAGCTTCAACTAAATTTTTAAAAGAAAGCTCCCCCCACCCTTCCATATTCACAATTTGGCTTCTATTTTTTTCAAGTTTAAAAATATCGCTATAATTTTTGATAATTTTTTTATTATAAAATAAGTTTATTTGTTTATCTCCTAATCCCTCAATATCGAGCGCACTTCGAGATACAAAATGCTTTAATCTTCCAACAATCTGTGCTTCACAAATGTATGTACCTGAGCATCTAACTACTACTTCGTCAGGATCAATGATGATACTGGAGCCACATACAGGACACTTTTTGGGTGGCTTAAATAACCTCGATCGTTTTTTATTTTTATCTAATACAATATTTAAAATATGCGGTATTACATCGCCAGCTCTTTCAATAACAACTGTATCACCTTCTCTTATGTCTTTTTTTTCAATCTCCTCAAAATTATGTAGAGTTGCGTTTGAGACTAAAACGCCCCCTATATTTATTGACTCAAGTCTTGCTACAGGTGTAACCGAACCTGTTCGGCCAATCTGTATATCTATTTTTTTGATACTTGTCTTGGCTGTTTCTGAAGCAAATTTATGTGCTATTGCCCATCTTGGCGTCTTGCCAACCGTTCCTAACCTGCTTTGATACAACGTGTCATCAACCTTGTATACTAACCCATCAATATCATATGGAATTTCTGATCTTTTATCATTTATATAATTATAATTTTTTAATAAGTCATCAATACCATTTGCAACGTTCAAGTAAGGACTGATGGGAATTCCCCAAGTTTTAAATTCCTTCATTTGATCATAGTAAGTTTTTTTTCCTTCCTTATATATTCCGAAACCATGAGCTATAAATTTTAATGGTCTACTTGCAGTTATTTTTACATCTAATTGTCTTAAACTCCCTGCGGCAGCATTTCGAGGATTTGCGAATTGATTTTTAGATCTCTCGTTTAAATCTAAGAAGTCTTTTTTTGTAATAAAGATCTCCCCTCTTATCTCTAGCTTTTTGGGTGGTGATTTAACTCTAAGTTTTTGAGGTATTTCTTTGATAGTTGATACATTGCTTGTAATAATTTCACCATTTAACCCATCACCCCTTGTTGCAGCAACTGTTAACTGACCATATTCATATATTAGGTTAACAGATAAACCATCAATCTTCGGTTCAATTGAAAATGAGATATTAATATTTTCCAAAGATAAAAATCTAGTTATTTTTTTTATAAAATTTTCTATATCCTCTTTTGTCATTGCATTGTCTAGCGAAAGCATTCTTGTAGGGTGATTAAATTTTGTAAACTCATCAGATGATTTTCCACCAATCATCATAAGTGGGTTGTCATCATCTTTTAAGCCAGGCAAATTTTTTTGAATTTTTCTAAATTCAGCAGTTAAACGGTCATATTCGGCATCGCTGATTTCAGGATTGTCTTTATTGTAATAAAGATCATTATGATAATTAATCTTATCAATTATATCTTTTATTTTTTTTTCTTGATTACTTGTCACTTAGGTTAATTATGAAAGATCTTTTACAAGTTCGTAACTTTTTATGTACCAATCACTTCCAGGGAAATTAAATTGCAAGGTAGCTGCATATCTTTTTGCTTCTTCATGAAGACCGAGTGAATAATATATCTCTACAAGTCTATGCAAAGCCTCCTCAGTGTAAATTGATGTTTTATACTCGTTCAAAACCACATTGTACCTATTTATTGCAGATATCCATTGATGATCAAACTGATAAAATCTTCCAATTTCCATCTCCTTAGCTGCAAGTCTGTCATCTAAGATGTCTATTCTTGTAAGAGCATCTATTGCAAATTCAGATTCTGGAAACTTACTTATAACTTCGTTAAAGGCTTTTTTTGCTTTTACAGTAGTTACTTGATCCCTTTCTACGTCATTAACTTGCTCAAAATAATTTAGAGCTCGAAGATAATAAGCGTAAGAAATTTTGCTACTTCCAGGATAAAGGGCTATAAATCTCTCTAGTGCATCTAAACTATCATTATACATATTAGATTTGTAATAACAAAAACCTGACATTAATTGTGCTTGGTTTGACCATTTGGAATAAGGATATTGACGTTCAATATCTTCAAATAATGCAGCGGCATCAACAAAATCTCTTTTCTTAACAAGTTCCATTGCATCATTATATAAAATCTGAAGCTTTTCCCCTTCTGTTTCTGGAGTCATAAGTTTTGTGTCTGAGCAAGCAGTGAGTACAATTAAAATTGCAAATAAGAAAGTATTGACTTTAAGGTAAGACATTAGAATTGATTTTAATGAATATTTTTTAAGATTAAAGAGCAAATCTGGTGATTTATAGTGACGCTGAAAGCTCTTTTTTGTGATCTAAAGTTGAAAATGTTAAATCATCTAAACCAGATTTATCATAATCATATTTCCAATTAGATTTATCAGACATAATTGACTTTACAAGTTCGTGGGTAAGTCTGTGTCCTCCTTTAAATATCTCAAAACTCCCATTTACCCTATGTCCTAGTAAGTATATGTCACCGATAAAATCGAGCACCTTGTGTCTCACAAACTCGTCATCGTGTCTAAGTACTGATTGGTTCATTATTCCATAATTATCAAGAACAATTGCATTTTCAAGAGAGCCGCCAGCTATGAGTCCTTTGTCTCTGAGAAATTCTACTTCATCCTTAAATCCAAAAGTTCTGCTATTGCTAATAATATTTCTATAATTGTATGTTGAATCTAGATCAAAAATAAAATTTTGCTCATTAATTAATTTATGATCATAAACTATTGTATAGTTAATTGACATATTATTAGCTGGGGTGACTTTTATGTAACTATCATTATCTCTAAATATGATAGGTCGGATAATATTAACAATTTTTCTTTTTGCCTGTAAATTTTTAATACCTGCTCTTTCTATTTCTGATACATATTCTAAAGAACTGCCATCAAGAATTGGGAGCTCTGCTTTATCTATCTCAACAATTGCATTATCTATTCCTAAGCCATGGAACGCAGACATCAAGTGCTCGATAGTTGACACAGAGTGACCATATTCGTTAGACAATTTTGTGCATAATTCAGAATATACAACGTATTCAATTTTTGCATTCAACAAAGTCTCAATATGAGACACTTTAAGGTCTGTCCGTTTAAATAGTATTCCAGTGTTTGCGGGGGCTGGGTTAACTTTTATATTGCTGATTTCGCCACTATGTAAAGTAATGCCTGATAGTGTAAAATTTTTTTTAAGGGTTTTTTGCATGCCTATCACATTTATAATTTGATTGTCACTCTTGTGATAGACAAAGATTATTACTTTTTGTTACGTATTATAAGTTCCGAAAAAAATTATAAATTATTGATAATATTGATTTTTTTGGAGAATTTTCATCGCTTGTCTCACCCTCTAAGTCGTGGTTTGTGGCATAAGAAAGTAAACCGAAGCTTGAAGTTAATGACGGATTATCGAGAAAGGTCTTGGAACCATTTATTTTTCTTGTTGAACCCAATCTAAATGATGAATTATTAAATTTATTTTTAATTAGTTTTTGAATATTAATTGATTTTGCTCCATACCCTGTAAGTATAATTGAGTTTGATACTAGCGAATTAAACCTTGATTTCATTACTGTAGTCGAAATAATTTTTGTCAGCTCTTCAGCCCGAGACAAATAAATATCATAATATTTATTGAGTTCTTTATCCTTTTTTTTATCTTTATCAAAAAAATCAATCTTTTTTCTAATACTCTCAGCCTCCTCAAGTGTAAGAGATTTTATTTGTGATATATCATTGGTGAAATGGAAGGTTCCAATTCTTATTATATCAAATCCAATTAATTGACTATCAAAAGTATAAGATAAGACCGTCTTATTTTTTTGTACTTCAATAGTTATAGCTCCTTGGTCAGATTCTTCTTCATTTAATACTGCTAGACTTGTTGAATAATTACTAGAAACTATTTGTTTTAAATTTAGATCCATCTCAAGGAAAGTTTTGTATATTAATTCAAGATAATCTTTTGATACTGAGATTATATGCCATTTTGTAAGAAGATTATTAGCCTTCATTCCAATAGGATCTGATACACTTTTTCTGTTATCAATACGGTGACTTATCGGAAAAGAATGCAATGGCTCTTTTAACTTTGTGTATAAACCTGTAAATAATTTTGACCTAAAAAAATCTTTTATTTGATCTTCGCTAATTAAATTATTTTCATTCTCAATTTTAAAATCAATATATTCTGAAGTCATATTTTCCGAGATACTTACAAAAACATCTGATATTTTTACATTTGCCTCATATTCAGCCTTTGTAATTGCACTTTTTATATAATCGCTAATTTCCACATGTGGCAGTGAGAGCGGCTTGATACAATTTATTGGTAGTTTTGAGATGCCAATACCAATTAATTGAAGAATTTTACCACGGTTTATAATTTCCAACTCTTGCGCAATTAAACAAATTATTTTATCGGAACGTATATCAATTGCGCTGAAAATATTTCTTTGTGACATTAGATATCATTTAAACCATAATTAATCTTTCCCTCATCTACCTTCAAAGATGCCCTACCCTCAATTCTTAAGTCAATTTCAATTATATTACTCTGCAATACTTCTTCATTAACAAATAGGTTCTTTAAGTTTTCTAGTGCTTTATCAATTTTTGAATCGGGTAATTTTATTAATAAATTATTTTTTAAAGTTATATTCCATCTTCTTCTCTCTATAAAATCTAATTTATTCAGTTGTGAAATCAGTTCAGAAAAATGAATATTCAGCTCCTTAACAAGGCCTTTAAGTGCTAGAGGAGACTCATCGCCTGAAATAATAATAAAATTTTCAAGTTCATCATCTTTATTTTTCTCAGTAATAATTGTTCCATCAATATCCACTAGATAATATTTACCTTCATCTCTTAAAATTGCATATGGATCATTTTCAATAATGTCTAATACTAATGTGGATGGATAAACTTTCTTTAGGTTTACTCTTTTGATCCATTGCTCTTGCTCAATAATTTCTTTAATTTCTTTTAAATCTAAAGATAATAAATCAGAGGTATGATTATATATTTCTTTTTTAATTATATTTATATTTGATTTTTCTGAACCGTTAATAGTTATTTGAGATAAAATAAAATATTTTGATGCTAAGTTTGGAAAGTAATATATTGATACTGAAATCAGTAAAAAAAATGTAATCAGTATAGAACATATAATATTTATATATTTAACGGTTCGTTCCTGCATCCTCTAAGATCCAATTAATAAGTTCATCAAATTCTATTCCCTTGTCTTTTGCTATTTCTGGCACTAATGAAGTTGGTGTCATTCCTGGCTGAGTATTGAGTTCAAGAATATAAAACTGATTGCTATTTTTTTTCAAAATAAACTCTGTTCTTGAAATTCCTTTGCATCCAAGAATTTTATGTGCCTTTAAAGCTAGGTCTTCTACCTCTTTTAGTTGATTTTTATTGATTCTTGGTGGGATTATATGCTTAGTCTTGCCGTTATCAAAATACTTTGACTCATAGTCATAGAATTCGTTTTTTGGATCAATCTCTATTGAGCCAGTTTTATCATTTCCAATTACAGCAACATTAATTTCTTGACCATCTATAAACTCCTGGACTAGAACTTCATTTCTATCTGAATTATCTGTTAAATATCTTTTTTTTTCTTCTTGATTTCTGATTATTCCAACACCCACGCTGGAACCTTCGTTTCTTGGCTTTATAACAAACGGATACTCAGGAAATGCGTGTTTATTAATACTATTAATACTCACCAGATTAGTTATTGGGTAATTAAAATTATTTTCAATAAATAGTTCTGCAGACCTATGTTTATCCATTGCTAATTGAGAAGATACAACTCCTGAGTGCGTATAGGGTATATTATTTAATTCAAGAATTTTTTGAACTTCCCCATCTTCTCCCCATGTGCCATGTAGACCATTAAATATTACATCAGGCTTATGTTCAGAGATGTGGTCTGAAAGATCTAAGTCTGCATCAATTTCAATTACTTCATAGCCTAATCTCACTAGCGCCCTAGATATTTCTTTGGAAGTTATGATACTTATTTCTCTTTCTGCCGATACACCTCCATAAAGCAACATAACTTTATTGTATTTACTCATCTATTACCCAAAACTTTAATTTCCCACTCTAGTTCAATGCCTAATCTACTCTTTACTTCTTTTTTTATATTTTCACCAAAATCTTCAATTAAATTAGCAGAGTCCTTCTGTCTGTTGACTATAAAATTTGCGTGTTTTTCAGAGAATGAAACTCCATTTAATTCATATTCTCTTAATCCAGCTTTATCGATTAATTGCCAAGCTTTGAGCTCACTACGATCAAAAGGATTTTTGAATGTACTTCCAGCAGTCATCACTTTTTGAGGTTGGCTGTCTTTTCTTTGTTCATTTATTTCAATGATTCTTTTATTAATTATTAATGGATCTCCAATTTCTTTGTTGAATTGAACCTCACAGACTATGTGTTTATCTAAAAAATTATTTTTTCTGTAAGAAAATAATTCTTCAGAATAATTCAGATCTATGGGCTCTCCCTGATTACTTAAGCATTTTGCTTTAATGAACATATCCTTAGTCTCAGATCCGAAGCACCCAGCATTCATACATGCAGCCCCTCCTACAGTGCCCGGTATTCCAGAATAAAATTCAAATCCTATTATTGAATTCTTCAAACAATATTTTGATAAAGCTTTATCTTGAACGGCCGCTCCTGCAAAAACTATATTTTTGTCATGATAAATATTGCTAAATTCATTACCTAATTTGATGACGAGGCCTGGTATACCTCCATCTCTAATAATTATATTTGAACCTAAACCAATAACTGTGACATCTATATCTTCTTCTTTCACTGTAAGTACTAACTGCAATTCTTCTAAACTTGAAGGAACATAAAAGATTTCTGCATTGCCTCCGATTCCAAACCAACTATGTTTAGATAAATTATAATCAAATTTGTATTTACCTTTTACTTTATTTCTTAAAAATATTTCATTTATAATTTGTTGGTTCTCATTCATATATTTTTTTCAAGTTTTTAGTAAAATCTGAAGCCCATTGAGTCACTGTTCCTGCGCCCAGAAATAAAAAAGTGAGTTTGTCATTACTAGACTTAATTAATTTCAGCAGCTGCTCATCCTTCTCATAGGCCTCTGCATTAACTTTAGAATTTTTTTTAATACTTTTTATGAGTGATTGTAATTTAAAATTGTGTGGCATCTTTTCTCCTGCTGAATAAACGTTCGATACAAAGACGTGGTCACATTTCATGAAACATTTACTAAATTCTTTTTTTAAATTTATCAGTCGTGAATATCTATGCGGCTGAAAAATGATAATAAGCTTTCTTTTTGGATTTGAATGATTCAGGCCCTCGATAACGTTCTTAATTTCTGTTGGGTGATGGGCATAGTCATCTATGATCTTGACGTTTTTTTTATCCCATAGTTGCGTAAGTCTTCTTTGTACGCCACTGAATTTAGATAAAGCTTTCTTTATTGTGCCATGATTTACATTGAGTTCTGAGGTGAGTGCTATAGCAGCTAAGGCATTGCTAATATTATAATTACCGTGCATAGGTAAACTTATATTTTTAATTGTTTTATTAATTTTTTTTAATTCAACATTAAAAACTACTTCATTACTATTGTGTCTTATTTTTTTACTCTGTATGTCACTATTTTCAGCCTCTCCATATGTAATTATATTTGCTGTAGTAATTTTATTTACTATTTTTCTTATAGAGGGGTCATCTATACATACTACTGCAAATCCATAAAATGGAACTTGCGTAATAAATTTTTTAAATTGAACTAATAAATTATTGTAATTTTTATAGAAATCTAGGTGTTCTTTATCGATATTAGTTACTACAGCAATAGTAGATGGTAGTTTTACAAAAGTTCCGTCTGACTCATCCGCTTCAACAACCATCCACTTTCCTGAACCTAGTCTTGTATTTGTACCGAACTGATTAATAATACCTCCGTTAATTACCGTTGGGTTCATTTTCGCAGCATTCAAAATTGAGGAAATAAGAGACGTAGTTGTTGTTTTTCCATGAGATCCTGAAACAGCAATTGAATTTTTCAGTTTTACTATTTGAGATAGTATTTCCGATCTTGTTATTGATGGAATTTTATTTTTTTTTGCAAATTTTAATTCAATATTATTTTTTTTTACAGCTGAAGAATATACAATTAAATTAACATTTTTTAAGTTTTCTTGTTTATGTCCTTTGTAAGTCTTAATATCTTTTTTGTTTAAGCGAAGTATATTTGAATTAATATTTATATCACTGCCCTGAACATGGTATCGCATATCTGATAAAATTTCAGCAATACCACTCATTCCAATTCCACCAATTCCAATTATGTGTATCAGTATATCTTTATTAATTTTCACGAATGGCTTTCTAAATAATCTATTATCTTTTTAGATGGATTGCTTATGCATCTCGCTTTCAAACGGTTTTTGATTAAATTCACTTTTTCATTATCATTAATTATTTCATTAATTGAATTAAGAATATTTTCTAAATTTACAGAGTCATTGGAAATAATTTTTGTGCATTCTGGCGTATTCAAGTTTTTTGCATTGTAATATTGATGATTATCTGACGCATGTGGATAAGGTATGAGTATTGAAGGAATACAATAATATATAATTTCATTAACTGTTGATGAACCTGACCTTGAAATTACTAAATTGGATCTTGACAGTACTTGTGCCATTTCATCAAAAAATAATCTTACATCATTCTTGATATTATGAGTCTTATAATAAGTTTGTAAACTTTCTAAATCCTCTGATCTACACTGGTGAAAAACTATAATCCTCTTCTCGCTGTTATCCTGGGCGCTCTTAATGGATTCAGCAATATTAATAGATAAATTATGTGCTCCTTGGCTGCCACCTATTATGCATATCACAAAATCATTACTAGAATCATTATTTAAAACTTTATCCTCTTTATTTATTCTTATAGGAAGGCCAACAGTTTTATTATTAATAACTATTTTCTTTCCAGGGATTAAAGTATTTTCAAAACTTGTTAGTAGTTCCTTTGTAAAGTTTAATAAAAATCTATTTGCTTTGCCAATAATCGCATTGCCTTCGTGTAAAAAGATTTTAAACCGCATTAACCATCCCGCAATTATGATAGGTACAGTAAAATAACCTCCAAAGCCTAAAACAAAATCAGGTCTTAATTTTAAGTAATATGGAATTGACTGAATAAGAATATATGGAAGATTAATCAAATTAGAGATTTTGCCTTGCTTATTAATTAGATTCTTTATTAATATTTTTTTCTTAACTGAAATATCTTTAAAGTATTTTAGCCCTCGTTCGTCTGTTAAAATATAGCATTCATTTTTTTTTATTATCTCAAAATATAATACACTCATGGGTATGCAATGACCACCAGTTCCACCGCCAACAAGAAAAAATTTATTCATGCTTCCTCTTACTCATTAACTATGTCTATTTTTAGATAATAATAATATTAAGCCACATGTAATGGACATACCTATAACAGATGAGCCTCCATAACTAATAAAAGGAAGTGTTATACCAGTTGTAGGAAGTAGTCTAATATTTACTCCAATATGAATAAGGGCTTGAAGGCAAAAATATATTATTAAGGTAAATAAACTTATTTGTATAAAGTGGTTATTGCTACTGTATATTTTTCTGAATCCTTGATAAGAAATTATAAAGAATATTGTTAAAATTATTAGGCATCCTAATAAGCCATACTCCTCTGCAATAACAGAAAATATATAATCTGAATTTGCTTCAGGAATTTTATATTTTAATACACCATTTCCTGGGCCTACACCAATGAGACCACCTTGATTGATTGCTTGAAGAGATAATTCAGTCTGTGTTGCATCATAGTCATTAGGCGCTAGAAAGGAATTAATTCGATTTTGTACATTGAAATTAAATAAATAAATAAAAGTAAAAAATATACCACCAATAAAAATTATTGATACAAGAACAATTATGCTAAATCCGCTCATAAATATGGATGAAAAGTATATTGCTGAAACAAGAAATAATTGACTAATGTCTGGCTGAAAAACTAATATTACAGCAATCAATGCATAAATACTGAAACTCAGTGCATAATTTCTAAAACTATTTCTTAAACTTGGGTTATTTAAAATAGCTGCAAGTACGATGCAGTAAAATGGCTTAATTAATTCAATGGGCATGATTGTAATATATTTTAGATTAATCCATCTCTTCGATCCTTTTATCTCAATTCCATAAATTAATGTTAAAAATAGTACTACAATTAAAATTACAAACGCAATTATTGAAATATTTGATATTCGTTCATAATTAATAAACGAAAATAAAATGAATAAAATAAAACCAGACAATAAATAAAGTGCCTGAATATTAAAGTATGAAAAGAGATTATTATTTATATACCTTGATGTACCAGGATTAACCGTAAGACTTATAAATAGTCCAACTGCAATAAGTACAAGTACACAAAAAAATATTGGCTTATTAATTTCATAAATCCAATCAGTTATAATAGATTTTTCTATTTGTGACTTAGTCATTTTAAAATCTCAACTTTTATTTTTCTTCTAAAATCATCTCCTCTTTCTTCAAAATTATTGTATTGATCAAACGATGCGGCTCCAGGACTAAATAAAATAGTGCAATACTCATTCACAATATTTGCTATTGATAATGACATTTTAACTGCCTTATTTAAGGTTTTTACATATGAAGTATCCACATACTCATTAAAATAATTGAAAAAGATATTTTTAGTCTCACCTATTACAATGGCCTTAATAACATTTTGTCGGCTTTTATCTAATATATTAATTTTATTACTTTTAATTTGTCCTCCGCAAATCAAAATTATGTTCTTGAAGTTATTTAATGCTGGCACTAAAGACTCAAAATTTGTTGATTTTGAGTCATTTATTACAATAAAATTCTTTCTTTTTAGAATTATCTCTTGTCTGTGAGGCAGTCCACTAAATGAGGAGAAAGATTTATAAATATCTGACGTCTTTAAACCTAATTTTTTTAATATTAAAAAAGAAAAATATAAGTTTTGCATATTGTTTTTTTTTGATATCAAGCTAATATTTTTATTATTTTTAAAACTGCCATTAATTCTTTTTACAGGAATTAGCAGTTTAAGTTTTTTCTTATCTAATTTTGTAGTAGCAATTTTTTTTATATTCTTATTGGAGTCATAATAACAAACATTTCTAGCACTTATGTTCTGAAATATATTGCACTTAGCGGTTGCATAGTTATGCATAGTAATGTGACGATCTAAATGATCTGGTGTTAGGTTTAATATACATGATATATCTGGCTTAAATATTTTTGCTTGTTCAAGCTGATATGATGAAAGTTCTAAAATATAGACACCATGATTTAGTTTTTTTGAAGAAAATATAGGTTGCCCAATATTACCTATCAAAACTGATTTAATGTTATTTTTTTTTAATGTATGATGTATCATGGAAACTGTTGTAGATTTTCCATTAGTTCCAGTGATACCGATAATCTTAATTTTCTTTGATTTATTTATGCTATTTATATAAAGTTGAAATAAATCAAGTTCGCTAATTATCTTACATTTTTTAGATTTTAATCTTTTAATGTATTTATGTGCATTTTTTCCTTCAGTGGCAATACCAGGACTTGGCATAATATATTCTATATTGTTTAGACTCTTATCGTTAATTAGAAAATAACCCTTTTTTCTTAATGCTTTTCTTTTACTAAGATCATCATCCCAGAAATATACATTTGCACCACCTTTCAGCAGTGAATTGGAAACAGAAATACCTGTAATTCCCATTCCAATAATAAGGAAGTGTTTATTTTTAAATGATTTTAGTTTAATCATCTATTTATCTGATTTTAAGTGTCGCTAGCCCAATTAGTGCTAAAATTATAGCTACTATCCAAAAACGAATAACTATTTTTGATTCCGGTAGACCATTTTTTTCAAAATGATGGTGCAATGGTGCCATTTTAAAAATTCTTTTTCCAGTTAATTTAAAAGATGAGACTTGCAATATTACAGATATTGCTTCAGCAACAAAAATACCTCCAACAATGGCTAAAACTATTTCCTGTTTTAATAAAATACTAATCGAGCCTAATGCTGCTCCTAATGAAAGCGAGCCTGTGTCTCCCATAAATACCATTGCAGGAGGAGCATTATACCATAAAAAGCCTAGCGCTGATCCTATTATTGCTGCACACAATACAGTAAGCTCACCCGCCCCTGGTAAATAATTTATGTATAAATATTCTGCGAAAATTATATTGCCTGCCAAATAACAAATTACAGCAAATGTTGCTGCCACGATCATTACAGGAACAATTGCAAGCCCGTCTAGACCATCGGTTAAATTTACTGCATTTGCTGCTCCCAGGATAACGATTAGAATAAACGGTACTGCAAACAAACCTAAATTAATAAAAATATCTTTTAAAAAAGGTAATGATAAAAGCTTAATATCAATGTGATGGTATTTAGTTATCCAATATATAAATATAAGTGAAACAACAAGTTGGAGAAATATTCTTATTTTGGCTGAAATACCTTTGCTTGAATTATTTTTAACTTTACTGAAATCATCTGCAAATCCAATTAAGCCAAAAAAAACTAGTATAAATATAACAGGCCAAGATATAAAACTTTCTGGGTTTACCCAAAGTAAAATAGATCCAACAATGGAAAGCAATATGATGATTCCGCCCATGGTAGGCGTTCCCTTTTTAGCTATTATATGAGACTCTGGCCCGTCTTCCCTAATAGGCTGTCCGATAGCCTGATAAGAACTTATCTTTTTAATTAATACAGGGCCAAATAACAATATGAAGAAGAAAGAAGTAAAAAGAGCAAAGCCAGTTCTTACAGTCAGATAATTGATGAAATTATATAAGCCTGGGATATTTAAGTATTCTAAAATATATAATATCATAAGTTTTCTTGTTTAAGATGACTGATAAATTTTCTTATGTTAATTGAATTAGATCCTTTAGCAAAAATTGTATAATTACTCTCTATTATTTCGTCAAGATTGTCGATAACCTGATTGATGTCTTTAAAAAAAGAAATCTTATTATTTCGAAATTTGTTTTCTAACTTTTTGAAATGCTTTCCAATAAATAAACATTTTTCAAATTTTTTTTTATCTAAAAAATTTATTAGATTACTATGGTAGTAACTAGCCTTTTGACCCAGTTCATTCATATCACCAATCAAATAAACAATATTCTTCTCTTTTAAGCTATCAAATATATCAATTGTTTGCTTCATTGAAATTGGGCTCGCATTATATGAATGATCATAAAGCTTAAGTTTGTGACTATTATACTTACATCTAATCATATTTCCTCGCCCACTGGTTAAGGGTACATTTTTAAACTTTTTGATAAATCTATGGTCAATGTTAAGTGCATGTAAGCAAGTAAGAATGGCTAAGCAGTTATCGATTAGATTTTCCTGATCACTTCTGAGACCAAAACTAATTGATTTGTCTCCTGGAAGACTAACTTTAAGATGTATAATTTTTTTTGTTAACTTGCTTTCCTTTATATAGACATTTGCATTATTTTTTTTACTAAAATTGTAAATATTTTTTATCTTAGTATTTTTATAGTATCTATATAACAGATTATAATAATTGGTATCTTTATTAAGAATTAGTGAGTCAATATTTTCTGAAGATGTAAAGATTTCACTTTTTGCTGCAGCAATCTCTTTTAAAGATTTAAAATTGCCTAAGTGTACATTTTCAATATTTAAAATAATAGAAATATTTGGTTTTAATATTTTTACTAATCTTTTTATCTCTCCAGAATGATTCATGCCTAATTCGAAAAAACCAAATTTTGTTTTTCTTGGCATATTTAAAATTTCTAATGGCATTCCATACTTATTATTATAAGACTGTCTCGAGCAAAAAATATTTTTATGCTCTTTTAAAATAAACGAAATCGCATCCTTAGTTCCAGTTTTTCCTACACTACCAGTAATTCCAATAATTTGCGTATTGAGTAAGGACCTGTAGTATCTAGCAAGAGATAATAATGCAGATAGAGTATTTTTTACCTTAATTTGCTTGAGGTTAGATTTAGAATTAATTTTTTGAACAAATGCTATAGATGCACCCTTTTTTTCTGCTTGATTAATAAATTTATATCCATCATTATTTTTTCCTTTAATTGCAAAAAAGATATTTCCTTTTTTTAAGGTTCTTGTATCAAGTGACGCACCTGTAATTTTTATTTCGCTGTGCTGTGTATTAAATAGATTATTAATCTCTGAAATTGATATATGACTTGATTTCATAATTTTAGGAAACCTTTAGATATTTTCACATCATCAAAGGGGTAAGCTTTGCCATTAATAATTTGATTTTTTTCATGCCCCTTACCTGCAATAATTAATAAATCTCCTTTTCTTAGTTGCTTGATTGTATGTTTTATGGCCTTTCTTCTATTTGAGATTTCCAAAAAGTTTTTGCAATCATCAATGATTTCTTTTCTAATTTTTTTTGCATTCTCAAAGCGCGGATTATCGTCAGTTATAACAACATTATCTGCGTATTTTGAAGCAATTTTACCCATTATTGGACGTTTTGAGTAATCTCTGTTCCCACCACATCCAAAAACGACATGCAGCTCTGATTTACAAAGATTGCTACCTTCTATTAAAGCATTTTGAAGAGCATCAGGTGTGTGCGCAAAATCAATAAACACAGAGGCACTGTTTCGAGTATTCCCAACAAATTCCATACGACCTGGTACTGAAGGACATGTTAGGCTTAACTTTTGAATTTTAGCTAAATTGTGACCCATAGAATAAAGTGTTAATGTTGCCAGTAAGAAGTTGTGTATTTGAAATAATGGAAAGTTAGCAAACTTAAATTTTTTAAACTCTTTACCAAATTTTACATCAACTATTGTTGAGTTGTACTTATTTTTTTTTATCTTAACTATTTTAAATTTATTATTTTTCTGAAAATATATTGGACTAATATTGCTCTCTTTCTTTAAATAACTTTTTACTCTATCAATATATTTAGTTTCAGAGTTAACTATGATCTTACTATCCTTTTTTACATAATCAGAAAATAGTTTGAGCTTACTCATTATGTAATGTGACATAGTTTTATGATAATCTAAGTGATCTTGTGAAATGTTTGTAAGTACGCAAGCATCAAATTTTAATCCATAAAACCTTTTTTGATGTAAGCCATGACTTGATGCTTCCATTACAAGATACTTAGTTTTATTTTTACTTAATTTTCTTAACTGTTTTGATAAGTCAACCGGCTCAGGAGAAGTTAGATTTTCAGTATTATATTTTTTTATCTGAGAATTACCTAACGTACCTATTGTTGCAGTTTTTTCTCCTAAATTTGATAATATATAATTTAAAAAATAAGTTACTGATGTTTTTCCATTCGTTCCTGTCACAGCGATTTTTTTTTCTATTGTTTCACTATTGACCACGAATGCTGCTAAAGAAATTTCTTTTCTAATATCTTTTACCTTATAAATTGGGATATTTGATGAGATCTTTATTTTTTTTCTAATTGGAATTACTATTGCAGAAGCACCTTTAGCTACTGCGTCATTTACATACTTAAGCCCATCAACATTACTTCCTGGGATTGCAAAGAAAATGTCACCTTTCTTTATTTTTCTCGAATCAGAGCAAATATCTTTGTACCTAATCTTGTCTGAATTTATTTTTTTCAGGAGACGACTATTTGTCATTTATTGCAGTGATGTATTAATTAATAAGTTATCACTTGGTAAATATTTACTTTTTGTGTCTAAAATAGGACTTATCCTGTCTATAATTTGTCGCGAAACTCTTGCTGCATTCCATCCAGCGTCTGTATAACCCCAGGTATTATAGGGCGTATCATATTCTCCAACTATTCCTTTTGGGTCATCGAGTGAAATAAGTACAAGGTATTTTGGTTTATTGATGGGAAAAGCTGAAATAAATGTAGTCATTTTTTCACTGGCATAAGACTTATTGTTTATTTTCCGAGCTGTTCCAGTCTTGCCTCCAACTAGGTATTTATAATCACTATACTTACCAGCATATTTTTTATTAGAATCCTTTCCAAAAGCATTTTTTGCAGTTCCTTCATCTACAACACGATTAAGTAAGTATCTCATAATTTCACTCGTTTGCTCTGAGAATATTTGATTTTTGAATAATTGATTATCTTTTTTTATCAATGACGGCTCTATTATGTAACCTCCATTTAATACCGTTGAAGTAGCTAAAGCTAAATGAAGAGGAGAAATCGAAAGTCCATAGCCATAAGAAATAGACTCAGTATTAACCATTCTCCATGGATCTGGAATAAGTGGCTCTGCTCGTTCAGGTAAATTTACAATAACTTGATCAAAAAAACCTAAATCATATAAATAATTCTTCTGTAATTCTGGTCCAATATCTCTAATCATATTAATAGTGCCAACATTAGATGAGTGCACAAATATTTCTTCAACTGTACATTTTTTAGTTTCACAGGGGCGATGAACATCATGAACTTTATGTTTACCTACGTAAATATAATCATCAATTTCATAAAGTGTATTAAGTTTAAAAATATTTTCTTCAATCCCAATTGCGGTTGTAAATATTTTCATGACTGAACCAAATTCATAAACACCCAGAGTGTTTTTATTGAATGTAGAATTTTCATCAAAATTTTTGTTATTAGGATCAAAGTCAGGAAGTGATACCATGGATAATATTTCTCCAGTATTTACTTCCATAACAAGCCCTGATCCACCAGTCGCTTTGTATAACTTCATTGAATCCAATATTTCATCTCTTACTATGTGTTGTATTCTTGTATCAACTGAGGAAATAACATCGTTATTATTTTGATTATTTAATAATGTATTGAAAGATTTTTCCATTCCTGAAATACCATCATTATCAATATCTACTTTTCCTATGAGATGGCTAAATAGCTCTTTATGAAGATACTTTCTCTTATAAATATCTCTTATCTCTATGCCAGTTTCTCCAAGGTCAATAACTTTCTGAAGTTCATTGGGACTTATATTGCGTTTTAAGTAAAACCATTTACCAGAGTTAATTCTATTTTCTAAATCATTTGCTGATATGTCATAATATAACGATGAGACTTTCTTTATGAATGACTCACGATCATAGATTTTCTTAGGATCAATACCAACATCAGACATTTGTAAGTTAGCTGTTAGAGAAATATTGTTTCTATCTAAAATGTTACGCCTCTCCTCATCTATCGATGACACAAAATAACGGTTTTTTTCAACATAGAAGAGATTGATTTCAATCATTTTAATTGTAATAGCAATAAACAAAGTACTGAAGATGATTGCTGACAAAATTAAACGATTATTAATCTTAAGTACGAAGCTTTGCTTTATTGAATTTATTTTCTCTATAGCAAATTTTTCAGCATTGTATCGATGAGTAAATGAGAAACTTTTTTGATAAATGTCTATTTTCTTTTTTCCAGAATTTTTTCTCTTTCTCACAAAGTTCTATCGTGCAGGGCTTATAATTTTCTTTGAAGGCATATCAACTGCAATGATATCCTGGAATATCTGATTTTCTTGACCCAGATCATCTTTGTCTAAAACTACAAAGTATTTAGTATAATCATTGGATATGACCATTTCCGATATCTTTTTCAAATTTATAGGTGAAATCATATGATCCCATTCTATTTTATAAAGCTCACTCCTATTTTGCTCTTCTCTCAGGGTAATTTCTAGTTCATTGATATAGTTTTGTTTTTCAGCTGATATATTTTTTATGATCATTATTGCAAGTAATCCTATTAATAAGATGATTACTGATAAAATTTTAAATAAACTACTAATCATGATTGTTTAAATCCCAAATCTTCAATAGGTACATAACCAAATTCTAGACTATTCTTTTCGTAGAACCTTAACTTGGCTGATCTTGATCGTGAATTATATTCCATCTCTTCTTTGCTGGGTTTGAGAACTTTATTTATCTTATTATTTTGACTTGCTATTTTTAAAAAATTTTTCACAAGTCTATCCTCAAGTGAATGGAAAGTAACAACACATAAATTTCCATTTTTTTTTAAATATTTTAATGCGTGATTAAGACCAGAATGTAATTCTTCTAATTCGTTATTTATATAAATTCTTAGAGCCTGAAAGGTTTTAGTAGCTGGATGCTTTTTATAATATTTATTTGAGAAACATTTTTTGATAACTTCTGCTAATTCTAAAGTTGTTTCAATGTTTTTTGATTTACGATAAGTTTCAATTTCTCGTGCAATTCTTCTGGAGTTTCTCTCATCACCATAATAATAAATGATATCAGCTAATTCTTCATGACTTTTTGAATTTACCACATCATACGCCGTTGTTCCTTCTTGACCCATTCGCATGTCTAATGGACCTTCTTTCATAAAAGAAAAACCTCTTTCTGGAAAATCTAATTGCATTGATGAAACTCCTATATCAAATACGAAACCGTCAATTTCTTTTTTCTCGGTTTTTTCCATAACTTCGTTAATTTTACTAAATTTAGAATGGAAAAAGTTGAATCTTTTGCCATATTTTTTTTTAAATTCTCTAGCAATTTGATTAACAAACGGATCCCTGTCAATTGCAATAATATTGCAGTTAGTGAACTCAAGAAATTCTTTCGAGTATCCTCCATTTCCAAATGTTGCATCGAAATACGTTTCATTATCTTTGGGCCCAGTTAGTTTTATTATCTCATTTATAAGAACTGGCTTGTGAGCCAATTCTTTACTCGTCATTTACTCTGTCTTCTAAGGAATGAAGGAATTTCTAATAAATCCTGATCAGTTTCACTTTCTTCTATTATTTCTTCATCTTTAGGATCGTTCATATCGTCTAATTGATGAATGTTTTGACCACTAAAAAGATCAGGTGAATCTAACTCATCATTTTCTCTATTAG
>CABZHU010000014.1 GCA_902525575.1 uncultured Pelagibacteraceae bacterium
CAGGTCAAATGTACGGAAATGAATTCATGAACCCTGGTGAGAATATGATGCCGGGTCAAAATAATCAGATGTACGGAAATGAATTTATGAACCCTGGCGAGAATATGATGCCAGGTGAGAACAATATGCCAGGTGAAAATGAATTTTTTGAAGAAGAAGAGAATGCTGGCTTCCCTAAAGAATGGGGAGGTACAATATATTATGATCAAGGCTCATACGACGCAGCAAGATTCTATAACAATGTATACTATGTAAATTACGGAGATTATATTGCTGCACAAGGCGGTGGCGGAGGCGGCGGAGGCGGAGGCGGAGGCGGCTATGAAGCTGCGACTGCTGGCAATGACGTTGTATACACTGCTGGATCAAGTTCAATGATTGGAATGAAACCTGCTACTCCTTATGAATTACTAGACGGCGATGATACAGCTGGTTACATAAATGTCGAAGTCGGCGGCATGATGATGGATGACTTTATAAAGGGCAATGGCGGTAATGACGTTATCTGGGGTGGTAGTGGATCAGACTGGTTAAAGGGTGGCAATGGATCTGATACACTTTATGGCAATGCAGGCAATGACGTCCTCGTTGGAGGTGACGGTACTGATATAATCTGGGGAGGAAGTGGAACAGATGAATTAGTTGGTGGAAACGTAAATGACTCTGATATGGTGAATGCTGCCTTCAATGCAACACCCGATGCTGTACAAGATACATTCGTCTTTATAGAGGGTCAAGGGGGTGTAAACACCAACTTTGCTGATCATATAGTTGATTGGACAGATGGCACAGACAAAATTGCTTATTCGCAAGACGGGGGCACAACATATATGACTAATCCATTTGCTTCAGATGCTTTAAATATACAATTTGATGCTGGTGATAATATGTCAGCTATATTCAAATCAGACTTAAGCGAGTTCATATTTGTAGTTAACGGAGATGTGAGAACAACACTTACCGATGATGATGTAACTACCGTGGTAACATAAGACTTAATTTAGGCCTTTTTTGAGTATTTCTTTTTTGATTTAGTCCAGATATCTAATGTGTTAAATCAATAAATTATGTTGTATGCTTAAGGCATTGATATGATTGAAATTTTTAATAGGCTCAAGCGTAACCCAAATTTATTTACAAAAATAATAATAGCCTCATTTTTTGTAAACATTCTTGCACTGGCGACACCCATTTATGTCATCCAGGTTTTACAAAGATATGTTGCTTATGGCGTCAATTCGACATTAGTAACACTAGTTGTAGGTATACTTTTAGTAAGCCTGTTTGAATTTTTCTTTCGTAACATCAGACATCGCATGACTCGAGAAGTAGAAGCGGAAAACACTTTGCTTGCAGATAGGGTTATGAAAAAGCTTGTGTCTATAAAATCAAGTTATTATTCAATTCAAAAAAATTTCAGGCCCGATATAGTTACTAGAAACGTTAATCTGGTTCAAAATACATTTAATGCATCTACAACCTTAATTTTAATTGATGTGCCGTTTGTTTTAATTTTTTTGATCGCATTATTTCTCATAAATTACCAGTTAGGACTCATTGCTACATTATTTATTTTAGTCCCCTTTATCATTTTAAACTTTTATAGAAATAGCATTGATAAGCTAAGTAATGTTTCAACACAGTTAAATTATGGTACAGCCAGATTGCATGATAGTTCAAGCACACGTTTTGAAACTGTTAAATATTTTAATTTAATTAATGCTGTAAAAAAGGCTTGGGGTTCAATTATTGAAAGAACAATCAATACAAAAGAAGATTTGGAGGCTCAAAGAAACATCTTATCTTCCTTTATGGCGTCATCTACGACATTGCTAACAATAATTATAATTGCATGGGGTGCCGTTTTAGCAGTTGATGGCCAAATCTCTGTCGGCGCGCTTATTGGTGCAAACATTTTAGGTTCCAGAGCGATTGCGCCTATAATCAGGCTTGTGCAAAATATAGAGCCTATAAATAAAGCAACGGTTTCATTGGGGGAATTAAATCAATTTCTAAGAATTCCTCAAGATTCAAAAGATGGATCAGAAATAAGAGATTTCAAAGGAATCATTGATATCAAAGATGTTCACTTCCAATATCCAAACTCTAAAGTTCCTGTATTTGAAGGTCTTAATTGTGCAGTGAAGCCTAGTGATATTATTGCCATTAAAGGCTCTAATGGTTCAGGTAAATCAACACTTATAAAGTCAATTATAAGAATTTTAGAATTTAATAGAGGGCAGATCTTTTATGACTCTGTAGAGCTAAATCAACTATCTTTGGACTGGCTAAGATCAAACCTAACATACTTACCTCAAGAACCAAAGTTTATTGACGGCACACTTCTAGACAATTTATTGGGCTTAACAGAAATTAAAAAAGATAAAATGAATGAAATCTTAAAATCAGTTGATTTGATTGATTTTGTTAACAGTGATCCAAGTGGCATACAAATGCAATTGCCCAACAGAGGTGAAAATTTACCTTTTGGAATTAGAAAAAGAATTGCACTTGCCAGAGCTATGGTAGCGTCGGGACAGGTTGTAGTATTTGACGAGCCAACTGAATCAATGGACGAAAGAGGTCGAACCTCATTATATAATTTAATAAGCAAAATGGCGATGGAAAATAAAACGATTATAGTTGCAACACAGGATGAAAACATAATTAAACAAGCAAATATTCTACTCGATCTGGACAAAAAACCATCACCACAAGTGACTTATGATTTGAAAGGCGAGAAATGACAATTCCACTTTTACCTGAAAAACATAGAAAAAATACACAAATTTTTTTCATAGTATTCTCCTCTTTTGCATTTATAGCAATGCTTTGGATGTTTCTATTCAATATCGATATTATTAGCAACGCAGAAGGACAAGTTATTCCCGCTGGAGATGTAAAAACAATTCAACATTTGGAAGGGGGCATCATTGATCAAATACTTGTTAAAGAAAGCGATATAGTAAAAGAGGGTGATTCCTTGGTAATACTTGCTGCTACCGCAAGTGAAGTTGATGTTGACGAAGCCCAAGTTCAAATAGACGCGAAAGTAATACAATCTATTAGATTAGAGGCAGAAATTAATGATTTTGATGTACCAGTTTTTCCTGATGATCTGGCAAATAATAGGGAAGAATTGGTAAATAAATCTATTGAGCTATTTATAAGTAGAAAAAACAAAATAGAAGGTGACATTAAAGAAGTAACGGCATCGATCATTCAGCATCAAACCGCAATAGATATTTTAATTAAGCAAACAGACATGAGCCAACAATTATTAGAAGAGGGTATCATTACTGAATTTGCTCATCTTAATCTTTTGAAGGAGCTAAATGCAGCCAAGGGAACACTAGAAGCTGCAATTGAGGAAAAAGAGAATATTACAAAAGAATTTATTGAGGATGCAAGAAATCAAAGACAAGTTGCACAAAGGGAGATATCAGAGCTTAATGAAACAATTAAGGCACTTAAAGATAATTTAAGTCGAACTGTAATAGTTGCACCTGTTGACGGGGTAGTAAAAAACTTATTTTTTGTAACAATTGGAGGCGTCATAAGGCCTGGTGAGGCAATTCTTGATATAGTTCCAACTAAAGATAATTTGATTGTTGAAGCAAGACTCCAGGAAAGTGACATAGGATTTGTAAAACCAGGTCAAAATGCAGTTGTGAAACTTTCTTCTTCAGATGCAGTTAATTTTGGTCAGATTGAAGGGATTGTTGATCGAATTAGTCCTGATACTGAACAAGATGAAAATGACAATAGAATTGTATTTTACAATATCTTTGTGGAACTTGACCAGAACTATTTTGAAAGTAAGGAAAAAACTTATTATTTAGTTCCTGGAGTAAAAGTAACAGCAAGTATACAAATTGGAGAAAGAACACTTGCAAATTACCTACTTTCACCATTCATGGGATCTTTGGGTCAATCGTTTCAAGAAAGATAAAAACTTTCATCCTTTATAACAATAACATAATTTAATATACTTAAATACGATATGAAAATTCTTATATGCGGACTTCCTGGATCAGGTAAAACTTGGCTTGCAAAGAGATTGTCTGACAGTATCGAAAATTGTGCGTGGTACAATGCAGACGTTATAAGAACAGCTTCAAATGACTGGGATTTTTCTTTAGAAGGAAGAACAAGACAGGCAAATAGAATGACAACATTTGCAGACTTTGAAGTAAGCAATGGAAGATCGGTTATTTGTGACTTTGTTGCACCAACAGAACAATCAAGACTTTCTTTTAAGCCAGATTACTTAATTTGGCTTGATACAATAAAGGAAGGAAGAGTTGTCAAGGAGAAAAAAGAAGAATTGGATGCAGCAAAAGATCTTCCTTTTGAAGTAGAGAGCTTAGAAAAATCTGAAGCGTTTAAAGACACTACTAAAATGTTTGAAAATCCAAACAATGCAAATAAGGTCATCAAATCTTTTTTAAGCGACGAAGAAATAAAAAATTTAGCTGTAGAAATTCAAAATGTTTGATTGGAAAAAACCTACCTCTCAGATGCTTGGTCGATGGCAGCCATGGCATGATGGACATACTGCACTTTTCGAAAAGGCTTTAAAAAAGACAGGTCAAGTATGCATTATGTTCAGAGATGTATCTGGCGTTGACGCAGGAGTTGAAGGTCAAGGGGATAACCCTTTTAAATTTGAAGAGGTTAAAAAAAGAATAATTGATGGTCTATCATCTCATGGCTATAAGTATGACAAAGAATACATAGTTCTCAAAGTTCCAAATATTACTGATATTTCATATGGAAGAGGTGTAGGGTATACCTTCACTGAGCATGATTTAGGTGAAGAAATCCATAAAATCTCTGCTACTAAAATAAGAAAAAAAATGAGGGATCAGGATGAGCTGTAATTAGAATATTGTAGCTCCAAAGATTTTTATTTCATTATCCTCAATTCCCAATACCAATCTTCCAAGATAATCGCCATTAGACTTGCTACTTTTTTGTTTAAATAGAACAGTAACATGTTCATCTCTTCTAAGACATCCGAGGAATTCTCTTTCTTCAGTAAGACTTGTGATCACGTCATTATTAGCCCATTGTTTTGCCAATTCAATTTCGTTTGCACCAAATAGCATTCGAGCTGAAAAATTCTGAGTAAATCCAAAATAATCTTGCTTATTAGAGCAATGAATTAAGTTATCCCACATTGGTTGAGCAATTTCCAGGAGTTCTTTATCAGATTTATCCAGAAGACTCATTTAGTCAACAATGTGATATAGAGGAGCTTTTTCAAGAGAAAATTCCCCACTTTTAGGATCACGTCTTGATACAGTGAGGCAGTGCCAATTGTCATCATCAAGTTTCATGTGATCACCTCGATAATAATATCCAGGCCATCTAGTTTCTTTTCTAAATAGAGTATGATGAGTAACACATTGTGACGTCATTAATCGGTGCTTCAGCTCCCAAGCCCTCATAAGCTGATGATAATCTTCAGCGCCAATATACTCTAAATCTTCTTCAAGCATATGAAGTAATTCAAGACCTTTATTGAGAAGATTTTCATTAGTCATATAATTAACCCCAACACCGCCAACATATTCATCCATAATTTTTTGCAGTCTTTGGAGCCCCTGTATCGGCAACAAATAACTTGGAGAGACGGTTCCCGCTGTTATTTCATTGCGCCCAACTTTATAGTTCTCAAGGGGCTTATAAATAACTTCCTTTAAATCTTCATACTGTTCTTTATTTATTAATATTTCATCATCTTTTAAATCCATAATATATTTTACAGCAGCTTTTGCTGCCAATCGTCCCTCTGTAAACGAACCTGATGAGAATTTATGCGCGCTGCCTCCGACAGTATCTCCTGCACCAAATAAACCATCGACGCTCATCATTCGGTTGTATCCCCAAAAATATTCTGATGGTGACAAATCCTCGGGACCGCTCACCCATGCACCTGAACACGTTGCATGAGAACCCATAACGTATGGTTCAGACGTTGTTAATTCTGGATTAGTATATTTAGGGTCAATATTTTGGGACGCCCACACAACAGCTTGGCCTACAGTCATACCTAAAAAGTTTTCCCAACCAATAGTTTCTAAGTGAGGATCTTGGAATGCTTCTGTTGTGACCATATGAATTGGTCCACCTCCTGCTTTAACTTCTTCTATAAATGCATGATTTCTAAGGCATGTTGGCACAGGAGTATGGTCAATATATTCTCCAACTAGCTTTTTTGTATCCTCATACCACTTTTGCTCATAGTTCTCGCCGTTTCCGTTTTGAGTGTACGTTTTTAAATGTAAGAAATAGGCTCCTACAGGACCATAACCGTCTTTAAATCTTGTAAGAACGATTCTATTTTCCATTTGTGTCATCTTAGCTCCAGCAGCAATAGGTAGAGCGTAAGCTGATCCATTGCTCCATGGCGCATACCAAGTTCTCCCCATGCCTTCGCCAACAGCTCTTGGTTTAAAAATATGTGAAGCTCCACCTGCGGCAACTATAACGGCTTTAGCTTTAAATACATGATAGTTGCCTGTTCTCATGTTGAAACCCACAGCTCCACCTACACGATTTTCCTTACCTTCATCCATCAAGAGGTGAGTAACCATGATACGGTTATAAATCTTATCAGCAGATTTCTTAGCAGCTTCGGCAACTATAGGTTTGTAGCTCTCCCCGTGAATCATAACCTGCCACTTACCTTCACGTTGATATCTTCCAGTTTCCTTATCTCTCATGATAGGAAGACCCCATTCATCAAACATGTGAACAGTTGAATCTACATGTCTTGCCATATCGTACGCTAAGTCTTCTCTAACCAATCCCATAAGGTCGTTTCTTGCATAACGGACATGATCTTCAGGCTGATTTTCACCCCATTGCATGCCCATGTAACAATTGATTGCATATAGGCCTTGGGCAACAGCACCACTTCTATCTATGTTTGCTTTTTCAACGCAGACAATTTTTAAATCTCTTCCCCAGTGCCTTGACTCAAATGTAGCACCTGTGCCTGCCATACCTCCACCAATTATAAGGATATCGCAATCCTCATGAATAGTTTTAATTTTAGCCATGGATTAGTAATAAACGCCTTCTTTAAATTTTTCTTTATCAATTTCAGGCAGTCCAGTTTCTATATTTAAGCCAGTTGGCTCTGAATAAAGAAGTTGAGAGTTTAACTCATCGCTTGTTGGAGCTTTTTCTTCTGCTAGTTTCGGAATGTGCTTGCCCCATGGTTTTGTCGTTATTGGTGAAACAAAATTCTTCTCATGGCCATTTCTAAATTTGATTCTCCAAGAAATAGTTCCTTTTTCTTCTTCTCTTAAAACTCTTACTTTATGATGCATGGGTGCAAAATCTGCATAACCCCTGACGTCAATTGCATTTTGAGGACATGCCTTCACACATGAATAACACTCCCAACACATATTTGGTTCAATATTCACAGCACGTCTTGTTTCTTTATCAATATGCATGATATCTGATGGACAAATATCTACGCAATGACCACAACCATCACATCTTGTCATGTATACAAATGTTGACATAAATTTTTCCTCTTCTCTTTTACCAGTTAATCAAATTTTATTAATAATGCCTAGGTGATTCTCGCTTTATTCCAAGGCCAAATTGTTTAGAAGCATCCGCCGGGCCTGGCAAATCGTCACGGTAACCATCTACTTCTGATAGATTTTTTTGAATTGCAGCCCCCGGCTTATAAAACATATGAGCAAATTTCGACCAATATACCCCTCCAAACAATACTATATTAGATAGAGCGTAAAGAACTAGAAACAAGCTATCAAATATAGGAATACTTGCGTACTGTGTATATGACCAGGCAAGCCCAAAAGTGGCGGCAGCTAATAAAGATAATACAAACAAGTCTGCCCTAATAATCCTTTTCCATGGGTTCGCCTCTGCGGAAACATCAACTCGCAAGAAAAACCAAAACCAGTATCCGCCCAAACAAGTCATTAGAGCGCCTATATGCCATAATGCAGAGACTTGATATGGTGCTTCTTTATCGGTTCCAGTGTAAGCAAATATTAATACCGCCGAACATATCCAGAATAGAATTGACCCATACATGCCGAGCAAGTGTGCTGCTCTTCTCTGTCCACGACCTAGTTCAGATGTAGTTAATATATCACTTGCTATAGTTTTAGAAATAACAGCTGCTTTTTCTCCTGCGCTAACTTTTTTCGTAGCTGACTCAGTCGCCTTTTTGTAATTGATAAAGAAGTACTTGGCATTTTTTTTATGCGCCATGTCTAGGATCGTACCTAAAGCAACCATAGCGACCATTAGTATTACAAAAGCCTGCAATGCTTCAACGGGCATGAAGCTTATTAATTCTGCGAATGGGTTCGTATAAAACATAAGTATCAAGGCAATTATATCAGAGTATATAAATAATACCTATATTTTATAGTTTCAAGCCATCTTACTTTCTTCTTGAATTAATTGATAAAATTGAATGATATTTTTAGAAGTTTTAATATCTGATTTTAGCTGATTGATGCCATTGCTTATCGCTTCACTATTGAATTCAAGAATCGATTTTTTATAGCTTTCACGATTTTTTAAACGTTTGTGATATTCTTTTAAATTTTCATGATTGCCTATTAATAAATCTATAATTTGCAATTCTTCAACACGATGAAATAAAACCATCCATGTTATGTCTGCGATGCTAAATTTTTCACCTCCAATCCAACTTCGGTCATTGAGATGATGGTTTAAGTCGTCAAAATGTACCTTTAAACATTTAAAAGCTTTAACAGCTGCCCGCTGATTGGGTGCATTTTTTCCAAACGCTCTATTACCCATTAATTTAAATATCACGAAGAAAAATGCTCTAAATTTTGATGGATGTTTAAAATATTTTATAAATTTAAAGATACTAACTTTTTTTAACATAGCTGCAAAAAGTGGTTGCATCATAATTGAAATACAGTTTCCTGCATAATCTTTAATTCCGTTCATAGGATCATCACCCACTAAAGAGCCTTTTTTATTCCAGTTCTCTACTATCTCATCATTGTAAAGAACCTCTGGTTTAAGTTCAGATACATATTTAATTTGCTCATGTGACTCATATATTGGATAATTTTCATGCAGCAAGACTGGTACTGTTGCAGTGGGATTTATCTTAAGGAAATCATTTGATAAATTTTCACAATCTTTTGTTTCGATAAGGTGTATATGTTGAGAATAATAATTAATGCTTAATTCTTCTAAACATACCCTTACTTTTCTTGAACAAATAGAAAACTCATTATGAAACAGAACCCATTCATGATTAAAGTTTGAAACTTTATAATTCTGCTTACCTATAAGAGTATCTTTATTGGGATTCTTTTTTTTCATCCCAGACTTTATTTAATAGCTGACTGGCAGAGACAGCAGTCGGGAAACCACTGTAATGGGCAATGTGCAAAATCATTTCTTCAATCTTTTCCTTCTCAATTCCTAAATTCTGCGCTCCTCTAAGATGAGACTTCAATTCATTTTCTCTGTTTAGAGCTACAAGTACAGTTAACGTGATCATGCTTCTTTCTTTAAGGCTCAGTTTGTCAGTTCTGGACCAGATAGTTCCATAAAGCATGTCTATTATTTGTTTTAATAAACTTTTAGATACTGGTGTCTCATCATCTTTAAGGAGATCCATTTCCTTAAGTATTTCTAGGCCTTTTTTTCTATCCTCGTCATTTAGTGGCATTTAATATTAATAACTCATAAAATATTAGTTTCAATTTATATCTTTGATTTTTTTTATACCCATTATAGGATTATTGTATGAGTGAAAAAGTTTATATGCTTGTGGATATCAATATTCAAGACAAAGAAACATATCTAAATTATGAAAAAGGATTTTTTCCAATATTAAAGAAATATGGAGGTGAGTTCATAACCTTTGACGATAAAATTGAACATCTAGAAGGTGAAAAACCTATAGAAGGACGTACTATACTATGGACCTTCCCATCAGAAGAAGACGCTAAAGCATGGTATAACGATCCAGAATATCAAGAACTTGCAAAGGTTAGACGCTCATCGGCAATTTTGAATAATCTAAGCATAATTAAAAGCCTACCTAAAAGAAGTTAGCTTGATTAATTTGGAGTAAATACAGATGTTTCTTGTAAGTTTTTAATTGCAGAAGAAACTATTTCATCAAGATTGTCGGTTTCAAAATTAAAAATATCAAAAACATATTTGTCAGGCCTTAAGATGACAGCGTTGCAATCATACTTGTCACAATAAATCTGCATATCAGAGTGAGTATCTTCGCAAGCAATATAATTGTCGTAATTAGATTGTTCTTGATTGTTAGAGATATTTATAATCTTAAAATTATGTTTATTTAGGAATTCAAGATATTTATCAGAAATTTTTTTATTGCCTTCAAAATCATTCAAAATCATACCAAAATTCTTTCCTAAAATTTTATCAGTACTTTGAATCCTGCCATCATTAAGTCGTACACTAATTTCATTAAAGTAATATCGTTCAAGAGAGACATCTTTTATTTTTGGCATATTATGAACTCCTTGGCCCAGACGGTTTCCATTAAGAATAGGAAATACATTTTCTTTGCCTTTGAAGTAACCCTGCATTCTTAACGTAGCGTTTCGGATAAAAGCTTTAAACTTACTTTTTGCATTTATCACACCACCCATTTTGATAGCTGCTCTTGTTATACGTGCAACATGAGGTTTTCTCTCTGTTTCATAAGTCTCTAAAATTTTCGGTTTATAGTGGCCTTTTAGCACTCCATTAATTTTCCATAGTAAGTTCTCAGCATCTCTGCAGCCTGAGTTCATACCTTGCCCCATAAAGGGAGGCATCTGATGAGCAGCATCACCAAGAAGAAAAATATTTCCATTACTCCATCTCTCTGCAGCCGCCGCATGAAAGGAGTACACCGCAGTTCTGCTAAATTCTACTTCATTATCGCCAATCCATTGATCAATATATTTTCTAAAGACACTTTCTTTTTGTATTTCTTCAACGGTATCTCCAGGCATAAATGCAATTTCAAATCTAAAGCAATTTTCTACACCTTGAATAATTGTAGTTGGTCGAGTTGGATTGCAATATTGAATAGCGTCTATATCTGTGAAACAGTCAAAACTACTTTTAGTATATCCATCAACTACCATCCATGACTCGTCAGCATCAAGGCTATTCAATTTGATATTGTTAAGCTTTCTAACTGTGCTGTTTGCACCGTCACAAGCTAAAAGATACTTGCTTGTAACTGTGAACTGCTCATTGGTATCAATATTTTTGTATGTACAATTAATGACTCCATTTATTTCATTTACCGCTGAAAGCTCACTGCCTGTTTTTATAGTATTTGTTGAGTATTTTTCTGCGTTTTCTCTATGTGCTTCATCAAATTGTGGTTGATGAATAAACAATATTCTATGCTGATAGTTATATGTGTCAAAACCTTCCGTTGTAATTTTCATGATTGATTTTTTATTAGCGTCTTTATTATCAACGCCTCTTATTTTTCTGGTCTTTACTTCGCTTAAGAATTCGCAGTGTGACATTGCTCGCTGGCATTCAGCATCCCATGTAATCGCTCTTGGTAAAGGGTAGGCATTTTTTTCTTTATCTAGAATCAATGCTTTGATCCCATAATACCCAAGGAGATTTGCACATGTTTCTCCTACAGGACCATACCCTGCAACAACTACATCATATTCAGTTTCAATCACTAGATTTAATATACGGGAGTATCTTCTGGCTCTTCAATAACTTTATTGTTAATAAAGCCTAATTTTTCAATCTCAATCTTTACTTCATCATCTGCTTTGAGCCAATTTCTTGTCATTACCGCTGATCCAGCTGGAGTACCTGTTGGAATTAAATCGCCTGGCTCTAAAGTAAATGCAGTTGATAAGTATTCAACAAGAGTAAAGCAATCAAAAATCAAATCACTTGTTGATGCTGATTGTCTTAGTTCGCCATTAACATGAGTTTCGAGTTTTAAATTGTGAGGATCACCAACTTCGTCACTGGTTACTAGGTAAGGTCCAAAAGGGCAATGCGTATCCCATGATTTGCCCATGGTCATTGTCATTGGCGGTCCACGCATCTGCCAATCTCTAATTGTGACGTCATTCACAACTGTGTATCCATAAATAACGTTCGCAGCACTGTCGTAAGGAACATGACGACATTTTTTCCCAATAACAAAACCTAGCTCACCTTCGTAGTCTAAAAATTCCGATGCTCTTGGCCTATGTATTAAATCGAAAGGACCAACTACTGAGCTATTTTGTTTATTAAATATATTTGGATATTTTTCCTGCGCCTTGCCAATAGTCTTTGCAGCCGTTTCTGCGACTTCATCTTTATGTTCTTTGTAATTCAATCCCACAGCAAGTATCTTGCTTGGCTTAGGAATAGGCGCACATAATTCTACTTTACTTACTTCTATTTTATCTTCACCTTTTTCAATGAGGTCATTAGCTGTATCAAGTCCATCGTTACCAAGTTCAATAAAATCAATCATATTTTTAGGAAGAGATGATTGGGCAAAACTAATAATCAGATCATCTTTGACCGCACCGATGCTTAGATTGTTATTATGTAAAAAAGTAACTAATTTCATATGTTTAAATATATTGAATATCTAAAAGCTAGAATTGTATCAAGACAAATTATTGTATATTGTTTTTTTTCAATATGAATAAAAAAATCTCAAGACGATCTTTTATCAAACAATCTGCTGCTTCAGTGACATTAGCTGGATTAAGTTCAATCTTAATGACGCAACAAGCACCAGCTTACATAAAGGCAAAAAATTACAATATTCTTCTAATATTAAATGACCAAGAGAGGGCATGGCCATATATACCCAAGAGTATTGATTTGCCGGCTAGAAGATATCTCGAGAGTATATCAACTTATTTTAATCGGTCTTACACTTCCACACCGATCTGTTCACCCGCTCGTAGTTCAGTTTATACAGGTCAACATGTTCAATTTACTGGTGTATGGGACAATACAGTCACACCTTGGGTGCCAGGCTTATACGACAATGTAAATACTATCGGTCATATGATGAGAAATCAAAATTATGAAACTGGATATTTTGGCAAGTGGCATCTAACAAATATTACTGAAAGTAATGTAAATGAGAACGCTCTTGGCTACGAAGGCATGAAGCAAATGTTTAGTAAATATGGATTTGATAATTCTAATCAACCAGGTGAAAGAGATTTGGGGCAAGGTGGATATAAATACGATGGATTAACTGCCAGAGATGCTTCTAAGTTTATTTTAGAAAACAAAGACAATAGTAAGCCATGGTCAGCATTTATAAATTTTGTCAATCCTCATGACATTATGTTTTACAGGGCAGCGCCTGAGATTAAAGGAACTGGATTTATTGCAGCAAACCAACAGTTTGCGCCTGATGATCCTATTTATGATTTAGAACATGATTTTGAATTTCCAAAGAATTTTGGTCCAAGACAAAGTATGGACGCAGGTGCAGAAATAGGGACTGAACTAATGAATACTCTTTATGGAGAGATATCATATAACCGGCCAGACTTATGGAGAAAGTTTTGTAATTATTATTTTAATTGTTTGCGTGATGTAGATAGGCGGATAATGATGCTCATAGATACTCTTCAGGAAACAGACCAGCTAGAAAATACAATTATTTTTATGATTTCAGATCATGGAGAAATGCTTGGCCAACAAGGAGCAAGAGGAAAAGTTGTAGCTTGGGAGGAATCAATCAAGGTTCCGACATTAGTATATCACCCTGACTTGAAACAACAAAAAATGTGCAATTCAATTATTTCAAATATTGATATCGTTCCTTCAATATTGGAATTTGCAGGTCTTGATAAGCTAGAAATAAAAAATAAATTTCCTGAACTAAAAGGTAACAGTTACGCTCATTTAGTTGAAAATGTAAATTATGCAAATAATCGAGATGTAGAAGGTCATTTAATACACGGGGTTCAAATCATTCCAACTGTTTTTGAAGTCGCAGAAAAATTTAGACATACAGCTTTAGCTGAAGGCTTTGTTAATAAAGCTAAAGCATTTGCCTCGCAAGGCAATTTCTTACCTGACTTCAGTCTTCCTCTTAACTATAAAGGCGTAGTAGATAAAAAATATAAATTTTTAAGATTTTTCTCTCCTCGTATGAATAACATACCTTATGACTATAATGATTTAGTAACTAACAATTCTGATTTTCAATTATTTGATTTAGAGAATGATCCTTACGAAATGAATGATCTCTCCAAAAATGAGAATAATAGAGATTTATTAATGTTAATGAATGAAAAATGTAATAAGTTAACAGATAAAGAAATAGGCCTAGAAAATCATGTCCTTCATTTACCTGGCCCTGATTGGTTTTGGAAAGCTTAAATTATGACAAATGAAGTTATCTTAAATTACGATTTATACAGAAAGTTTCGGTCTGAGTATTCTCCAGATAATTTTCATCATGTAGCTTTTAAGACGATGCAGTACGAAAAGATGGTCAGTTTTTACGAAAAACTTTTTGGATGTAAGCCTTTGTATAAAAGTAATGATATTGCTTTTTTAGCTTTTGATGAAGAACACCATAGAGTAGCTATTGCCAACACTAAGCCAGGAGTTGATAAACTAAATTTTTTTGTAAAAAAGATAGCACAATTTAAAGAGTGGCTTAATAGGTCTACACCATCAGCAGTTGGACTAGACCATATTTCTTATCAATTAAATCCTATAGATAAGTGGTTTGAATTTTACTTAAAAGCAAAAGAACGAGGCCTTAAACCATACTGGACTATCAATCATGGTTGGATAACGGGAATGTATTATAAAGATCCTGATGGCAATCTTATTGAAATATTTTTTGAGCACTGGAAAAATGAAGCAGATTTTAAGCATGAGGTATCAGCTAGAGGATTTCCTGAAGAACCAGTGGGTACAAATATGGATATTGATATTCTCTATGATATGTTCAAAAAAGGTGAAAGTTTTGAAAACTTAACCAAAAAAGGAAACACAGTTCCTGAGGGAAAAAAACCCGTAGCAGGTATTCAAGCAGCAATCAATATGCGTAAAAAATTTAAATAGTATTTGTATGGATCTATATGATCTGAATTCAATTCCAAGAATAGTTTTTTCTATTTTATCAATTTTATTAACGATAGGTCCAACTATTGCCGATTTCAATAAAACTCATGCCACTCATCCTGATTGGATAGGGCATGCACGCTTTCATGTAGTCTGGCAAGTTCTTGGATTCTATCCAATCATGGTTTTGAATTTAATTGTATTATGGATTTATATTCCTGAATTTTATTATCCTTACCAGCTTTATTTTTGGCTTATTTGGTATTTTGGTTTCCTTGGAACATTTATAATAACTATTTTCAGCATGCCTTTATTTAAGGGAACACTCTCTGATCCCGGAGGAAGAGTACCCTTCAAATATACATTTGGAAAAAAATTAAAATTACTACCTGGCAAAAATAAACACCTTCCATTTAAAATAAAAGGGCAAGTAAAAACGTATAAAGTTGATGAAAACCTTCATAACATGATACTGCCAACAATAATTGTGATTATTACGTCTATTTACTTTATAGTTCATTAACAAATATTTCTAAAAATGATCGAGTATTTCTTTCCACTATTGCTACTATGCGTAATCCAATCTGGAACACCTGGTCCTAATAATATTATGTTAACTGCATCGGGTAGAAATTTTGGTTGTTTTGGATCTATTCCCCATATGTCAGGAGTGGTGTTTGGTTTCCTATCTTTATTGATTGTTTTGAGCCTTGGATTAATAACTATTTTTAATAACTTTCCATTTATACAAACATTATTACAAATTTTAGGATCACTTTATCTTTTATACTTATCTTACCGTATTTACTTTTCTTATAACGCAAAAGATCAAAGTCGTTCAAAGCCAATTACCTTCTTGGAATCATCATTGTTTCAATATGTTAATCCAAAAGGTGTCATGATGGCAGTTACAACAATTTCTATTTATACTGATTTTAAAAATTTTGAGTTCATCGACAGCTTTATGAACGGCATGATATGGATATTAATTGCATTCACAATCTCAAATATATTTGCTGTTTTAACTTGGACAACGATTGGTGTATTTTTAAATAATTTCATCAAATCTGATAAAGCAATTAATCGATTTAATGGATTTATGGCAACTTTACTTGTTTTAACAGTTATATGGATTAATTATGAATTCTATGGATCTTAATAGAAAATTATTAACCTATTTAGTTTTGGGGCATTGCTTAATTATTGCTATATCAAATTATCTAGTTCAATTTCCAATAAATATATTTGGCTTGGACTATACTATTGGTACATTCACGTTCCCAATTATAGTTCTAGCAACAGATTTGACAGTACGACTTTCGAATGCAACAAATGCACGTAAAGTTGTCGGATACGCGTTTATACCAGCTTTTATAATTTCATATGTATTTGCTGATTTTAGAATAGCGATTGCATCTGTTTTAGCTTATTCAATTGGGCAGTTGCTTGATGTCTTTGTATTTTCAAAAGTAAGGGACAGAGTAGGCGATGATGGTTTCAATTTAAGTTCTTATTGGTACCTTGCGCCAGTTGTAAGCACCTTTTTTGCCCAATTGATTGATACATATCTATTTTATGGTGTAGCATTTTATAATTCTGCAGACGATTTTATGAGAGAAAATTGGGATCTCATAGCATTGAACGATTTCATATTGAAACTAGTTGTTTGCTACCTAGCATTTTTGCCAATTTATGTTTTAATTCTGAATAGAACTTTTAATTATATTAAAACGCGCACATAAAAAAAATGTTATTTACATCTATCTCTCCTGAAGCTTTTGATCATAAAAATATATCTAAAGACATTCACGAAATGAATGATCATATAAAAAATTTGCTAGTCAACGCGCCCCCATCACATGAAATACCTTTTGATGTCTTACAAGAAATAAGAAGACAAGGAGGTGGATTGCTTGCCTTCCAGCCATATTCTGATCGTGCTGAAAATAGGCAAGTCGGGATTGGTGATCATAAAGTAATGATAAGAATAATTAAACACGACAGTCCAGATTTTATTTATATGCATATACATGGCGGCGGTCACTGCATTGGCGCTGCAGATATGCAGGATCAATCTTTGGAAAAAATTTCAAATGATCTTAATTGTGTTGTAGTAAGTGTGGAATATCGTCTTGCGCCAACTAACCCTTATCCAGCTGCTCCAGATGACTGTGAAACAGCAGCTGTTTGGTTGATTGAAAATTCAAAGAAAGAATTCAATACAGAAAAAATTGTAATTGGTGGAGAGTCGGCTGGTGCAAACTTATCAGCGGTTACATTGTTGAGACTGAAAAGTAAAGGGATGTTGGATACTATCAAGGGTGCAAACCTTATTTACGGATCCTATGATGCTCGACTTACACCAAGCGCAATCAGGCAAGACGGTTCTGAAGAAATATTCCTATTATCATATGCAATGATTAGAAAGTTTAGAGACTCATACTTTCAAGGAGATGTGGATAAAAGCTTGCCTGACGTTTCACCCATTCAAGGAGATTTAATGGGAATGCCACCAGCATTATTTACAGTAGGAACAAGAGATTTATTGCTTGATGACTCATTATTTATGTATGGTAGATGGTTGAGTTATGGTTCAAATGCAGAAATTATAATTGTCCCAGGAGCAGATCATGCTTTTAATGCTTTTCCGTCAGAAACAACAACATCGGTTGAAAATAAAATAAGTGAATTCGTTAAATCAGTTCTCTAGACCATCTAAATATACTTTAGCAACTTTTTTTCCTAATTTGTAGTCAGCTTTTAAAATCTCAATATTTTTTGAATCTCTTTTTGATTTTAGTTTTTCTGGTGGACATAGTTGTACAATTTCGCAATCACTTGGGGGATTATTAATAAAATCAAGTGCTCGATTGTAAGTTTTATCATGCACTAATAATGCTTTTCTCAATTTAGGATATTCTCTTGAGAGTAAAGCGCCAATATAATTTTCAATTTTCAACTTCCTTCTAAATTTTTTTTCATATGTTCTAATCACAATTATCTTTTTAGCTCCCATCTCATATGCTTTTTCTACGGGAAGGGGATCAGCAACGCCTCCATCAAATTTCCTGCGTCCATCTATTAAGCTTGGGGTTCTAACCAATATGGGCAGGGTACCAGAGGCAATCATTTTTGGCATCCACTCACCAACACCAAATGAATAATATTCGGCATTTGCTTCGATCGCATCAGTTACAACTGCAATATAATCTTTTCCTTTTAAATTATTTTTAATTTTTTCCATACTTGGTTTAAACATCTTCTCACCATCCTCGTACATCTGATGAAATTTAATTATGTCTTTACCAATAAAAATATTTTTATAGCTTAGGTAATCACCTTTAGCCGCATAGAGCATTTTTTCTAAATTATTGTCTGTTTCTCTAATTAGATACCAGCATAGAACCGCTACTCCATTTGAGACTCCCATGTAAATATCAAATGGATCATATTTCCTATTAATAAAGGTATCGGTTACTCCAAAAGAAAATACACCTCTTTGGCCACCGCCTTCAACGATCAAAGCTGTTTTTTTATTTTCCATAACATCAATTAACTAGTAAAGTTATATAAAAAATCAAATGTGTTCGATAGTAATTTTAAAACAAAGTGACTCAGAGTGGCCATTAATAATTGGTGCTAATAGAGATGAAATGAAGGACAGAGAGTCACTCACACCTGGTAGACACTGGGAAGATAGACCTCATGTATTTGCAGGAAAGGATTTAATTGCTGGAGGCACATGGCTTGGTATCAATGACTATGGTTTAGCAGTTGGTATCATGAATCGAATGAACAGTTTAGGACCATTAGATAATAAAAGAAGTAGGGGAGAATTGGTTTTAGACGCATTAGATCATGCAGATGCATCCGAGGCTCTTAACGCCATGATTGAAATTGAAAAGGACTCTTATCGAGGATTTAATATGCTCATCGCCGATAATATAAATGCTTACTGGATAAAGTCAGACGAGGAACAAGAAGCCATTGAATACTTTAATATTCCCGACGGACTTTCGATGATTACGGCATATGATCGAAATGATTTAAAATCAAAACGTATTAAAACTTACCTATCAAAGTTTGCTTTATCTCTCGAGCCAAATCCATCAAAAGGGGAATGGCAAGACTGGGAAATGTTATTGGGAAGCACTTACAGTGAAGATAAAAATCCATTGGGCGCTATGTGTGTAAAGACTGATATGGGATTTCAAACAGTATCATCAACTTTAATCGCACTGCCCAGCTTTCAACCTAAGGGAGCGAAGCAAAAGCCTGTCTATAAATTTGCTAATGGCTCTCCTGATTTATCAAGTTACACTGAACTTGATCTGTAACCATGTTATATTATTAATTAAATTATTGATTTTATTGATTAATATTTAGAAAGTTTACTGGCACTTTCTTATATTTAGTATTGTTTGAAAATTCTTAATTATTATAATCGAAAAACTTATAATCAATATTTTGGAGTACCCGAATGACTGACTGTTATATCTATGACGCAATTAGAACGCCTCGTGGCAAAGGCAAAAAAAATGGAACTTTACATGAAGTTACAGCCTTAGAACTTGCAACTCAGGTTCTAAATAATGTTAAAGACCGCAATCAACTAGATACATCTGATGTAGATGATGTTGTACTGGGATGTGTTGCTCCGGTTGGTGAACAGGGTGCTAATATTGCTCGTTCTGCTGTTCTCAACTCAGAATTTGATCAATCTGTATCAGGGGTGCAAATAAATAGATTTTGTGCATCTGGTTTAGAAGCAACAAACATGGCAGCGGCTCAAGTTATGTCTGGTCAGGCACAGATGTCCATAGGCGGCGGTGTTGAGTCAATGTCAAGAGTTCCAATGGGTTCTGATGGCGGAGCAATGGTAGCTGATCCTTCAGTAGCAATTAAAAACTATTTTGTACCTCAAGGAATAAGCGCAGATATGATTGCTTCAAAATGGGGCTTTACACGAGATGATGTAGATGCTTATGCGGTTGAGAGTCAACAAAGAGCTAAAAAAGCTTGGGATGAAAAAAGATTTGATAAATCAATCACACCTGTGAAAGATATTAATGGTTTAACAATATTAGATCATGACGAACATATGAGGCCCGATGCAACAATGCAATCACTGGGATCACTAGATCCTTCTTTTGCAATGATGGGTGAAATGGCTGGCTTTGATGCAACAATACAACAAAGGTATCCAGAAGTAGAAAAAGTTAATCATGTGCACACAGCTGGCAATTCCTCTGGGATTGTTGATGGCGCTGCCGCAATTTTACTTGGAAATAAAGAAATGGGCGAAAAGCATGGTCTTAAGGCAAGAGCGAAAATTAAAGGATTTGCATCAATTGGATCAGAGCCGAGCATAATGTTGACTGGACCGGGCTATGTTTCAGATAAAGTTTTAAAGAATCTTGGAATGGATAAAAACGACATCGATTTATGGGAATTAAATGAAGCTTTTGCAGTTGTTGTTTTGAGATACCTAGAGCATATGGGCATCGATCATTCTCAAATTAATGTAAATGGTGGAGCTATTGCAATGGGACATCCTCTTGGTGCTACTGGCGCAATGATACTTGGTACAGTTCTTGATGAGTTAGAAAGAACGAACAAGTCTACAGCATTGGCTACATTGTGTGTCGGCGGAGGCATGGGAACTGCCACTGTTATTGAGCGCGTTTAAAAATTTAAATCAAAGGTAATATAATGAGTGATGTAACTTATGAAATAGATAGTGATGGTGTTGCAGTAGTAACTTGGGATTTAGAAAATCGTTCAATGAACGTTCTCAATTTTCAATCTTTAGGTGAATATAGACAAATTATAGAAAAGCTTATTGGCGACGATGCAGTTAAAGGTATCGTTCTGAGAAGCGCTAAAGATGCATTCATAGCCGGAGCAGATCTTACGTCTTCTGAAGTTTTTGGTTTTGACAGCGTTCAAGAAGATAAAGTTAAGGCTGCAGAAAAAATTTATAATGGAAATATGGAAATGCAACTGTTGTTTAGAAGCATGGAAACATGTGGCAAGCCTTTTGTTGCAGCAATAAATGGACATGCTTTAGGCGGTGGATTTGAGATTTGTTTGTCATGTCATTATCGTGTTGCAATTGATAATGATAAAATTCAAATCGGACAACCAGAAGCAAAAGTTGGCCTTATACCCGGAGCGGGCGGGACTCAAAGAGTGCCTAGATTGGCAGGAGTTACCCAAGACATAATGGGCTTCCTTTTAGCAGGAACTCCATTCACTCCTAAAAAAGCTCTTAGCGCAGGACTTATTAACGAGGTGACAGACAAAGAAAGTTTATTAGCCGTTGCAAAAAAATATATTGTTGATGGCGGTAAAGCAGTTCAACCATGGGATGAAAAAGGATTTAAATTCCCAGGTGGACTTCCTTACACGCCAAAAGGCATGATGCTATGGGCTGCGGCTTCATCATCTCTTAGGAAAAATTCTTACAATAACTATCCAGCTCAAACAGCTATTTTGTCCGCAGTATATGAAGGTGTTCAGGTTCCAATTGATGCTGCATTAAGAATTGAGGCGCGATACTTCACCAATGTTGTAATGGATCCAAGATCACAAAATATGGTCAGAAGCTTATTTGTTAATATGCAAGCTCTCAGTAAGGGAGCAAGAAGGCCAAAGGACTTTGAAAAGTATGATGTCAAAAAAATTGGTATACTTGGAGCTGGACTAATGGGTGCAGGTATCGCTTATGTTACTGCAAAAGCAGGTATAGAGGTTATTCTAATTGATACTGATCAAGATGCCGCCGATAAAGGAAAAGATTACTCAACTAAAATATTAGATAAGCAATTAAGCAAAAAAAGAAGTACAGAAGAAAAGAAAGAAAAACTTTTAAACCTAATAACTCCTACTACTGATTACTCTTTGCTACAAGGTGCAGATCTAATTGTAGAAGCAGTTTTTGAAAACAGAGACATCAAGGCTGAAGTTACCGCTAAAGCTGAAGCACAAATTGCTGAGACGGCTGTTTTTGGTTCCAATACTTCAACTTTACCCATTACAGGACTGGCTAAAAATTCTAAAAGACCTAATAATTTTATTGGAATTCATTATTTTTCTCCTGTTGAAAGAATGCCATTAGTTGAAATTATTATGGGAAAAGAAACATCACAGGAGACTCTTGCTAAGACAATGGATTATGTGCAAAAGATTAAGAAAACTCCAATTGTGGTAAATGACAGCAGAGGTTTCTATACAAGCCGCGTATTCAGCACATATACAGGTGAAGGTGTTGCAATGCTTGCAGAAGGAATTAAGCCCGCACTA
>CABZHU010000015.1 GCA_902525575.1 uncultured Pelagibacteraceae bacterium
CAGCACAGAATATTGCATTAAATGAGCTTGCTAGACAATCCATTATGGCTGATCCAAATTGGAATTCAGGTAAATATTATAATTCTGACAATAAACCTTTAAAAGGTCTATCAGTTGCGAGAATGGCTGCCCATATCTCTTATCTATCTAAAGACGCTTTGCACAGCAAGTTTGGAAGAAATCTGCAAGATAAGAATAGTTTAGATTATTCTTTTGATGCTGATTTCCAAATTGAAAGTTATTTAAGGCACCAAGGATTTACATTTGTAGACCGCTTTGATGCTAATAGTTATTTATATATTACTCGTGCAATGGATTATTTTGACGTTTCGTCAAGTAATAATGGCTCACTAATTGAATCATTTAAAAACACAAGCTCAAAAGTTTTGTGTATTTCTTTTACAAGCGATTGGCTTTACCCAACCTCAGAGAATAAAAAAATTGTAAAAGTGTTTAATACTTTAGGAATAAACGTAAGTTTTATTGAGATTGAAACTGACGGTGGACATGACTCATTTCTACTTGAAGAGCCTAAGCTTTTTGAAGCTATGCAAGGATTTATTAAATCAACTTATGAAAATTTATGAGCTTACTTAATGAAAAAAAAGACTTTAAGATCATTGCTGATTTAATACCAGCTAAGTCATCTGTAATTGATGTAGGCTGTAACGACGGTTCTTTGCTTGAATTCTTGAAAGAAGAAAAAAATATTGATGGTAGAGGCATGGAGATTGATCAACAAAAAGTTCAACTCTGTCTTTCGAAAGGAATTTCTGTAATCGAAGGTGATGCTGATTTAGACTTATATGATTATCCAGATAATTTGTTTGATTACTCGATACTTACTTACACCTTACAGGCAACAAAAAGTCCAAAAAATGTTTTGTCAGAATTAGTTAGAATTTCAGGCAAAGCAATAATCTCTTTTCCTAATTTTGGTCACTGGAAAATTGCTTCAAGCCTATTACTTAAACGAAAAATGCCTATAAGTGACAAATTAAGTTATTCTTGGCATGAAACCCCTAATCTTCACTTCTGTACCATAAATGATTTCATTGATTTATGTGATGAAGCAGGAATTAGAATTGAAAAGCAAGCAAATTTAAAAACAAACAAACTAAATAAATTTAATGGAAAAAATCTTTTGAATAGTTATTTTAATGAAGTTGGTTTATTTCTAGTTTCTAAAATAAAAAATTAATATGTTTAAAACTCTCATTGTTAAGTGTCTATCTGATAATTACGCATATGTATGCTATAATGAAAATAATGAAGCATTTGTAGTTGATCCATCTGAAGCCAGCCCTGTCATTGATTGCTTAGAAAAAAATAATTTAAAATTAAAATATGTTTTAAATACTCATCATCATTTTGATCATGTTGGTGGAAATTATGAACTTAAAGAAAAATATAAATGTAGTATTGTAGGTGGTGAAAAAGATAAAGATAGAATTCCTGGTATCGATATTCGCCTTAAAGATGGAGACAAGTGGCAGTTTGGCGATATAAAGTCTGAGATTTTTGAAATTTCAGGCCACACAGTTGGTCATATTGCATTTTATTTTCATAGAGAAAAGTCAGTTTTTACAGGCGATACTCTGTTTTCCCTTGGGTGTGGAAGACTGTTTGAGGGCACTCCTAAAATGATGTGGGAATCACTTAAAAAAATCAGGGATCTGCCTGATGAAACAAAAATATATTGTGGGCATGAGTATACTTTGAGCAATGCCAAATTTATCTACTCGATTTTGCCTAGTGATGAGTTAAAAGGTAAAATTAATGAACTAGAAAATTTATATTCAAAAAATTTATCCTCGATACCCTCAACAATTCAAGAGGAAAAGAAATTGAATATTTTTTTACAAGCAGATAATAATCAAATTAGTGAAGCTTTAGGCCTTATAGAAAAAAGTCCTGAGAACGTATTCACCCATATACGAAATCTTAAAGATAATTTTTAAGAGAAGTACTGACCACCATTTGCAGATATGGTTGAACCAGTTATAAATCCAGCATCATCGCTTGCAAGGAAGGTAACAATTCTTGATACTTCATCAACTGTACCTAAGCGGCCTATTGGAATTTGAGCAAGAATTCCTTCCATGACTTTTTCTGGGGTATCAGCAAGTAATTCTGTGCTAATATAACCTGGTGCAACAGCATTGACGGTTATGTTCTTTCTTGCTGTCTCTTGGGCAAGTGCTTTAGTAAAACCAATTACTCCTGCTTTTGCAGCACTATAGTTAACAACACCCATTTGACCCTTTTGACCATTAATTGATGAAATCGAAATAATTCTTCCAAATCCTTTTTCTCTCATGCCATCTAGTACACATCGTGTCATATAAAAAACTGAGTCTAAATCAACTCTGATGACATCATCCCATTGCTCAATTGTCATCTTGTGTGTCATTGCAGCTTTAGTAATTCCAGCATTATTTACTAGGATGTCAATAGCTCCTAATTTTTCAACTACTTGTTTAACGCCATCTTCACATGCAGCTGGATCAGCTACATTCCATTTAAAGACCTCTACTCCATTTTCAGATGAAAATTTTTCTGCAGCCTCAGAATTTGAACCGTATGTTGCTGCAACTTTACATCCACTATTCTTTAGAGCTATGGATATTGCTGCACCAATACCTCTTGTTCCACCAGTTACTAATGCTACTTTTGTCATAATATTCTCCTTTTTATCTTTCAACACATAAAGCGACACCCATGCCACCGCCAATGCATAGTGTTGCAAGGCCTTTTTTCGCATCTTGTCTCTTCATTTGATTTAATAATGTCACTAAGATTCTTGCTCCAGAAGCACCGATTGGATGGCCAATTGCTATAGCTCCACCATTGACATTTACTTTAGATGTATCCCAGCCCATTTCTTTATTTACTGCACATGATTGGGCTGCAAAAGCTTCATTTGACTCAATCAAATCTAAGTCAGCAACACTCCATCCAGCTTTCTCTAAGGCTTTTCTACTCGCCGGTATTGGACCAGTGCCCATTATTGAAGGATCAACTCCAGCACTTGCCCATGAAACAATACGAGCGATAGGTTCTATATTTTTTTTCTTAACTTCTTCTCCAGACATAACAGTCATTGCCGCAGCACCATCGTTAATTCCACTCGCATTGGCTGCTGTTACAGTACCTTCTTTTGAAAAAGCTGGTCTTAGAGTCGCAAGTTTTTCTAACTGTACATTATCCTTAATGTATTCATCACTATCAAAGACAACAGTTTCTTTTCTTGTTTTTATTTCAACGCCAACAATTTCATCTTTAAATATACCTTCAGATTTTGCCTTGCTAGCTCTCTTTTGAGACTCGACAGCAAATTCGTCTTGTTGATCACGAGTTATTTGCCATTGTTGAGCAACATTCTCAGCTGTTGTACCCATATGATAACCATTGAAAGCATCCCAGAGGCCGTCTTTAATCATCGAGTCCACCATTTGGTTATCTCCCATTTTTGTTCCATTTCTTAAATGAGAACAATGAGGAGATTGACTCATAGACTCTTGGCCGCCAGCAACAATAATATTTGCATCATTGTTCATGATCGCTTGATACGCTAGTGCCACGCTTCTTAGTCCGGATCCACACACTTGATTTACAAGCCATGCTGGTGTTTCCTTATTTAAACCTGCATTTATTGCCGCTTGTCTTGCTGGATTCTGACCAGTCGCGGCCGTTAATACTTGACCTAGTATAACTTCCTCTACTTCAGAAGCCTCGACATTAGACCTACCGATAGCTTCTTTAATTACAATTTTGCCCAAGTCATGAGCAGGCATGTTTGCTAATGATCCATTGAAAGAACCTACAGCTGTTCTAACAGCGGATGTGATAAAAACTTCATTCATAAATGTACCTCTTTAAGCGCCAATATCTGGCAAATTTTCCGATCTGAGGGGATCAAGATAACTTGCCGACTGTATTTTGCAACTATTATTTAAGGTTATCATCAGAGGATTCCCTGTGGGAATTTCTAAATTCACTATTTCTTTGTCTGAAACAGAAAAAAGATATTTGCAAAGAGCACGCAAGCTGTTTCCATGTGCCGAAATAATAGTAGTATTTTTTAGTACTATTGGCTTTATGTTATTCTCCCAATAAGGAATTACTCTCTCATAAGTATCTGCTAAACATTCTGTTAAAGGTAAATTTGTAATTCCCTTATATAAAGGATCAAGTTTTGGGTTCATCTCACTATCAGCATTTAACGCTGGTGGAGGAGTGTTATAACCCCGGCGCCATTTAAGAAATTGTTCTTCTCCATATTTCTCTTTAACTTCATCTTTATTTAAACCTTGAAGAGCACCATAGTGTCTTTCATTCAATTCCCACGCATAATTTACTTCTACATCGTTTAAGTTTAAATTTTTTACTATTATGTTCAGAGTTTCTTGAGCTCTCTTTAGGTAAGAAGTAAATGCAGCTGTTGGTTTAAGATTTACTTTTGAGATTAAATCAGCGGCCTTTAATGCTTCACTTGTTCCTTCAGAGTCTAAATCAACATCAACCCAGCCAGTAAAAATATTTTTTTTATTCCAAACACTTTTACCGTGCCTGATTAATATTAACTGATTAGACACTAAGAATTTACTTGATTAACAATGTTGTTGTTAAGAAGATAATCAGCTATTTGTTCTGCTATCTGTACAGCAACTTTTTCTTGAGCTTCAGCTGTGCTTGCGCCAATGTGTGGGGTCATTACAACATTGTGCATCCCACTAAAAATGCTATCTGTTTGTGGCTCAGTTTCATAAACATCACACCCATACCCAGCTATGCCATCTTCATCTAAGGCTAATTTGACATCATATTCATTTACAATGCCGCCTCTTGCGCAATTAATAATAATCGCAGTTTTTTTCATTTTAGTTATTGACACACTGTTGACCATATATTTTGATTTATCTGATAATTTATTGTGAAAAGTAATAATATCTGATTGTGCAATTAATTCATCAAAGGAAAGATTACTTATACCGTATTTACTTTCATCACCAGTTGATAGTGAAGAACTATTTACAACGACATTCATGCCATAAGCTTTTGAAATTTCACAAATCTTCTTTCCTATATTTCCAAATCCCACAATACCAATTGTCTTTCCAAGCATTTCAGAGCCAATAAATTTCTTTTTTTCCCATTTTTTATTGTGCATCGATTGATTAGCATTTGTTATATTTCTCATTAATGCATGAATGATAGTGAATGTGAGCTCAGCGGTAGCCTGAACATTTCCAAGTGGAGTATTCATCACCACTATATTTTTCTTTGATGCCGCCTCAAGGTCAACGTTATCAACGCCAACTCCAGGTCGACCAATGACTTTTAAATTTCCAGCACTTTCAATAATTTTTTCGGTAACTGTAACAGCTGATCTTATAACAAGACCTGAGTAATTTCCAATTTCAGCACAAATTTCGTCTTCACTCAATCCGACCTTTTGATCATATTCTATTTTATATTTTTCAAAAACTCTAAATACAGCATCAGATACATTGTCTGCAATTAAAACTTTATTCATTTTTGAAAGCTTGATTTTACAGATGAGTATGCCCAATCAATCCATGGAAGAACCATTTCAACGTTTTTATTTTCAACCGTAGAGCCTCCCCAAATTCTAATTCCTGGTGGAGCTGTTTTGTATGAGTTTAAATCATAACCAGCTTCATTAGTTTCTAATTGGGAACATACTTCAGCCATAAACTTTTTCTGATCATCACTATTCAAAGATTTAAACCACTCATCTTTAGGTATGATACATATGGACGTACAGGACCTTGTTTTCGGATCCTTCGCTAAAAACTCAAAATTTTCATTTGTTTCAATCCAATCACTTACTATTTTTAAGTTGTTTTCAGATATTTCTATTAATTTTGAAAGTCCACCAATTTCATTGGACCAGTTAAGAGAGTTTAAAACATCCTCTACACTTATCATTGAGGGTGTATTAATTGTGGTTCCAGAAAAAATTCCTGATATTAATTTTTGATTTTGCGCCAACCTAAATACTTTTGGAATAGGCCATGGTGGCGTAAAGCTTTCAAGCCGCTCCACGGCCCTTGGTGATAAAATTAACATTCCATGAGCAGCTTCACTGCCTAAAACTTTTTGCCATGAATATGTAACTACATCAAGTTTTGGCCAATCCATTTCCATTGAAAATACTGCAGAGGTGGCATCGCAAATAGTTAATCCCTTACGATCGTCACTTATCCAATCAGTATTTTTAATTCTTACTCCTGCAGTGGTCCCATTCCATGTGAATACAATATCATTGTCAGGATTACTTTTCGAAAAGTCAGGTATATCTCCATAGTCTGCTTTAACTAGAGTTTTATTATCAAGAGGCAGTTGTTCACCGGCATCAATATTCCAGTCATGTCCAAAGTTTTCCCAAGAATATACCTCAACACCTCTCTGACCCAACATGCACCACATAGCCATCTCTACCGCACCTGTATCAGAAGCAGGTACAATTCCTATTAAGTAATCGTCGGGTATTTGAAGTATTTCTCTTGATTTATTAATGACTTCTTGTAATTTTTTAACTGCCGCACCAGAACGATGTGATCTTGATAACGCTGCATCTTTTAACTTGTCTAATGACCATCCAGGAGGCTTAGCACAAGGTCCAGAAGAAAAGTAGGGGTAATGCGGTTTTGATGTAGGTTTTTCCATTTTATATATCCATTAATAAATTTACCAAGCCATCTGCTGGCTTAGGATCAAAGTAAGTAGATTTTTTAGGCACTGTCTTACCTCTATCCGCTATGGACATTATCTTTTTCATCGGCATTGGGCAAATGAAAAATCCAATATCAGCCCTTCTTGAGTCTACCTCTTTCATTAATTTTTTATGAATGCTGAGGCCGGGCAGATTAATAATGGAGATAAGGGAGTTGTTCTGATTTTTATTAGCGATATTTTTTATAATTATTTTTTCAACTATATCTACATCAGTCTCATATTTTGAATATATTTTAGGATCTGATCTAAGCGAAACACTATACCAAGATTTGTTCAAATATATCATCAGATCACCAGGTTTAAGAGGGTTTTGAAACCTAGATTTTTTTGAGATCATGAATTTTTTATTTAATAAGCCTATAAATTTTTTCGTATTAAATTTATTAAACTTTGCTAATCGATGAAAACTTAGAATATTAACTGACTGCTCATCAAAAATTGCTGTTAAAAGATTTATCTTCTTTTTTTTACTCGAACCAGTATTAATTTTTTTGTCAAGGTTTTCAATTGCATCAAATCGATGATGCCCATCAGCGATATAATATTGTTTAATGCTAGATAATTTTTTTGCTATTAAGTTAATATCTTTAGTATTATCAACTTTCCATAGTGAGCGAGTTGTGCCACCAGCAGACTTATATTTATAAAGTGGTTTTTTAATTTTATATTTTGAAAAAATCAAATTCATATTAATTTTATCTTTATATGAAAGATAGACAGGACCAATTTGCATCTTAGTGTGCTCTATTGTCTCTAATATAGAATTTGAACGAGCCTTATAAATTGCTTCGTGTTTTAAAATTCTTTTATTTCTTCTATCAAATTCAATTGATGCTACTATGCCGAACTGATTTTTATCATATTTATTTAGTCGGTATACGTAGAAAGCTTCACTTTTTTCCTGGATAATAATTTTATTTTTAATCATTGCATCCAAATGATCAAAGGCATGCTTTTTAGAATTTTTTTTAGATATGTTTGGATAAAATGCTTTGGGACTTACAACATTAAGGAAATTGTACTCAGATTGATTTAATATTTTTTTTAACTGCTTGTCTGTTAGATTATCAAATGTTGGTAAGACCACTTCTTCTAAACGTCGCTTCAATGGCCTATATGCCTTAAATGGTTTTACCAAAAATACCATAATCGAATAAATTAATTAAAATTGAACTAGCAAGATATATATACGTATATTTTATGCTTAAAAACCATTGATTTTAAGTTTTTTTAACAAAATTATGGCTATTGACAGCAGAAAAGTGGGGTATATATTCAGCCAGACTTAAAAATCAAAAAATCAAAATTATTATGTTTGCAATAATCTCAACTTGTGGGAAACAATATAAAGTAAGCCAGGACACCGTTCTAACAGTTAACAAGCTTGAAGGCAAAGATGGTGACAAAATTACAATAAATGAGGTATTGTTTGCTTGTAATGGCGATCAATTTTCTGTTGGTTCTCCTCAAATTGATGGAGCCAAAGTTAGTGCTGAGATACTAAAGCAAGATCGCGATAGAAAAATATTAGTATTTAAGAAAAAGAGAAGAAAAAACTACAGAAGACTTAATGGACATAGGCAGGATATTACTTTCTTAAGAGTTAATTCATTGGACATACCAGGATTTGCTACAGTGAAAACAACCAAGAAAGCTTCTGCAAAAGAGAAAATTAAAGGTGAAGATGTGGCTGTGAAAAAAAAGGCAGTAGCAAAGAAAAAGACAACAAAGAAAAAGGGTGAATAAGAATGGCTACTAAAAAAGCTGGTGGTTCGTCGAGAAATGGAAGAGATTCCGCAGGTCGAAGATTAGGAATTAAGAAGTACGGCGGTGAACAAGTTATACCAGGCAATATTATAGCAAGACAAAGGGGCACTAAATGGCACCCAGGTGAAAATGTTGGCTTGGGTAAGGATCATACAATTTTTTCACTAGTTGATGGAATCGTAAGATTTGGAAAAAAGAAAAATGGCAGAACATTCATTTCTGTTGATCCCAAAAAATAAAAAGTAAAAACTTTTTCATAAATTATATTTCAAAAAAATGAAGTTCATTGATGAAGCTAAAATCTTTGTAAAGAGTGGCGATGGTGGCGATGGTTGCCTGAGTTTTAGGAGAGAAAAATATATTGAATTTGGAGGACCTGATGGTGGCAATGGGGGTAAGGGAGGAGATATTATTATTGAGGGTACCAAATCATTGAATACCTTAGTGGATTATAGATTCCATAAACACTTCAAAGCTCAAAAAGGTCGAGGTGGCGCAGGTAGAAACAGAACAGGTGCTGCCGGCAAGGATATGATTTTAAAAATTCCTGTAGGAACTGAAATCTTACAGGATGACGAAATTCTTGCAGATATAATAAATGATGAAAAAATGATTCTTTTCCCAGGTGGAGAAGGGGGTAAAGGAAACATTAATTTTAAATCTTCAACAAACAGAGCGCCAAGAAAAACAACTCCTGGTGAAAAGGGCTATGAGGCAGAGGTTGTTCTGAGGCTTAAAATTCTAGCAGACGCAGGCTTGGTTGGGTTTCCCAATGCAGGAAAATCAAGTTTATTGAGAAAGATTTCAGCTGCTAAACCCAAGGTTGCTGATTATCCATTTACAACTCTTGACCCAAAATTGGGAGTTATTCGAAAAGGTGATGAAGAGATTGTAGTAGCAGACATACCCGGATTAATTGAAGATGCACATGTTGGCAGTGGGCTTGGATTTAAATTCCTAAAACATATTGAAAGATGTCATTCATTAATTCACGTGATAGATATCTCAAATGAAAATTTAGTAAAATCATACAATACAATTATAAACGAATTGAAAAGTTATGATGAAGATTTGGTCAATAAAAATAAGATTATTGTGCTAAATAAATGTGACTTACTTAAAAAAGAAGAAGTAGATAAAATAAGAATAGATTTTGAAAATTTTATAAACTTAAAGGTACATTTAATTTCTACAATATCTGGGGAAGGCATTGAACGTTTAATAAATGAAATTTTGAATTTAAAAAAAATATGAAACTAGAAGATACAAAAAGAATTGTAATAAAAATTGGTTCAGCCATTTTATTTGATCCCATATCTGGAAGTTTAAATAAAGACTGGCTCAACAGTCTTGCTGAGGATGTAAAATTTCTACGAGAAAGAGAAAAAGAAGTCATTATTGTTTCTTCTGGTGCAATAGCAATGGGCGCAAAAGACTTAAATCTTGATATGAAAAATATGAAATTAGATATGAACCAAGCCGTATCGTCCGTAGGTCAAATACATTTGATGAGCTCATTTAAAAATGCTTTTGAACAAAATGAAATAAAAATTTCTCAAATCTTACTTACTCTTGATGATACAGAACAAAGAAGAAGGTCAATTAATGCAAGAAGAACTATTGATACGCTACTTAAACTTAGAATAGTTCCAATTGTTAATGAAAACGATACAATAGCAACGACAGAAATAAGATATGGCGATAATGATCGGTTGGCCTCTAGAGTCGCTCAAATATCAAGCTCTGATTGTTTAATTCTCTTATCAAATATCAATGGACTTTATTCAGCTGACCCCACTAACGGGGACGATATAAAATTAATTCCTTCTGTAAATGAAATTGATCAAGATATAGAAAAAATGATCGGAGAATCAATATCTAAATATGGGAAAGGTGGTATGAAAACAAAAATACAAGCAGCTAAAACTGCTATGCTATCTGGTTGTCATCTGGCTATTACAAACGGTTCCATAATGAAGCCCATAAGATCACTTTTTGAAGGCAGGCCCTGTACATGGTTTGAACCTAATAAATCACCTATGGCTGCAAGAAAACAATGGATTGCTGGAACAATGAATCCTGTAGGAAAACTAGTAATTGATCAAGGAGCTGCAGATGCACTAAAAAAAGGAAGTAGTTTGCTTCCTGCTGGAGTAAAAATGATTGAAGGGGTCTTTGAACGAGGAGATGTGATCGAAGTTTGCTCTGAGGATAACAAAAAGATTGGGATTGGCCTTGCAGGATACTCATCAACAGCAAGCAAATCTATTATGGGACATAAAAGTGATGAAATAGCAAATATATTAAGCTACTCTTATAGAGAGGAAATGATACATAAGGATGATTTGGTATTGTTATGAGTCTTGAAAATGAGCTAGATAATTTAGGTAAAGAAAGCGTTGTTGCCTCTCAAGAAATCAAATCCTTGAGTAAGCATGAAAAGAATGAACTTTTAAAAGCTATCATAGAATCTTTAAAAAACGATAAAGATCTAATTCTTAAAGCTAATAAACGAGACATCGAAGAATCTCAAAATAAATTATCCAATGCAATGATTGACCGCTTGATGCTTGATGATCAAAGGTTTGAGGGTATTTTAGAGTCAATAAAAAATGTGATTTCTCTTGATGATCCTACTGGAAATATTTTATTTACCAATGAAAGACCTAACGGAATGATTGTTGAAAGAGTGTCGGTTCCACTTGGAGTTATTGGGATTATATATGAAAGCAGACCAAATGTAACAATTGACGCTACTGTACTATGCCTAAAAGCAGGAAATAGTGTGATTCTCAGAGGTGGTTCTGAGTGCTTCAATACAAATACAGCCATGGTCAACTCAATGCAAAAAGCTATGCGATCAAAATCTGTAAGTGAAAATATAGTTCAGTATGTAAATACAACCGACAGAGCGGCTGTTGATTATATGCTATCTAAAATGGATAAATATATTGATGTAATTGTCCCTCGAGGCGGTAAAGGTTTAGTCAAAAAAGTTCAGGATACTGCAAAAATTCCAGTTATTGGTCATCTTGATGGCATATGTCATCTTTATGTTGATGAAACATCCGATCCAGATGTTGCAAGTAAAATTGTGGAGAATGCAAAATTAAGAAGAACTGGTATTTGTGGTGCCGCTGAAACAGTTCTTGTAGACGAAAAGTGCATTGATAGTCATTTAGGTAAAATAATAGAAACTCTCATTAAAGGTGGTTGTGAAGTGAGAGGTGATAGCATATGCATGAATTATTCCGATAAAGTAAAAGAAGCGACTGAAATTGATTGGGAAACTGAATATCTTGAAGCAATTATATCTATCAAAATTGTAAAGGATGTCGATGAAGCAATTGATCATATAGCTAAATATGGATCAGGACATACAGAAAGTATAATTTCCGAAAATAAAAATAATGTTGAAAAATTTTTAAACTCAGTAGGTAGTGCAATTGTAATGCATAATGCGTCTACTCAGTTTGCTGATGGCGGAGAATTTGGCCTTGGTGCAGAAATTGGAATAGCAACGGGCAAGCTGCATGCAAGAGGTCCTGTGGGGCTTGAAGGTTTGACAACCTATAAATATATTGTTCGTGGAAGTGGGCAGGTAAGACCATAAATGAAAGTAGGAATTTTAGGTAGTTCATTCAATCCTCCACACAAAGGTCATTTAGAAATATCAAATCGAGCATTAAGAACTTTTAGTTTGAACGAAGTTTGGTGGCTTATAACTAAGGTCAATCCATTAAAAAACTCCTCAGACTATATTTCATTAAATGAGCGCAAAAGTAAAATTGATGAAATCATCAAAAATGAGAATATTAAGTTCAAATATTATGAAGAAGAGACAAATTCTAACTATCTCATAGACAATCTTAAATATATAAAAGAAAAATTTTCAAAAGATACTTTCATTTTTCTTATGGGAAGTGACTCACTTAATGAAATGCATGAATGGAAAGAATACAAGAATATATTTAATCAAATGCCTATTGCTGTATTCAATCGACAAGATAATGAATATCAATCGCTAAACTCAAAAGCGGCAAAAACATTTGAAAAATATCGAGTAGATGAACTATCCGGTAGCTCAATATTTACCGAAGTACCCTGCTGGACATTTATCAAAGATTTTGATGAAAATGTTTCGTCAACAGAAATTAGGTCTAAAATTGACTAGTATACTCAAAGATATTCTAAACGAATTAGAAGACAGTAAAGCTTCAGATATAGTTTCAATTAATATTTCAAAAAAAACATCACTAGCTGATTACCTGGTATTTGCAACAGGGACTTCCAATCGGCACATTAATTCGATTTCACAATCAGTTAATAAAAAATTAAAGAAATTAAATATAAAAAATCCTTCTATTGAGGGAAGCAATGATAGTGGTTGGGTCGTTATTGATAGTGGAGATGTAATAGTGCATTTATTTAAAGATGAGATAAGGAAGTTTTATAATCTTGAAAATATGTGGTCAACAGAAATAGAATAATAGATGTAATGTCATGGACATTGAGATTTTATATCATGATAAATTTAAATTTGAGCAAGAAGAGTATCTATTTAAAATGTATCTAAATCGTATTAGAAAAATATCTAATAATCTTATAACTAAAATTAAAACTGAAAAGGTTAGTGATAAGTCTCTAATAAAGAAAATAAAATTAAAAAAAGGGACTGAAGCAATAATATTACTTGATGAAAAAGGTGAAGTAGTCACAACTGACAAATTCAAACATTTATTATTTGAAACCTCCTTAAGTAAAATATTGTTTGTAATTGGAGGGACTAATGGATTTAGTAAGGAGATAAATAATTTGTGCAATAAGCGGATATCACTCAGTAAAATGACACTTACACACTCTTTTGCCGCTATTATTTTATTAGAACAAATTTATAGATCTGTTACTATTAAAATTAATCATCCTTATCACAGAGCATAGAATGAAACTATTTTTTACTTTTATTTTTTTTATATCTTCTTTTTTTAGTTTTAATTATTTATCAGCAAATAATCAGGATCTTTACAAAAAATTAGAGGTCTTTGGTGATGTATTTGACATTATAAAACAGGATTATGTAGAAGAGATCAATGATGAAGAAGTAATTGAATATGCTATCAATGGAATGCTTCAATCGCTTGATCCCTTCTCAAGTTATATGGCCTCAGAAATATATTCTGACATGCAGGAAGAAACCAAAGGTAAATTTGGTGGACTTGGTATTGAGGTGACTATGGAAAATGGTTATGTCAAAGTTATTTCACCCATTGATGATACGCCGGCAGCAAAGGCTGGCGTAAGACCTGGTGATTACATTACGCATATTGATGACGTCGATGTTCTTGGATTAACTCTTGCTGAAGCTGTTGAACTGTTAAGGGGTCCTGTCGGGAAGTCTCTTACTATCACCGTTGTTCGAATCGGTGAAGAGGATCCTCTAAATATTGAGTTAAAACGTGCAATAATTACAGTTCAAGCAGTAAAATTTCGGCCGGAAGGAAACATAGGCTATATCAGACTGATCTCATTCAGTGAACAGGCAGATAAAGGAATAAAGAACGCTATAAAAGAATTAACCGCTAGTATAGGAAGTGAAAATATTGAGGGGTTTATTTTAGATTTAAGAAATAATCCTGGAGGTCTATTAGATCAATCTGCAAAGGTCACAAATAATTTTTTAAGATCAGGCGAAATCGTTTCCATAAAGGGAAGAGATAAAAATGATATCTCAAGGTTTACTGCATCTGGTGGAGACATTGCAAGTGATAAACCTATGATAGTTTTAATTAATCAAGGATCTGCCTCTGCATCAGAAATTGTTGCTGGAGCTCTGCAAGATCATAAAAGAGCAATTATTATTGGTGAGCAATCTTATGGTAAGGGATCAGTTCAAACAATTTTTCCTCTAAAGGATTTAAGTGCAATTCGTATGACTACAGCTTTATATTATACACCTTCAGGGGATTCAATTCATAAAGTTGGTATAACGCCGGATATAGAAGTTGAATTTATTTATAATGAAGATGATAACGAACAAGATAATCAACTTGATTACGCCTTGGATCTCTTAAACAAAGACAGTGTTATAGAGTAAAGTCATATATCGAATGAACAAATACAAACCTGGCCTGCTTAAAGAAAAATACCGAAGAGGTGTAGGTATGATGATTATTAATAAAAATAAAAAAATATTTATTGGTCAAAGGTTTGAAAAAGATAAATCCGCCTGGCAGATGCCTCAAGGAGGTATTGATAAGGGAGAAAAAACTATTGATGCTGTTATACGAGAGATGAACGAGGAAACTGGTATCAAAAAAAACTTTAAAATACTCTATGAAACTAGAATATGGCATTACTATAAACTGCCTATTTATTTACAGAAAAAATTATGGGGTGGAAAGTTTGTGGGGCAAAAGCAAAAATGGTTTTTGATTGATTTTAAAGGTAAGGACAGTGAAATTAATATACAAACGAAAAAGCCTGAGTTTAAAAAATGGAAATGGACTTCTTCAAAGAAAATGATGGAATTAATAGTGCCTTTTAAAAAAAAACTATATGCCAACGTGGTATCTGAAATGGTGGAAGAATTAAATAAGAATAATTAAGTTATTATTGACTTTACTACTCGCTCACAATTCCTTCAGCTACTACAAGCAACTTATTTTCTGAGAATTTTACAAACCCTTTTTCTACATTAAAAGAATTTGCATCTTTATCTGAGGTAACAACGATTGTACCTGGTCTGAGTGAAGTTATTATATTGGCATGATTAGCTAAAAAGCCAATATCACCCTCTATACCTGGAACTACCACCATAGATGCTTCTCCATCTAGGTATGTCTGCTCAGGCGTAACAACACTAAAATTAAATGAATCAGACACTTATTTAAGCTGCCTCAACTGCCATTTTTTCAGATTTTTTTATTGCCTCTTCAATTGTGCCTACCATGTAGAACGCTGCTTCAGGGAGATGATCGTACTCACCCTTACAAATTGCATCAAAGCCTTTTATTGTGTCGTCTAATTCCACATAGATTCCTGGTGTTCCAGTAAAGACCTCTGCAACAAAGAATGGTTGAGACATGAACCTTTGAATTTTTCTAGCGCGCGAAACGGTCAACTTATCCTCCTCGGATAATTCGTCCATACCAAGAATCGCAATAATGTCTTGAAGTGACTTATATGTTTGTAAAACAGATTGAACATTACGAGCTACTCTATAATGCTCTTCACCAACAATACGTGGGTCAAGAATTCTAGAGGTACTGTCTAATGGATCAACGGCAGGATAAATTCCCAATTCTGCAATTTGTCTCGAAAGTACAGTTGTTGCATCCAAGTGAGCAAAAGATGTTGCAGGTGCTGGGTCTGTTAAATCATCAGCAGGAACATAAATTGCCTGCACAGAAGTAATCGATCCTTTATTTGTAGAAGTTATTCTCTCCTGAAGTGAACCCATATCTGTTGCTAATGTTGGTTGGTACCCAACCGCAGACGGTATCCTTCCGAGAAGTGCTGACACCTCTGATCCAGCTTGAGTAAAACGAAAGATATTATCAACAAAGAATAATACGTCTTGACCTTCCATATCCCTAAAATATTCAGCAACAGTAAGTCCAGTTAAAGCAACTCTTGCACGAGCTCCTGGAGGTTCATTCATTTGGCCAAACACTAGAGCACATTTGGAGTCTTTACCCTCAAGAGTATTCACACCTGATTCTAACATTTCATGATATAAATCATTTCCCTCACGAGTTCTTTCTCCTACCCCGGCAAATACTGAGTACCCGCCGTGTGCTTTTGCGATGTTATTAATCAGCTCCATAATGATAACTGTTTTTCCAACTCCCGCTCCACCAAAAAGACCGATCTTCCCTCCACGTGAGTATGGTGCAAGTAAATCAACAACTTTAATTCCTGTTACAAGAATTTCTGTTTCAGTTGCTTGATCAACGAATTGAGGAGCATCTCTATGAATTGCCCATCTATCGGAGGACTTAATTTCGCCTCTCTCATCCACTGGCTCACCAACCACGTTCATTATACGACCAAGAGTTTCTAGGCCGACTGGAACTTGGATTTGATTTCCAGTATCTACAACTTCATCTCCCCTGGTCATGCCATCGGTAGACTCCATTGCGATTGTTCTCACTGTTGACTCACCTAAGTGTTGAGCTACTTCGAGTACTACTTTTTTTCCCCCAACGTTACATTCCAATGCCGTAAGAATAGGAGGGAGATTGTCTTCAAATCTCACATCAACTACAGCTCCGATTACTTGCGAAATTGCTCCTTTATTATTAGTGGTCATATTGTGCTCCTTTTTTAAACTGCTTCTGCTCCAGAAATTATTTCTATAAGCTCTTTTGTAATAACCGCCTGTCTTGAGCGGTTATAAAATAGTGTTAAATTATCAATCATATCTCCCGCATTTCTAGATGCATTATCCATTGCGCTCATTCTAGCTCCTTGTTCACTTGCAGCGCTTTCCAATAAAGCCTTAAATACTTGAACTGTAAAGTTGAGTGGCAAAATCTCATCAAGAATTTCACTTTCTCCGGGCTCAAATTCAAAAAAAGAGTCTTCTTTTCTTTCTTGATCTGATTCGTTGCTAATAATCTCAATTGGAATAACTTGTTGTTCTGTTGGTATTTGTGAAATTACAGATTTAAACTCATTGTAAAAGATTGAGCATTTATCAAACTCACCATCAAAAAACATCTTTACAACTTTATCAGAAATATTTTTTGCATCTTGATAAGTTATAGATTTTACTGCTCTCATATCGATGACTTCAGTAATCATCTCAGAATATTGTCTCTTTAAAATATCATAACCTTTTTTGCCAACGCATACAATTTTTACAGTTTTGTTTTGATCAATAAGATTTTCTATTTTATCCCTAAGAGTTCTTGTTACTATTGAATTAAAGCCTCCGCACAGACCTCGTTCAGAAGTGAAAAGTATTAACAGGTGAATTTGATCTTTTTCATCACCTGTTAAAAGATTTCTGTCAGTTGATGAAGGTTTGTAACCCTTTGATATAGACTCGATTAAATCTTTCATACTATCAGAGTATGGACGACTTGACTCGGCAGACTCCTGAGCCCTACGAAGTTTTGCAGCAGCAACCATTTTCATTGCCTTCGTAATTTTCTCTGTAGACTTTACACTACCAATTCTTTTCTTAAGATCGTCTAAGTTAGGCATTTTTGTTTACTCTATCTGTTTTTTTTGAATTCTTCGATGATAGTGCTTAACTTTGAAGCAATATCATCCTCAAGATTACCTGAGCTATTAATTGCTTCAATTATATCTCCGTGTGAAGATTTAATGAGTTCAAATAGATCCTTCTCAAAATCTTTAATTAAATTCAGTTCTAAGTCATCGAGGTAACCATTAACACCCGTAAAAATTGAAACAACCTGTTCAGCGATCGTCATGGGCGAGTATTGATTTTGTTTTAAGAGCTCAGTTAATTTAGAGCCTCGATTCAATAATTTTTGAGTTGATGCATCAAGGTCTGATCCAAACTGGGCAAATGCTGCCATTTCGCGATATTGAGCAAGCTCCAATTTAATTGAACCAGCCACCTTTTTCATTGCTTTTGTTTGAGCAGCAGAACCAACACGAGAAACACTTAGTCCCACATTCACTGCAGGGCGTATTCCTTGGTTGAACAGTTCTGTTTCTAAGAATATTTGTCCATCAGTTATCGAAATAACATTGGTTGGGATGAAGGCACTTACATCATTGGCCTGTGTCTCAATTACTGGCAATGCAGTTAGAGAACCTCCGCCACTTTCATCATTTAATTTTGCAGCTCGTTCAAGTAATCTACTGTGAAGATAGAAAACGTCACCAGGAAATGCTTCACGCCCAGGGGGTCTTCTAAGTAAAAGTGACATTTGACGGTAAGCAACTGCTTGCTTTGAAAGATCATCATAAATGATTAGAGCATGCATGCCATTGTCTCTAAAATATTCACCCATAGAACAGCCTGTATATGGCGCAAGGAATTGAAGTGGAGCTGCATCACTTGCGGTTGCGGCTACAACAGTTGTATACTCCATTGCTCCTGCATCCTCCAAAGTTTTTACAGTCTGAGCGATTGAGGATCTTTTTTGTCCGATACCTACATATATACAATACAGTTTTTTTGATTCATCATCTGACTCATTTATTGTTTTCTGATTTATTATGGTATCAATTGCAATAGCAGTTTTTCCTGTTTGCCTGTCTCCAATAATTAATTCTCTTTGACCTCTCCCAACAGGTATAAGACTATCAATAGCTTTTAAACCTGTCTGCATTGGTTCTGACACTGATTTTCTTGGAATAATTCCTGGAGCTTTTACTTCAATTCTACTTCTATTTTCTGAATCAATGTTACCTTTTCCATCTATCGGATTTCCTAACGCATCAACTACTCTACCTAGTAGTTTCTTACCTACTGGTACATCAACAATTGCATTAGTTCGCTTAACAGTGTCACCCTCTTTAATGTTTGCATCACTTCCAAATAAAACTACACCAACGTTATCATCTTCAAGATTCAAAGCCATTCCCTTAGTTCCATCGTCAAAGAGAACCATTTCACCAGCTTGAACATTATCTAATCCATATATTCTTGCAATTCCATCTCCGATTGATAATACCTGTCCAACTTCACTGATTTCAGAATCAGAACCAAAGTTTTTAATTTCTTCTTTTAAGATTTTTGATATTTCTGAAGGTTGTATATCCATTTAAGCGACCTCTTTCATTTTTTCTTTTAGTAGTTGTAATTGGTTTTTAATACTGCTGTCAATCATTTGACTGCCAACTTGGATTTTTAATCCTCCGATTAGTTCTGGCTCGATATTTAATTGTATATTGAAGTCAGCGTTAAATTTATCTTTTAACTTTGAACTGATATCAGCTAACTGAGCATCAGTTAGCGCATAAGCAGAAGATACAGTTGCTACTCTTTCACCTTTTAGTGAAGCTAATAAGTTCTCAAATGTTCCCACAATTTCTAAGAGATAATTGACACGATTTTTTTTAACAATAACGCCAATGAAATTTGATACAAGTTTTGATAATTCAATTTTTTCTGCGATAGTTTCAAAAAGTTTTATTTTATTTGATTTGCTTATTGAAGGGTTTAATATGACAGATAGAACTTCTTGATCTTCTTGTAAAACTTCCTTTATCCTTATTAATTCATTAGATACTGAATCTAATACTTTAGCCTCTTTGGCCAACTGAAACAACGCGTTAGCATACCGGTCAACAGCTGCTATTTGGTAAGTATTAACTTTTGACATTATCCATTAAATCTTTGAAATTTCAGTCATTGCGTACCATTAACTCTTACTTTTTTCAAGCATTGGAATGTCGCATTCACAACTAATTATACAAAGCTGTAGGGATCGATATCAACTGATATATTTACATTTGGAAGCGTCTTAGACCTGGACAGCCAAGTCTCGACAATTTTTTGCATATTTCTGGCTTTTTTATCATGTATTAAAAACCTTTGCCGATGACGTCCTTTTAATTTGGAAAGTGGTGCTGGGGCAGGTCCATAAACTTCTAATTCTGGGATCTTGGGAGTGGAACTATATAGTATACTGCATTGGCTTCTGACCCTCTCAATATTATTACCACTAACAATAATTGCTGCCATTTTTCCAAGAGGTGGAAGCTTATTATCAACTCGATAATTAATTTCATTTTCATAAAATTCATCTCTATTTAATGAGGACAGTGCTTGTATAGTTTCATTATTTGGATAATAAGTTTGTATGAATACCGATCCCTCCAATTCTGCCCTACCTGCTCTACCCGCAACTTGGTAAAGAGCTTGATAAGTTTTTTCCGAGGCTCTTAGGTCTCCTCCTCTAAGAGACATATCGGCATCTATTATGCCAACGCATGTCAAACGTGGAAAATGATATCCCTTAGTAATCAATTGTGTTCCAATAATAATGTCATAATTATTTTCTTTGATTTCTCGAACACGCTTATCAAGTTCAATTTGTGATTTTATATGATCGCTCGAAAACAAACTTATTTTAGCAACTGGAAATAATTTTGTAATTTCAGTATAAATTTTCTCTATACCTGCACCATAATCAATAAATTGTTGATCATCGTTATCACATGATGGGCAATTGAGTCCAAATGATTTAACGCTATGTCCACAATGATGACATAGTAGATTTTTATTTTTTATATGTTCTACAAGATAACTTGTACAATTCTTACACGTAAATTTATAACCACATGATTTGCATATGACTACAGGCGCATAACCTCTTTTATTTATGTATAAAAGTGCTTGGCTTTGATTAGATATTGTTTTTTCAATTGCATTCTTGAGTGGATTAGACACCCATTGATCTTTTCCTAATTTTTCTTTTCGCATGTCGACTATTTTTATCTTATTTTCTACATTGCTGAAAAATTTATTTTTTATAGATACTTTGTGATATTTTTTCTTGAACACATTAAATATTGTTTCTAATGATGGTGTTGCACTAGTTAAAATTAATGGGATATTTTCTATAGATGCTTTAACTACTGACATGTCTCTCGCATGATAAATTCCTTTCTCCTCTTGCTTGTAAGAAGTGTCATGCTCTTCATCAAGAATTATCATGCCTAATTTCTTATAGGGCAAAAAAAGTGCTGATCTTGCCCCAACAATGATCTTTGATGTTCCATTGATTATATTTTTTAACGTTTTGGTCTTCATGCTTGCACTTATCTTTGAATGCCAAACATCAGGAGTAAATCCAAACCTTTCTTCAATTCTTTTAACAAAATCACTTGTTAAAGAAACTTCTGGAAACATAATTAATACTTGTTCTTTTTCAGTTAAATAATTTTTTAAAGTGCTGAAATAAACTTCAGTTTTTCCCGATCCTGGGACACCATCTAATAAGATTGTGTTGTAATCTCGTCTAGATGATATTTTTAAAATTTTTTTACTTGCCCTTTTCTGCTCAATATTAAGTTCAATTATTTTTTCTTGGGTAGCTATATTTTCACTCGGTGTATGAATCTTCTTTTCATCAAAGTAAGTTTTTGAATGAGATAATATCATTTTCAGAACTAGGCCTCTTTGTATTGCATTATAACTACTTACCCATTCCAAAAATTTAAGCATTTTTGAAGTAAGCTGGTGTGCATCAGATACCTTCTCGATCTCTTTTATTTTAATTTTATTTGGCTCATAATTTTCTAATACAGCAGTGATTACTCCTACTTTAAGACTCGAACGTAAAGAAGCTTGAACAATCGAGCCTATCTTAGGCTTGCTCTTACTTATTAGTTTATAAGTAAAGTCTTCATTAATATTGTGCGCAAATAAAACATTTACGTAAAAAAGATCTTTTGACATACATTTGGTCTGATTCTTTATTTGTGCTATAAATATATCAGTCAAAAATATTAAATGTTATGGAATTCTTTTTAGATACTGCTGATGTTAAGTTAATTAAAGAGCTAAATAAAACAGGTTTGATTAATGGAATTACGACAAACCCGTCGCTAGTTGCCAAGTCTGGAAAGAATTTTTTAGAAATCCTGAAAGAAATTACTAAAATTATAAAAGGACCAATAAGTGCAGAAGTTACAGCACTTGATACAAAGGGTATGATCGCAGAAGCAAATAAGCTCAAAAAAATATCGAAAAA
>CABZHU010000016.1 GCA_902525575.1 uncultured Pelagibacteraceae bacterium
ATTGGATTAATTTTTTCACCATTAAATATAACCTCATAATGAAGATGTGGACCAGTTGATAATCCTGTACTTCCAACATAACCAATTGTTTGGCCTTGTTTGACTCGAACATTTTTTTGCATGCCAGAGGCATAACTACTGAGATGAGAATAGCTTGTCTTATATCCATTCAAGTGTTTAATTCGAATATATTTTCCTGCACCGCCGTTGCTACCAACGTATTCAATATGCCCTGTTCCAGCAGCCATGATTGGAGTACCTGTCGGGGCAGCAAAGTCAACGCCCATGTGCTTTTTATTATATCCCAGGATAGGGTGCTTTCTCATACCGTAAGCTGATGATAATCTTGCGCCATTTATTGGAGTTTTCATCAGAGCTTTTGTGGCACTTTTGCCGTCATTGTTAAAATATTCAATATAATTATTATTTTCGAATTTATAAAGTTCGTAACTATCTTTAGTTAGAATAATTTCTGCAAAAAAAATGGAACCTGTCTTGATCAACTCGCCATCCTTATCTTTAAATTGTTCAAATAGAATATTTATTTTATTTTTGTTCCTTATGTCTCTTTGAAAATCAATATCAAAACTAAAAAGCTGCACAAATGACATAATTATATTATTTGGTACGTTTATATTTTTAAGCGATGAGTAGATACTTTTATCTATTTCAATTTCATGGTATATAAGTTCTGAGTAAAGCGTTTTTATATCTTTACGCACTGTAAATTTATCGTCTATTCTTAAAACTGATATTTTCTCTTCACTATCAGGATAAATTACAATTTCTTTAACAATTCTTTCTTCTTTAATAAGATCAGAAATTATCTCTATACGTGTTCCGATTTGTAGTCGGTTTATCTCCATTACATCTTTTAAGGCTATAATTAATTGATCAATTTCTCTCTTATTAAGGTTAGTTTTTTTGAGAGTATTAATAAATGTATCACCCTCTTCAAGTTCATAGTACTCGAGAAATGAAAAGTATAAGTCTATGCTATCTGTCTTTTCAGTATGGTACTTCTGAATTTGAACTTTTTCTTTTGGTATTTGGATGTCAGTTTCATCATTAAAAGAAACTGATAAATAATAAGCGATTGCAACAATAAGAATCAGGCCAGTTATGAAAACCAAGATTTTTTTGTTTAATAGGTTCATATTCACTTCTTCATATAAAGAATTTATATTTTATGACATCTCTAAAATTAATCCTAAGAGGCAAAATGATTTTACGCTCTCTATCCTATTGATATTATTGGGTATTATATATGAGTAAAAGTGCTTATTTTCTGGGTAATTTTACGTTTGATGCTTGACTTTTTGGCACAATACAATAAAAAACGTTCACCCTTGTTCGGTGATGCTCTGAACCTGCGGCATATGACTATTTTAGTCTTAATATAATCAATCTGGCATTTTTTATTTTTCCAATGGAAAAGTAATACTTGCTTGCGCGATTATGCTATTGGAAAAGTAAATTGAAAGAGAAACGTGGGCGGTAATTCCGCAGTACAGAATAATCGTACACGTTTTATTTGGATTACATAATTTAGATTATGTAACTCCGCCAATAAGTTTGTGTGCGTCGTGTTTAAACTTGAGAGTTTGATCATGGCTCAGAATGAACGCTGGCGGCACGCTTAACACATGCAAGTCGAACGGGATCTTCGGATCTAGTGGCAGACGGGTGAGTAACGCGTGGGAACCTGCCCAGTAGTAGAGAATAACTTGAGGAAACTTAAGCTAATACTTTATACACCCTCCGGGGAAAAGCTTTATGCGCTATTGGATGGGCCCGCGTTAGATTAGTTTGTTGGTGAGGTAATGGCTCACCAAGACTACGATCTATAGCTGGTCTGAGAGGATGATCAGCCACACTGGGACTGAGACACGGCCCAGACTCCTACGGGAGGCAGCAGTGGGGAATATTGGACAATGGGGGCAACCCTGATCCAGCGATGCCGCGTGAGTGATGAAGGCCTTCGGGTTGTAAAACTCTTTCGTCAGGGAAGATAATGACGGTACCTGAAGAAGAAGATCCGGCTAACTCCGTGCCAGCAGCCGCGGTAATACGGAGGGATCTAGCGTTATTCGGAATTACTGGGCGTAAAGCGAGCGTAGGCGGATCTGTAAGTTGGAGGTGAAATCCCAGAGCTTAACTCTGGAACTGCCTTCAAAACTGCATTTCTTGAGTTTGGTAGAGGAGAGTGGAATTCCTAGTGTAGAGGTGAAATTCGTAGATATTAGGAGGAACACCAGTGGCGAAGGCGACTCTCTGGGCCAATACTGACGCTGAGGTTCGAAAGCATGGGTAGCGAACAGGATTAGATACCCTGGTAGTCCATGCAGTAAACGATGAGTGCTAGATGTTGGGAATTTAAATTTCCAGTATCGCAGTTAACGCGTTAAGCATTCCGCCTGGGAAGTACGGCCGCAAGGCTAAAACTCAAATGAATTGACGGGGACCCGCACAAGCGGTGGATCATGTGGTTTAATTCGAAGATACGCGAAGAACCTTACCGGCCCTTGACATACCAATCGCGGACTTAAGAGATTAAGTCTTTCACTTCGGGTGGATTGGATACAGGTGCTGCATGGCTGTCGTCAGCTCGTGTCGTGAGATGTTGGGTTAAGTCCCGCAACGAGCGCAACCCTTACCTTCAATTGCCAGCACGTTATGGTGGGAACTTTGGAGGAACTGCCGGTGATAAGCCGGAGGAAGGTGGGGATGACGTCAAGTCCTCATGGCCCTTACGGGCCGGGCTACACACGTGATACAATGGTAACTACAAAAGGCAGCGAAGGAGCGATCTGGAGCAAATCTCTAAAAGTTACCTCAGTTCGGATTGCACTCTGCAACTCGAGTGCATGAAGTTGGAATCGCTAGTAATCGTAGATCAGCGCGCTACGGTGAATACGTTCCCGGGTCTTGTACACACCGCCCGTCACACCATGGGAGTTGGTTTTACCTGAAGCTGGTTCGCTAACCGCAAGGAGGCAGCCAACCACGGTAAGATTAGCGACTGGGGTGAAGTCGTAACAAGGTAACCGTAGGGGAACCTGCGGTTGGATCACCTCCTTTCTAAGAGTTATTTTTTGAGTTCTTTTGAACTTAAGAAATTTTTAACTTAGTAATTATATGTGGCTTACCGTCCTCGTTTCTCTTTCATTGTTTAAAACTATAAAGCCTACTTTTGGGCTTGTAGCTCAGTCTGGTTAGAGCGCACCCCTGATAAGGGTGAGGTCGGTAGTTCGAGTCTACCCAGGCCCACCATTACGTGGTTTCTCTTGGGGCTGTAGCTCAGCTGGGAGAGCACCTGCTTTGCAAGCAGGGGGTCACCGGTTCGATCCCGGTCAGCTCCACCAAAGTTTTAAGCTTTTCCATTTACATCGTGAAGTGACATCAATACTAAATTAATAAAATTTTTATTGAGAATTCAAAATATCTAAGTATTGCAAAAGACATATAAGTTTGTTTTTTGTACATAGAATAATCAAGCGTTTAAGAGCATTTGATGGATGCCTTGGCACACAAAGGCGATGAAGGACGTAGTACGTTGCGATAAGCTTCGGGGAGTGACGAACACACTTTGATCCGAAGATTTCCGAATGGGGAAACCCAACTCTTTTGAGTTATTGCTAACTGAATACATAGGTTAGTAAAGCGAACCCAGTGAACTGAAACATCTAAGTAACTGGAGGAAAGGATATCAACCGATACTCCGTAAGTAGTGGCGAGCGAAAGCGGACTTGGCCAGTAGCATTAATTGTACAACCAGAATTACCTGGAAAGGTAAACCATAGAGAGTGATAGTCTCGTATGGGTAATGACAGTTAATGTTCTCGAGTAAGACGGGACACGTGAAATCTTGTCTGAATATGGGGGGACCACCCTCCAAGCCTAAGTACTCTTGTGTGACCGATAGTGAACTAGTACCGTGAGGGAAAGGTGAAAAGAACCCCGACGAGGGGAGTGAAATAGATCCTGAAATTGAATGCTTACAAGCTGTGGAAGCCCGTAAGGGTGACCGCGTACCTTTTGTATAATGGGTCAGCGAGTTAGTTTGAAGTGCAAGCTTAAGCCGTAAGGTGTAGGCGTAGCGAAAGCGAGTCTTAATAGGGCGACAGTACTTTGGATTAAACCCGAAACCGAGTGATCTAGCCATGAGCAGGTTGAAGATAAGGTAACACTTATTGGAGGACCGAACCAGTTGACGTTGAAAAGTCTTTGGATGACTTGTGGTTAGGGGTGAAAGGCCAATCAAACTCGGATATAGCTGGTTCTCCGCGAAAACTATTTAGGTAGTGCGTCATATGAATACCATCGGGGGTAGAGCACTGGATGGGCAAGGGGGGAGAGATCCTTACTAAGTCCAACCAAACTCCAAATACCGATGAGTAATGTATGGCAGACAGACTACGGGTGCTAAGGTCCGTAGTCGAAAGGAAAACAGTCCAGACCAACAGCTAAGGTCCCCAAGTTATTGTTAAGTGGGAAAGGATGTCGGACGACCAAAACAGCCAGGAGGTTGGCTTAGAAGCAGCCATCCTTTAAAGAAAGCGTAACAGCTCACTGGTCTAAATAAGTTGTCCGGCGCCGAAGATGTAACGGGGCTAAACAATACACCGAAGCTTTGGACACAATTTATTGTGTGGTAGCGGAGCGTTCCGTAAGTTGTTGAAGGGAGACTCGTGAGAGCTCCTGGAGATATCGGAAGTGAGAATGCTGACATGAGTAGCGACAAACAGAGTGAGAAACTCTGTCGCCGAAAATCCAAGGGTTCCTGCGCAAGGCTAATCCGCGCAGGTTGAGTCGGCTCCTAAGGCGAGGACGAAAGTCGTAGTCGATGGGAACAAGGTTAATATTCCTTGACCAGATGAGATGTGACGGATGACGTAAATTGTTTATCCTTATATGGATTGGATAGGCAGTGAAGTTGTTCCAGGAAATAGCCTCATCGTGGACCGTACCCGAAACCGACACAGGTGGATAGGTAGAAGATACCAAGGCGCTTGAGAGAACTATGCTGAAGGAACTCGGCAAATTGCCTCTGTAACTTCGGAAGAAGGAGGACCTATGTTTGGGCAACCAGATGTGGGTGGCACAGAAATGGGGGTAGCAACTGTTTATTAAAAACACAGGACTCTGCAAAGCCGTAAGGCGAAGTATAGGGTCTGACGCCTGCCCGGTGCCGGAAGATTAAAGTGAGTGGTGCAAGCTACGACCTGAAGTCCCGGTGAACGGCGGCCGTAACTATAACGGTCCTAAGGTAGCGAAATTCCTTGTCGGGTAAGTTCCGACCTGCACGAATGGCGTAATGATTTCCCCGCTGTCTCCAGCGTAGACTCAGCGAAATTGAATTCTCCGTGAAGATGCGGAGTACCCGCGGTTAGACGGAAAGACCCCGTGCACCTTTACTATAGCTTTACATTGGTGTTAGAAATTGCATGTGTAGGATAGGTGGTAGACTTTGAAGTGAAGGCGCCAGCTTTCATGGAGTCATCCTTGAAATACCACTCTTGTAATTTTTGACATCTAACTGAGATCCATTATCTGGATCCAAGACAGTGTATGGTGGGTAGTTTGACTGGGGCGGTCGCCTCCCAAAAAGTAACGGAGGCGTGCGAAGGTAGGCTCAAGCTGGTCGGAAATCAGCTGTTGAGTGCAATGGCATAAGCCTGCCTGACTGCGAGACTGACAAGTCGAGCAGAGTCGAAAGACGGTCATAGTGATCCGGTGGTTCTGAGTGGAAGGGCCATCGCTCAACGGATAAAAGGTACGCCGGGGATAACAGGCTGATACCGCCCAAGAGTTCATATCGACGGCGGTGTTTGGCACCTCGATGTCGGCTCATCACATCCTGGGGCTGGAGCAGGTCCCAAGGGTTCGGCTGTTCGCCGATTAAAGTGGTACGCGAGCTGGGTTTAGAACGTCGTGAGACAGTTCGGTCCCTATCTGCCGTGGGTGTTGAAGAATTGAGAGGAGTTACTCTTAGTACGAGAGGACCGGAGTGAACGTACCAATGGTGTACCAGTTGTCGTGCCATCGGCATCGCTGGGTAGCCAAGTACGGACGGGATAACCGCTGAAAGCATCTAAGCGGGAAGCCTCCCTCGAAACTAATTCTTCCATGAGAGTCGTGGTAGACCACCACGTTGATAGGTCAGGTGTGGAAGTGCAGTAATGCATGAAGCTAACTGATACTAATAACTCGATCGGCTTGATTTTCTATGTACTAGAAACAAACTAGTAAAAACAAGCAACACTAAGATAGAATAATTAATAAAATATTATTTAGTATTGATTTCACGTTTTGTTGACCTGGTGGTAATAGCGGAGAGGTAACACACGATCCCATTTCGAACTCGAACGTTAAGGGCTCCAGCGCCGATGGTACTTTGTCTTAAGGCATGGGAGAGTAGGACATTGCCAGGTCTACTAAACGTGAAAACTCACTTCACAAGTAGATTTTTCTAGCTAGCACAACAACCCCACCTCTATGATACTCTTGATGGTGGATACAATAATTAATTTCTTTTAAATAGTTTTTGAAAAGCTCTACGTTTCCACCATTTGAATGAATTTCTATTGCTAATTGATTTGCTCTAGCCAGAAGTCCATCTCTTTTATTTAATAGAGAAAATTCACTGCCTTCAATGTCAATTTTAAGAAAATCAATAGTATCAATTTTATTTGATTCGATAAAATCTAACTCATCTATATATTTTGCTTGATGATAATTCTCAGTCAAAGAGGCAGATTTTTGAATCTCTGTTTCTTTTCCTATAAAATTATTAAAAGTTTTTAATCTCTCTTGCCAATTATTTCGTTGCACAGATACAACTAAGTCGTTGATAAGCATTTTATTTGGCTCTAAAGCGATAACTCTGTTTGTATCATTCGAAGCTAGAGCTAGTTGAGTAAAAACACCAATATTTGCTCCCAAATCCACAACAAGTCCATTGTCATTAAATTCCAATATATTTCTATATAAATAACAATCTCTGATCCAAATTTCTCTAATACCTGAGAAGATTTGATGACCTGATAAATTTGCTATTGCTTTGCCTCTTCTTACTTTAAATGGACCATTACCCATTTTTATATCTGCAGGTTCAAGATTTCTTTTTTTTAAGATATCAATGAAACAGTAAAATAGATTAAATATCCATTTAAGAGCGATAAAAAAACTTACAACACGAAATATATTTTTTATGTCTAATATTACTTTTATGATATTATTCATAACCCGGTGATCGATATTTACATATTATATGAATAAAATAAATTATCCAGAAAACAAAAGATTTGGAATTCTTTTCTCCATATTATTATTAGTAATATCAATTATTTTTTTTCTAAGTCACAATCAAAATCTTTTAGTAATATTTATTTTACTATTTATTTTGTTACTAGGTATCACAATTTTTAGACCCATATTACTTACTTATCCTACAAAAGTTTGGCTTTATTTTGGAAAGTTAATTAGTCTGATCATTAGTCCTATAGTTCTCGGAATAATCTTTCTATTTATCATTTCACCAATAGCAATCTTTTTTAGAATAATAAAAAGAGATGAATTGAAATTAAAAAAAAATAAATATATGTCCGCGTGGATAACTCGAAAAGAAAAAGGATACAATAAAAAATCTTTTAAAGACCAATTTTAAAATGATTTCATTAATCTAATTTATATTTATTCTTATAATCAACTCTAAGATTTCTATTTTGTATATCTTTACGTAAAAGATAATTACCCACAACTAGTATGTCTAAATCTGTTCCCATAAAACAATTAAATGCATCTTTAGTACTACATACTATCGGTTCGCCTCTCACGTTGAAAGATGTATTAATAAGCATTGGTATACCGGTGATTTTAAAAAATTCTGTGATTAATTTGTGAAATAGTCTATTAGTTTTTTTGCTAACTGTTTGTATTCTTGCACTGTTGTCAACATGAGTAACAGCAGGTATTTTTGATCGAATAGTTTTTAATTTTTCAATACCATAATTATTTTCTTTTTTAATATTTTCTTTCATCAATTTATCCTCTTTCACATTAGCAACTAAAAGCATGTAAGGACTATCATTTCTTATTTCAAACCAATTCGTTAATTCTTCCTCAAGAATACTTGGAGCAAATGGTCGAAAGGACTCTCTAAACTTAATTTTAAAATTTAATTGTTTTTGCATCTGCGGTGATCTTGGATCTGCTAAAATACTCCTGTTTCCAAGGGCTCGAGGCCCAAATTCCATTTGTCCTTGCATCCATCCTATTGCTTTACCTTCAGCAATTAATTTAGCAACAACCTCAATCAATTCATTTTCAGTTAGTTTTTCATATTTAGCTTTACACTCGTCTAAACAATTTTTTATTTCTTCATCCTCATACTTTGGGCCAATATAAGCTCCCTTCATTTCATCTTTATCTTTTGACAAATGTCTTATATTATTTCCTGACATATAATAAGCTACATATGCAGCTCCTATAGCTCCGCCAGCATCTCCTGCAGCAGGCTGTATCCAAATATTTTCAAAAAGATTATTCTGTATTATTTTTCCATTTGAAACACAATTAAGTGCAACACCTCCAGCTATACATAGATTTTTGTGATTAGTATTTTGAGAAATATTTTTACAGATATTTAATACCACTTCCTCAGTTACGTTCTGAATTGAAGCCGCAATATCCATATGTTTTTGGGATAAATAAGTTTCTGGAGAACGGGGTTTTCCTCCAAAAAGATTATCAAATTTTTCATTTGTCATTTTAAGATCAGTACAATAATCGAAGTATTCCATATTTAAAAAAAAAGATCCGTCTTCTTTTATTTCTATAAGGTGGTTTTTAATCAAAGAAGAATATTTTGGAGACCCGTAAGGGGCTAATCCCATGACCTTATATTCGCCTGAGTTTACTTTAAAACCCAAGTAGTACGTAAATGAAGAATATAAAAGACCAAGTGAATGAGGAAAATAAATCTCTTTTTGCATTTCTATTTTATTTTTATACCCAGTACTAATCGAAGACGAAGCCCATTCTCCTACCCCATCAAGGGTGAGTATTGCAGCTTCTTCAAATGGAGATGGAAAAAAAGCACTTGCTGCATGACTTAAGTGGTGCTCAGAAAATAGAAGTTTTTCTTTTAAAATCTTCTTATTACCAAAAATCTTTTCAAGTTCATCAAGTATCAGTTTTTTTTGAAATAATTTCTCTTTAATCCATAAAGGCAGAGATTTCCTAAAACTTTTGTAGCCTCTAGGCGCAAATGAGAAGTAAGTTTCTAAGAGTCTCTCAAATTTTAAAAATGGTTTTTCATAAAATATAATATGTTTTACTTGATCAAGAGTAACGTTTTCTTTTGTTATACAATATTTTAACGATTGATGCGGAAAACTTAAGTCATGTTTTATTCTAGTCAGCCTTTCTTCTTGAAGTGCAGATATAATTTTTCCTTCTTTCAATAAACATACTGCGGAGTCATGGTAATAAGCAGATATACCAATAATATACATTGATCAAAAAAGTGTATAAATAAAAGGAGCAACGACAGAACCTTCAGAAAGAACAAGGAGACTACCTATCAAGACAAAAATAAAAATAATAGGACTTAACCAAAGTTTTTTTCTTGATTTCAAAAAGCGGAATAGTTCATTAATGAATTCCATCATAATTTTTTACCACAAAAACCTAAAAAAACATATATTATAAAAGTATAAGAAATTTTGATTATTGTGTTAAATATAAAATAGAGTCTTTCTTTTTGAGATTAATAGTTGATTAAATTTTCATAAATTTATTTTTAAATTACACTTTCAATTATTAAAAGATATAATTGCATGACATTACAACAAAAAAATATATCATATAAATTATGAAAGATTATACTCACGGTGAAAAATCAGGTGTTCTAGACATTGGATATGCTAGAGAAAGACAAACTAATCGTGCTTTAAAATATAGATTATGGCGAAGAACAAATGAAGTTAGAAAAGCAATAAATAAATATTTAGATTACAAACCAAGAAACATAATTGACCTGGGAACAGCAGATGGTGAAATGCTATATGATTTATCGACAAGTTTTCCTGATGCAAAATTTCTTGGGGTTGAATACAGTCGTGATCTAGTAGAAATTGCTAATCAAAAGAATTTACCAAGTGTTAAAGTAATTGAGGGAGATGTTAATGAAGTTCATAAATTAGTAGAAACCAATTACGATGTTGTAATTGCGACGGCTGTGATAGAGCATGTTGACAAGCCTGAAGTTTTCATGAAAAGAGTTTATAACTTATTAAATACTAATGGTATATTAATTTTGACCGCACCAGATCCGATATGGGAACATATCGCAACTTTAGTTGGACACTTGGAAGATGAGCAGCATAATGAAGTGCCTAATTTAAAAAGATTGAAGCAGCTATCTGAAACTTCAAACTTAAAAGTGGAGTTGCTACAAAAATTCATGATTTCTCCTATTGGAATTGTCTTTGAAGATCAAATTGAAAATATCTTAAGGTCTTTTGGCTTAAGTTTTATGCTTGCTAACCAACTATTAGTTTCAAGAAAGATAAACTAATTTTATTTGTTTTTTCAGTTAATTTAATTATTAGTTTTTTCTAAAAAATTACAATTAACTAACTCTGTTTTTATTTTCATACTTTAAGAAGTATATTAATTTCTTTGAAAATATAATATCTTCAAATATTACAAAGGTTTGACATATCTGTAACCTAACGCTATGTTCATCTTTCATTTTAGCTTACGAAGACAATGTTTAACTTTATCGCGGGGTGGAGCAGTCTGGTAGCTCGTCAGGCTCATAACCTGAAGGTCGTAGGTTCAAATCCTACCCCCGCAACCAATTTTTTTGAAAAAAATGGAGTCTACTGAGAAATTAATTTAGAGTTAATTAAAACTTTATATTTACCAGCTATGAGTAATAAAAATCATTCTATTTTTAAGTACCAAAATTATGTAAAGTTTCTTAGGTTAATAAAAAAAACAGGACCTCTTATAAAATTTGGATCAGTAAACAGTAAATCTCATGGATTTTTACTTAGGCATGATGTTGACACGGATTTAAAGCAAGCTTTAAAGCTGTCATTACTTGAAAAAAAAGAAAATGTAAAATGTACTTATTTTCTTCTTCTCACATCTCAAACCTATAATCTTTTAAGTAAAGACAATAGACAAATTGTTAAACAAATAATCCAAAATGGTCATGAAATTGGTCTTCATTTTGATACATCTATGTATCCTCATTATAATGAAGGTCTTAAAAAAGAGATTTCAATTTTATCTGATATATGTAATACCAAGATAAAATCTGTCAGTCTTCATAACCCCAGCGTAACAAAAAAATACCCTATATTTAAAAATTTGGTAAATGCCTATGATCCAAAACTTTTTTCTGACAAGACATATATATCAGATTCAAGAATGGATTTCAGGGGTAAGGATTTAAAAGATTTTTTGAAAAATTATGATGGAGAAAATTTAATTCAGATTTTGTTACATCCTATGCACTATACTGCCAAAAGTAGAAATTATCGTGGAATAGCAATAATTAGTATAAGAAACTTCATAAATGATTATCATGAGCAACTTAAATTAAATAAATCTTATTTAAAAGATGTCGGAAAAAATTTTCCAAAAATATTGAGTAAAAAAGTTAAATGAAAATTTATATAATCTCAACCACATTTACTTCGATAGATTTAATCAAATGTCTTGATAAGAAAATTAAAATAAAAGGGCTAATTGGGTTAAAATCAGAAGAAAGAAAAAAACAAAATATTTCTGGTTTTTCTAACTTACAACAAATCGCAAAAAAAAGATCTTTAGAATATATTGAATTGTCAAATTACAGTCTAAAGTCAGATATTGATAGAAAAAAGATTTTTAATATTGATATTGATTATTTAATTATTGCAGGATGGCAAAGACTAATACCCCAATGGTTTATAGATCATGTTAATTATAGTGTAATAGGTTGTCATGGTAGCTCGCAAGGAATAACCAAAGGCAGGGGTCGCTCACCTCAAAATTGGTCTATTATTCTTGGTGAAAAGTCATTTTATCTTTCAATATTTGAGGTTGACTCTGGAGTTGACTCAGGAAGAGTCATTGATACCAGGAAATTTAATTATTCTAAATATGACAATATTAAATCGTCATACTATAAAACTACAATTATATACGCTGAGATGCTTAATGATTTTTTTGTAAATTTAAAATCAAAAAGAAAAAATTTTAAAAAACAGGATCTAAAAAAAGCAAGTTATTTACCTAAAAGATTACCTGAAGATGGAGTTATGGACTGGAATCAAAAATCTGAGCATTTAAAAAATTTTGTATACGCACTAGCTCACCCATACCCAGGTGCTACAACCATTCTAAATAAAGATATATTTATTAAGATTTGGGATTGTATACCTTTTGAAATTGAAATGAATAAAAAATATAAGTGTGGCGAAATAGCAAAAATCTTTTCATATGGCGATTTGTTGGTAAAAACTTTAGATAGTTACCTACTTGTTACAAATTATAAGATTTTAAAGAAAAATTTTACACTTAGGGAAAACATGGTTTTTAAATCCATAAAATTTAATCTACAAATAAAAAAGATTATTTCACGTCATAAAAAAAAATACCCAGATCAAAAAATTTCCAAAAAAATTTTAAATCAATCAAAATAAAAGCAAAATTGAATAATTTAATAAAAAATTTAAGTGCTTTGATGTTAGGTATAATAATTGCTCTACTTATAGGCGAAGCTTTTGTAAGAATTTTTTTAGATTTGCCAAATAAAGATTATCGCAAGTTATTTGTGTCTGATCAAAGCGTTGGTTATAAGATGCAGTCAAATTTTGTGGGCACTCAGGGCCCAGTAAGACTCTATACTAATGATAATGGCCACAGAATTTTGGGCAATCAAAATAAAGAAGAAATAGAATATGATATAGTAGTATTTGGTGACTCCTTTGTATTTGGACACTTAACTGAATATGAAAATACTTTTGTAAACTTAATTGATGAAAAAACTAAATCAAAAGTACTAAATGCGGGTGTAAGTGGTTATAATTTAAATCAAATTCATAATGCCGCTAAAGAATATTTAGAACTCAATAATCCCAAAGTAGTGATAGTAAGCATCCATGTTGCTAGTGATATAACATCGCAAATTCATCAAGATGTAAATTGGCTTAAGGTCGTTTATGGATCATTATTTCGTACAGATGATCCATCAGATTATTATGAGTATGTATTGAGATCTTTTTTGTCTCATTATAGTGATCTTTATTATTGGGCATTTGAGATGAAAATAAAGCAGATTTATCATAAGCTAAATATTTTATACAAAAAAGAAGACGTTATAAATATTGACGAACAAATTTATATTGAAGAAGACATAAAAGAATTAGAAATTAGAAAAATTAAATTTGATGATTTTATAGTTAAGTTTCAGGGATTAATTAATAGTAATACAGTATTAATATTTTTATTAATTCCAAGTATAAATGATTTGAAACATTTTGAGGAAATAAGTGATTACAATAATGCACTTTTAGTGCTTAATGATAGAGAAGCTATTATAATAGATTTGAGAGAATATTTTAAAAATAATTATTCAAATTTAATTATTAGTAATAATGATAGGCATTGGAATAATAAAGGCCATAAACTTGTTGGGGATGTGATCCATAATAAATTAATGGAGTTGCTATTAATAAAGGGAATAGATAACTAATGAATATTTATAATGCATTAATATCTCTTTCTCGAGTATATAAAATCATACTCCTTCTTTCTTTTGATACTATATGTTTGATCTTATCTAATTATCTTGCGATCAGTCTTAGGTTAGAAAATATTTGGTCTGAGTCTATAATTTATGAGTCGAGATTTTTTATTTTATTTTCTCCATTAATAATCATTTTAAGCTCAAGAATATCTGAAATTCATAGAATCCTATTAAGGACAACTGGTATCAATGATTTTTATAAACTGTTTACGTATTCACTATTAACGAGCTTGTTTTTTGTATTAATTAATTTTTTATTCGATACATTAATACCCAGGTCTGTTCCAATTATCTATTTATTTATTTTTTTGTTACTCATAATATCTTATAGAATAATAGGAATAGCTTTTCTTCGTTGGTTAAGTTCCTCCAATAATAATAAGGTAAAAAAAGTAGTCATTTTTGGAGCTGGGGATGCCGGGGTTCAACTTTTAAATAGTACTTCTGAAGATACTCAAATCGAAGTTAAGGCTTTTATAGATGATAATAAAAATCTAATAAGTACCAGAATTTCAAATATAAATGTTTATTCAAGGGACAGGTACATAGATAATTTTAACATTAATGATATTGATGAAGTATGGATAGCAATGCCTTCGATTGAAGAAGAGCAAAAGAGAGAAATACTTGAATTTGCTACAAAAAATTTTAATAAAGTTAGATCTCTTCCCTCAATCACTGAGTTGCTGCTTCAATCAACTATAAAAAACGCTTTATATGATATTAATCCAGAGGACTTTCTCGGCAGACAGAAAATAATCATAGATAGCAAACTTTACTCAAAAGCTTATAGCAATAAGACTATTTTAGTAACTGGAGCAGGAGGATCTATTGGCAGTGAAATATGCATGCAACTGGCAGAATTAGGTTCAACTAAAATAATTTTATTTGAAATGAGTGAATTTGCTTTGTATCAAATTGAGCAAAAATTAAGGGCATTTGATATAAATGATAAGTTAAGCATTGTATCGTGTTTAGGTTCAGTCACAGATAAGAAAAGAGTCAATGATGTAATTAATGAATATAATGTTAATGTAATTATACACGCTGCAGCCTATAAACATGTACCTTTAGTTGAGCATAACATTATTGAAGGTTTTAAGAACAACACAATTGGTACCAATATTATTGTAGATGCCGCTATCAAAAATGAGATAGAAAACTTTGTTTTTATTTCTACAGACAAGGCTGTGCGTCCTGCAAATATAATGGGTGTGTCCAAAAGAGTAGCAGAATTAATTATTCAATCTAAATCTAAATCTAGTTTAAATATTAATTTTTCAGTCATACGTTTTGGAAATGTCTTGGGCTCATCAGGCTCAGTAATTCCGCTTTTCAAAAAACAAATTGAAAGTGGTGGGCCTGTGACGGTTACTGATCCGAATATGACTAGATATTTCATGGCTATTCCAGAAGCGGTTAAACTAGTGTTGCTGGCTGGGAGTTTTAAAAGTAATGGCAATGTTTACCTTCTAGACATGGGCAAACCCATTAAAATAAAAGATTTAGCAATTAATATGATAAAACTGTCAGGCTTTTCTATCAAAGATAAAAATAATCCTTATGGCGATATAGAGATTAAAGTAACTAGTATTAGGCCTGGAGAAAAACTTTTTGAGGAATTGCTAACAAAAGGGAATTTTAGAGATACATCTCATCCAAAAGTCAAAATAGCAGATGAGCCCTACATGTCTGACATTTCAATTGTAAACCTTATTAAGAAAATTAATAATCTTATTGATTCAAAAGACAAAGATGGTTTAAAGGATATTGTATCTGAAATACAATTATGAATATTCATATAAACCTTTATTAAGAATAATGAAAAAAATAACAGTTGTTGGAGCAGGATATGTTGGACTATCAAATGCTCTACTGCTTGCGAAAGGAAATTTAGTAAAACTAATAGATAATGACGAAAAAAAAGTTAATCTTTTAATAAAAAAGATTTCTCCAATTGATGACAAACTTGTACAAGAATATCTTGATAATAAAAATATAAAAATTAATTTTGAATTAAATAATAAACAAGCATATAAAAATAGAGATTTTATTATTATTTGTGTTCCAACTAATTATAATACAAATACCAATAACTTTGATACAAGTCATGTAGAAGCTTCTCTAGATGAAATTTCAAAAGAAAACGTTAATGCTACAATTATTATTAAATCAACAGTACCTGTCGGATTTACAAAAAATGTATCAAAAAAATACGAAAAAAATAAAATAATCTTTTCCCCAGAATTTTTACGAGAAGGATCTGCTCTTCAAGATAATCTCTATCCCAGTAGAATAATTGTTGGTGAAAAAAATGATAAAGCTAGAGAATATGGAGCTATGATGTCAGCTGCAGTTTTGAAAAAAGATATACCAATTGAATATATAGGATCAACAGAAGCAGAAGCAGTTAAATTATTTTCCAATACGTATCTTGCAATGAGAGTAGCTTTTTTCAATGAGCTGGATACCTATGCAATGGTGCATGACTTAAATACTCATGAAATAATAAAGGGGGTATCTTTAGATCCAAGAATTGGAAATTACTATAATAACCCATCATTTGGATACGGAGGATATTGTCTACCAAAAGATTCAAAGCAATTATTAGCAAATTATAATAATGTTCCAAATAATTTAATTAAAGCAACTGTGGAAGCAAACTATACGAGAAAAGAGTTTATTGCTGATTTAGTAATCAGTCAGAAACCAAAATGTGTTGGAATTTATAGATTAGCAATGAAGAACGGTTCCGATAACATAAAGGAATCATCTGTGCAAGGTGTTATGAAGAGAATAAAAGCAAAAGGAATTGAGGTTATTGTTTATGAGCCATTGATAAAAGAAAAGTTATTTTTTGGCTCTAAACTAATTACTGATTTAGAAGAATTTAAAAGTAAATCAACAATTATACTAGCAAATAGAATATCAAATGAAATTCATGATGCATCTAATAAAATTTTAACAAGAGATCTCTTTAAGGAGAATTGATGAAAAAAATTTTAGTAACAGGATCAGCTGGCTTCATAGGCTCAGAGCTTACTTTAAGGCTTTTATCAAATGATATTGAGGTTATTGGCATTGATAATCACAACTCTTATTATAATCCCGCACTAAAAGAGAGAAGATTAGAGAGGTTTATTGGCAATAAAAACTATAAGCATTACAGAATTGATCTTAAAGATATAAAATCTTTAAAAGAGGTATTTTTGGATAATGAATTTAGTATAGTCGTTAACCTAGCTGCTCAAGCAGGAGTGCGATATTCTTTTGAAAATCCTGCAAGCTATATTGACTCAAATGTGGTTGGTTTTGGAAATCTATTGGAGTGTTCAAGACAATCTAAGATTGATCATTTAATTTATGCTTCATCAAGTTCTGTATATGGGCTTAACAAGAAGTTGCCTTTCTCAGTTGAAGATAGAGTAGATCATCCTATTAATTTATACGCCGCCTCAAAAAAAACAAACGAACTCATGGCTCATGCATATAGTCACATTTACAAATTAAAGACTACTGGTTTACGTTTTTTTTCTGTTTATGGTCCATGGGGAAGGCCTGACATGGCACTCTGGTTATTTACTGAAAAAATTAATCGTGGTGAGAAAATACAAGTTTTTAATAAAGGTGATCACAAAAGAGATTTTACCTATATTGATGATATAGTTGAAGGATTATTAAGTGTTGTGCTTGATAGAAAAGCTTCCAGTACTTTTACTGGATTAGATAATAAGAATGATGCACAATATAGGATATATAATATTGGAAATAATAAATCCGTTCCTTTAAATGACTTCATCACTGAAATAGAGAAGAATTTACAAAAAAAATCTATTAAAGAGTTTCTTCCTTTACAAATGGGAGATGTAGCTGAGACTTGGGCTGATATTGATAGTTTTAAGGATGATTTTAATTATAATCCAAAAACTTCAGTTAAAGAAGGTGTAAAAAAATTTGTTGAATGGTATCTAGAATATATAAAATAAATTTATGAAAAATAAATTAATTTCAAAATTAAATAATAAAAAATCAACAATTGGAATTGTTGGTATGGGCTACGTTGGTTTACCGTTGATACTTCGCTATGCAGAAGTGGGATACAATGTGGTTGGTTTCGATACCGACCAGTCAAAAGTAAAAAAACTTAAAAAAGGTCAAAGCTATATAAAAACAATTCCGTCAAAAAAAATAAAAAAAGCTATGAATAATAAATTTTTTGTGACAACAGATTTTAGTAAAATAAAGACTTGTGATGCAATTATAGTATGTGTTCCAACGCCACTTAATAAAAATAGAGAACCAGACATGAGCTTTATAATTAATACTCTGGAAAATTTATTTAAATACTTATCTAAAGGACAAGTATTATCTCTTGAAAGCACAACTTACCCGGGAACTACTGCTGAAGTAATTTTACCATTTATAAAAAAGAAAAAATTTATAGTCGGTAGAGATTTTTTTTTAGTTTACTCACCAGAGAGAGAAGACCCTGGTAATCCAATATTCTCTACTGAAAAAATTCCAAAAGTAATCAGCGGATATACAAAAAGTTGCTTAAAGGTTGCTGAGGCTTTATATAATCAAATTGTAATTCAAACCGTACCTGTGAGCTCAACGCAAACTGCAGAATTAACTAAACTCCTAGAAAATATTCATAGAGCTGTAAATATAGGTTTAGTTAATGAAATGAAAATTATAGCTGACGCTATGGGTATAGATATTCACGAAGTTATTAATACAGCCTCAACAAAACCTTTTGGTTTTACTCCATATTATCCTGGCCCTGGTCTGGGAGGACACTGCGTTCCTATAGATCCTTTTTATTTAGTATGGAAAGCAAGAGAATTTGATGTCCAGTCACGATTTATCGAACTTGCTGGAGAAGTTAATACAAGTATGCCTAATTGGGTAGTAAAAAAAGTTAGTGACGCTCTTAATAAAAAGAATAAATCTCTTTCAAAATCAAAAATACTATTGTTAGGAGTTGCTTATAAAAAGAATGTTGATGATATGAGAGAGTCTCCTTCAATAAAATTAATAAATTTATTGACGAGTAATGGCGCTAAGGTTGATTATTCAGATCCATTTGTTCCAGATATAAAAAACCTAAGAAGCACAAATTTAAAATTGAAGAGTAAAACTCTATCTCCTAATCTTATAAAAAAGTATGACTTAATTTTAATAGCAACTAATCATGATGTGTTTAATTACAAAATGATCGAAAAGAATTCAAAAATGATTATTGATACAAGAGGAATCTACTCAAAAAAATCAAAAAAAATATTTAAAGCTTAGTAAAATGTTATCAGAAAAAGAAATTGAAGGATTAAGTATTTTGATTCCCGTATACAACGAGGTGGGTAATATTAATAATTCATTAGAGAAACTTTTAGATGTAATGAAAAACTTCAAAAATAATTTTGAAGTTTTAATAATTAATGATGGTTCAACTGATGGAACTGAGGCTGTAATAAAAAATTATCTATCTGAAATCGATATTTCTCATTCACATTTTTTGAAGAATATTAATATTATAAGTCACGATGAAAATAGAGGATATGGCGCTGCCTTAAAAACTGGAATTAAGGAATCAAAATATAATTATTTTGCAATAACAGATGCTGATCAAACTTACCCCGATGAAAAAATACCAACTTTTTACGAGCAAATCATCAGTCAGAAAGCTGATATGATAGTAGGCGCGAGAGTCGGAAAAAACGTCAATATTCCTTTGATAAGGAAGCCAGCAAAATGGATGATAAATAAATTAGCAAATTATTTATCCGGTGTAAAAATACCTGATCTTAATTCTGGTTTAAGAGTTATGAAAAAAAATACGGTTGAAAAATATATGAAAATTCTACCTGATGGCTTTTCGTTTACCACAACTATCACTCTGGCTATGCTCACAAATAATTATAAAGTAAAATATGAAAAAATTGATTATTTTGTTAGATCAGGTAGTTCAAAAATAAGACCTATCTATGATACTTTTAATTTTATTCAATTAATTATCAGAACAATTTTGCTTTTTAGGCCTTTAAAAGTCTTTTTGCCAATCAGCTTTTTACTAATAATTATAGGAATATTGCTGCTATTATATCGGATTTTTGTCGATGCCGAATTTGGTGTCACCGCTACTATAATAATTGTAGGAGGGTTACAATTACTTGCAATAGGTATGCTAGCAGATCTAATAGATCGGAGACTTGACTGATAACAGTTATGGGTCCAAAAAGAAAAATTTATGCGCTTAAAGCTATAAATCAAATTCCAAGGATTCTTAGTAATATGGATAGAAATGAGTTTTCTCCTACTTATGGTTGTCTTCATAGAGATTATTGGCTTGATAAAACCAGTGATTTCCCTGATGCTGTAAGGCAATTTTCAGTTCATGCCTTAGCATTAGTATACAAATATGAATTTGAAAAAAATCAATACTATCAAAATGAAAATGTAGCTAAATGGGCAATAGCTGGCTTGAAGTATTGGTCCTCAATACAACATTCAGATGGATCATTCGATGAATTCTATCCAAATGAAAGAGGATGGGTAGGACCCACAGCATTTACAGCATTCACAAGCGCAGAAAGCTATAAAATATTAAAATCAAACATGAGTCTTGATGATCAGAATTTATTAGAAAAAAAATTAAAAAAATCTGCAGAATTTATAATTAAAGGTAATTTTGAAGAGGATCATTTAGCCAATCATCATGCAATGGCATGTCTCGCGGTCTGGAAAATTAATTCCATACTTAACGAAAAACATCTTGCAGACGGTTACAAAAAACTTTGGAAAGGTTTTAAAGAATATTGTAATTTTTCAGAGGGCTGGGCCTTAGAGTATGATGGAATAGATCCTGGATATTTATCAGCAACCATTTCATTTCTAGCAAAAATTTACCAAGATAATAACGATCAAGAAATATTGAAATTCTGTAAAAAGTTTATTGAAACTTGTGGCCTGTTTGTCTATCCCAATGGTTTTTATGCAGGAAGTACAGGCAGTAGAAATACGTTACATTTTTATACTCATGGATTTGAAATTTTTGCAAAAGAGTTCCCTTTATCTAGACGTACCGCTGACAAAATGCTAATTGCACTTGAAGAAGATAAATTAGTTCCACCAGAAATAATGTCTGATAGATATATGGGTTATAGAGTTCCAGAATATCTGCAAAGTTATTTAGATTATAGCGATAATGATATTAAAACTAATCTGCCTTATGAAGAAGAAAGCTTTTATAATTTGCTTCATGATGCTGGAATATGGACGAATTCAAATAGCAAACACTATATAGTTGTTAATTTAGCTAAGGGTGGTGTTATAAAAATATTTGATAAAATAAATAATAAATCTCTAATCAACGACTCTGGAATAATCTTAAAAGTTAAAGGTAATCAAATACTATCCAGTCAATGGGTAGATAATGATTATAAGTTTAAATGTGATGGCAAGTCTTTTATAGTAGAAGGAAATTTTAATTTGATACCTTCAAATAAATATTTTGATATAAAAAAATTTATTATATTTCGTATTTTCTTATTCAGCATTGGATGGCTACCTTTTTTATCTCATAAACTTAAAGGCACGATTAGAAAAATACTTATGCTAGGTAACAGGCGCAAATCGATAACATTTTCTCGCTCATTAGAGATAAAAGATAATAAAATTACTATAGTAAATACAATAAGAAATGAAGGTAAATTAAGAGTACTGCAGGGTTTAATTGGAGAGGATGTTTCATTGCGATATGTACCTCAATCAAGGTACTTT
>CABZHU010000017.1 GCA_902525575.1 uncultured Pelagibacteraceae bacterium
GGCGATGAAATTTTTTCGATCAATCCTGATGTAGGGGAAGGAACTTCAAGAGTCACTTTATCGGTTTCTAACTCAAGCAGTGGTTCATCTAGCGTAACGCTGTCTCCCTCATTTTTATACCACTTAGCAACAGTTGCTTCTACAACACTCTCACCAAGAGATGGTACTTTAATATCTACGGACATACTAATTATTTAACACTTTAACAATATTATTCAATTGGCAGTTTGAACTTTACGAGAGATACCCCGTCTTTATTATCTTTTATTTCACTTCTTTCCGACTCCGTAGCAAGTCTTAGAATATTTAATTGGTTTTCAGCGTGTCGGTTAGCTATCCCTGTTGCTGGAGATGCGGATGCTTTCCTTCCAATAAATAAGAGTTCTTCATATTTACCGGTTATTGACTGATTAACTGACTCTACTCTATGCTTTACAAAACGAAATGCCCCCATATTTGACGGCTCTTCTTGAACCCAGTAGATTTCAGCTTGAGGGTACTCTAGCAATTCTTCTTTTAAAACTTCATAAGGGAACGGATACAATTGATCAAACCTTAAAATCTGAATATTTTCTTGTTTACGCTTCTCAATATAATCATCTAACTCAAAATAAATTTTTCCTGAGCAAAGAAGTAGTCTATTAATTTTAGATTTTTCAATTTTAGAAAGTTCTTTTCTTAAAATACGGTGAAAAGTTGAACCATTTGTAAACTCGGCAATATCAGAGACATTCTTTTTATGTCTAAGAGTTGATTTAGGAGTCATTATCACAAGCGGCTTACGAAAATCTCTTAGCAATTGTCTTCTAAGAACATGAAAGTAATTTGCGGGTGAAGTACAGTTAACTACTTGAATATTATCTTCAGCACAGAGTTGTAAGAATCTCTCTAGTCTTCCACTTGTATGTTCAGGACCTTGACCTTCATGTCCATGTGGCAGCAATAGTGTTAGTCCTGACATTCTTAACCACTTCCTTTCACCCGTTGTAATGAACTGATCAATTATAGTTTGTGCATTATTTGCAAAATCACCAAATTGCCCCTCCCACAAAACTAAGGTTCGAGGATCTACTTGAGAATAACCATATTCAAATCCAAGGACTCCATACTCAGACAAAAAGCTATCGATGATTTCAAAGAAGCCCTGTTCATTTCTAAAATGCCTCAAAGGCACAAACCTATCTTCGTTAACTTGATCATATAGCACAGAGTGTCTTTGACTAAAAGTTCCTCTTCCAGAGTCTTGTCCTGATAGCCTTACGCCATATCCTTCAGCCAATAGTGATGCAAACGCGAGAGACTCGGCGGTCGACCAATCCACTCCTTTTCCCTCATTGATACTGTTTAGGCGATCGTCATAAATTTTTTTGATTCTTTTATGAGGACTAAAATCTTTAGGTATTTGATGAATTTCTTTTCCAATTTTTTTAAATTCATCTTCGGTTATAGAAGTTTGTCCCCGTCTAGCATCTATAGATGCAACATTTATTCCTTTCCATGAACCCTCAAGCCAGTCGGCTTTATTAGGTTTATAAGATTTTGCAGATGCTAACTCTTCATTTAACTTTTCATTATATGATGAAATTTCATTATCAATATCATCCAAAGTTAATACACCTTCATCAATTAATCTTTGCTGATATATATTTAGAGTTGTCGCATGCTCCTTAATTTTTTGATACATTAATGGTTGCGTAAATTCTGGTAAATCCATTTCATTATGGCCGGCTCTACGATAGCAAAACATATCTACAACGACATCAGTCTTAAATTTATTTCTGAATTCAACAGCAAGCCTACAAACATGAACTACAGACTCAACATCATCTCCGTTAACGTGAAATATAGGTGCCTGAATAATCTTAGCAATTTCAGTACAATAAGGAGCCGATCGTCCATAATGAGGCACAGTTGTAAAACCTATTTGATTATTGATTACAAAATGAATTGTTCCCCCAGTTCGAAAACCTCTTAATTGTGACATCGCAAATGTTTCAGCAACTACTCCTTGACCTGCCATGGCTGCATCGCCATGAATGAGCAGACCCATGACTTTGTCATTAGTTTTGTCTTTAAGTAAAGTTTGCCCTGCTCTTACCTTGCCCATAACAACGGGGTCAACTGCCTCAAGATGGGATGGATTTGGAGTTAACGAAAGGTGAATCTTTTTATCTTCAAATTCTCTATCACTAGAAATACCTAAATGATATTTAACATCACCTGATCCAAGTATTTCATTTGGATCTTCACCACCTCCTTCAAACTTTGCCATTATAGACCTCAGAGGAACCTCCATAACTGATGACAATAATGTCAACCTTCCTCTGTGAGCTGTACCAATATAAATATCTTCAATTCCAGATAGACAACTTTGTTTGATTATTTGCTCTATACCTGGAATAGTTGCCTCACTTCCAACTAATCCAAAACGTTTTGTGCCAATAAATTTTTTATCTAAAAACTTCTCAAACATCTCCGCTTCTAACAAGCGTTTGAAAATTGCTTTTTTTCCATTTGTAGTAAATTGAGTTTTATTTCTAACTTCTTCTATTCTTTCTTGAACCCATTGTTTTTGATCTGCGTCCTGAATATGAACAAATTCTACACCTATAGAACCAGAGTATGTCTCTTTTAAAATATTAATAATTTCATTTAGTGTTGTGAAATTAAGTCCAAGGCTTCCATCAATAAATATTTCTTTACTGAGGTCTTTCTCTTCAAAACCATAATTTCTGTAATCTAATTCAGGATAATTTTTTATCTCTTTTAAATTTAATGGATCAAGTTGAGATGCTAAATGGCCATTAACCCTAAAAGCTCGAATTAGTCTTATTGCTCTAATTGAGTCATATATTTGTTCTTTTAATTTGTCTGAAGAAATACTTGTGGTGATATTTTCATTAATTTTGTAAGACTTTTTTTCCCAAGAACTATTAATATTAATTGCTAAGTCTTCTTCAGTTACAAAATCGTTATTTGCCCAACTAGCTCTTAAAATATTTTGTTCATTTAAATTTTTTGATAATCCTGAAAAAAAAATTTTCCAATCTTCTGGTATTTGATTTGGATCAGTTTGATACTTTTCATACATTTGCTCAATATAGGTGGCATTAGAACCATGCAAGAAAGAGGTTTTGTCAAAAATATCATTTGTTGAGGTTTTGGCCATTCAGTATAATTACTTTAGATTTGATTCTTCAATACCTCAAGTAAAGTCGACCCTAATGCTGCTGGAGAATTTGAAATTTTGATGCCAGCTTCTTTCATTGCTTCAATTTTATCCTCTGCTCCGCCTTTTCCGCCAGAAACAATTGCACCAGCATGTCCCATTCTTCTGCCTGGTGGAGCTGAGGTCCCAGCAATAAAGCCCACCGTAGGTTTTTTTGTATTTTGTTTCTTTAAAAATTCTGCAGCTTCCTCCTCTGCAGATCCTCCAATTTCTCCAATCATAATTATCGACTCAGTTTCTGGATCAGCAAGGAACAAATCTAAACAATCAATGAAATTAGTTCCATTTATTGGATCTCCTCCTATGCCAATACATGTAGATTGACCCAAGCCTGCTACTGTTGTTTGATATACTGCCTCATAAGTAAGAGTTCCTGATCGTGAAACAATACCTACATTACCTTTTTTATGAATATGAGCTGGCATGATGCCTATTTTGCACTCGTCGGGCGTAATTATCCCTGGACAGTTAGGACCAATTAACCTTGAAGATGAAGAACTTAATCTATCTTTAACTTTCATCATATCCATCACAGGAATACCTTCTGTAATGCAAACAATTAATTCAATCTCACTGTCAATCGCTTCAATGATCGCGTTTGCTGCGTAGGGTGGTGGAACATAAATAACTGTGGCATTAGCATTAGTTTTTTCTTTCGCTTCTTTTACTGTATTGAAAACTGGAAGTTCAAGATGCATTGACCCACCTTTTTTAGGCGTAACACCTCCAACCATGTTTGTCCCATATTTGATAGCTTGCTCAGAATGAAAAGTTCCCTGTGCTCCAGTAAACCCCTGGCAAATAACTCTTGTATCTTTGTTAACGATAACAGACATTAAACAAGCTTAACTATTTTTTTTGCAGCATCATCAAGGTCATTTGCCGAAATGATTTCTATCCCTGAATTTTCAAGAATCTGCTTTCCTTGGTCCACGTTAGTGCCCTCTAATCTAACAACAAGAGGAACAGAAATTTTTAATTCCTTTGCTGCAGAAACAATTCCCTCGGCAATAACATCACATCTCATAATGCCACCAAATATATTCACGAGTATCCCTTTAACACCCTGGTCTGAAAGGATGATTTTAAAAGCACTCGAGACTTTTTCTTTTGACGCGCCCCCGCCAACATCTAAGAAATTTGCAGGTTCGCCGCCATACATTTTAATAATATCAAGACTAGCCATCGCAAGTCCTGCTCCATTTACCATACATCCTATATTTCCATCCAATTTAATATAGGCAAGGTCATATTTTGCTGCTTCCCTCTCATATTCATCTTCTTCATTTTCATCTCTTAATTCTTCAATTTCGGGGTGACGATAAATTGCATTATCATCAAAGTTTACTTTTGCGTCTAAACATAAAAGTTTATTTGTATTTGTAACTATTAGAGGATTAACTTCAACAAGACTTGCATCTTTTTCAATAAAAAATAAATACATATTTTTAATCAGATCCGACAATTGATTATTTAAATCATCATCTATTTCAAAAGCCTTTTGAATCATTTTAATATCATTCTTTGTAACACCTATTGATGGTTCAATTTGAACTGTAGTAATATTTTCAGGTGTATCAGCGGCGACTGCTTCTATATCCATGCCTCCCATTTTAGAAACTATAAATGCAACTTTACTAGTTGATCGGTCTAGCAGACATGAGAGATATAATTCCTTTTCTATATCAGAACCATTTTCAATATAAATGCGTTTAACCTCTTTACCTGATGCTCCAGTTTGAGGAGTAACTAAATTTATGCCATACATTTTTTTTGCTTCGTTAAGTGCATCTTCTTTAGTAGAAACAACTTTGACACCTCCACCTTTTCCTCTTCCACCCGCATGTATTTGAGCCTTCACTACCCACACTGGGCCCACAACTTCATTTACTGCTCTTTCAATCTCATCTGCACTATAAGCTACGGACCCTGATGAAACAGGGATGTTATAACCTCTAAAAAAATCCTTGGCTTGATGTTCGTGAATGTTCATATTTACTTTAATGAGGGATCTATGTTTTTAGCTGCATCAAATAATTCATTTACAGCTTCTATTGAAGTATCAAAATGTTTTTTTTCTTCAGGATCTAAGTCTAATTCAACAACTTGTTCAATTCCTCCTGATCCGATAATAACAGGAACACCAACATAAAGATCTGAAACGCCGTATTCCCCATTTAAATACGCAGCACAAGGTAAAGTTTTCTTTTTATTATTTAGATAAGAGTCAGCCATTTCAATTCCAGACGCTGCCGGACCATAAAATGCGGACCCAATTTCTAACAATTTTACTACTTCAGCTCCTCCCTTCCGGGTTCTGTCAATTATTTCATCAAGTTTTGATTGTGATATTTGACCTTGGTTTACTAGATCCATCAGGGGCTTTCCACTCACCGTTGTTCTATTAGGAACGGGAACCATTGTATCTCCATGTCCACCCAAAACAAACGTGTCTACTTCACTTATAGGTACATTTAGCTCTTGTGATAAGAAATATTTAAATCTTGAAGTATCCAGTACACCTGCCATACCAATCACTTTATTTTTTGGTAAGCCAGAATATTTTTGTAGCGCCATTACAATTACATCTAGTGGATTTGTGATACAAATCACAAAAGCATTAGGTGATGTAGATTTGATACCTTCAGCAACTTGTTTAATGATTTTCAAGTTGGTGCCTAAGAGATCGTCTCTTGTCATGCCTGGTTTTCTTGGCACACCAGCAGTAATTATGATAACATCAGAGTCTCGAGTATCTTCGTAATTATCTGTTCCCGATAAGGAAACATTAAAGCCATCAATTGCCGATGACTGTGAAATATCTAATGCTTTTCCTTTCGCTAAACCAGCCATTAAGTCAAAAAGAACAACATCACCTAATTCTTTCATTGCTGCGAGATGGGCTAACGTACCTCCGATTTGACCAGCTCCAATAAGTGATATTTTTTTATTTTTCATCTGAGAATATTTACAATCCGTAAACTAACTAGATAGAGATTAAAATCAAGCTAAGAATCTAAATTATTTCATTGTTGGAATTGTAAATTCTGCACCTTCTCTAATTCCAGTTGGCCACCTTGAAGTAACTGTTTTCAGTCGAGTAAAAAATCTTACTCCATCCATGCCATGCATTGCGTGATCACCAAATAAAGACCTCTTCCATCCTCCGAAACTATGAAAAGCCATTGGAACTGGTATGGGCACATTAACTCCCACCATGCCAATTTTACATTGATTAGAAAAAGCACGGGCAGTATCTCCATCTCGAGTATAAATAGTAGTGCCATTTCCGAATTCGTGATCGTTAACCATTTTTAAAGCATCATTAAAAGTTGGTTGACGTACAACTGAGAGTACAGGACCAAATATTTCCTCTCTATATATCTTCATGTCCTCTTTAACATGATCAAATAAACATCCACCTATAAAATATCCGTTTTCATACCCTTGAAGTGAAATTGATCTTCCATCAACAATTAGTTCAGCTCCTTCAGATACCCCTGCGTCAACGTAGCTTTTAACTTTTGCGAGATGAACGTCACTTATCAATGGGCCCATTTCAACTTCTGGATCTGTTCCAGGACCTACCTTCAAGTTCTGAACGCGAGGTGTTAATTTTTCAATTAGCTTATCTCCTACGTCACCAACAGCAACGGCGACCGATAGAGCCATGCATCTTTCGCCAGCAGAACCGTATCCTGCACCAATCAAACCATCAACGACTTGATCAAGATCAGCGTCAGGCATAACAACCATATGATTCTTAGCGCCTCCCAGGGATTGAACTCTTTTATTGTGCTTTGAAGACGTATGATAAATGTATTCAGCAACCGGGGTTGATCCGACAAAGCTCACAGAGTCTACTGCTGGATCAGTTATTAATAAATCAACTGCTTCTTTATCTCCATTAATTACATTAAATACTCCATCTGGAAGTCCAGCTTCTTTTAACAATTCAGCCAACATATAGGGAACTGTTGGATCTTTTTCACTTGGCTTAAGAATAAATGAATTTCCACATGCTATCGAAATTACAAACATCCACATTGGAACCATGGCTGGAAAATTAAATGGAGAAATACCAACACTTACACCCAATGGCTGTCTCATGCTCCAACTATCAATATCAGATCCTACGTTTTCTGAGTATTCACCCTTAAGAAGATGAGGAATACCACAGGCGAATTCTACAACTTCCATGCCCCTAGTAATTGAACCTGCTGAGTCTGATAAAATTTTACCATGCTCAGAAGTCAGCTCTAGCGCAAGCTGATCTATATCTCGCATAATTAAATCTTTAAACCTAAAAAAAACCCTTGATCTTGTTAAGGGTGGAGTTGCAGCCCATTTTTTTCCTGCTTCAACTGCACATTCTATTACAACTTTCACGTCCTCAGAGTTAGCAAATGAGACTTTTTTTGTTTTTTCTCCATTCGCAGGATTAAATACATCACCAAACCGATCAGATTTACTAATATACTCTTTGCCATTAATAAACTGATTAATTACTTTCATTAAAGATTCTTATATTTCGAAATTTTCACTAATAGCCTCGCAGCTTTTAGTCCATAATAGATTTTTGGTTTCATCATTGTCGTAAAAAGACTCAAGTGGAAATGACTTTGCTTTACCCTTAGCTCCTTTTAGACCAGGCCCAACAATTGATCCTGAATTAATTTTTGGATCAGCAATACACCTTAATAATCCTAAGGTTCCATCCTTTTCAGACTGACCAAACTTCATCATATATTTTGTAAAAAGACTACTTAAGCCACCGTCTTCAACAGTAGTAGATTGTAAATCACTTTCTGCGAGACCAGGATGTGCGACCATTGCTCTAATTTTTGAATTCTTATTCTTTAATTTCTCATGAAGACATGCAGTAAACGCAGCATTAGCAAGTTTTGTTTGAGCATAACGTTCCCAACGACCGGTACCAAATATCATACTGCCTTTGTCTCCGCCTAAGCTACCACCTTTCTTTTCAAAAAATTTTTCTTTTAATTTTTTGGCTTGAGTACGTGCAATACTTGAATGATTGACTATTCTTGCTTCATTTCTTAATTGTGAAGCTTTATCTAATAGTGGCATACATAACTTAGTAAGAAGAAAATGAGATAGATGATTTGTTTGCATCTGCACATCAAAACCGTCAATTGTAGCTTTATCTTTAAGTGCCATAACACCAGCATTATTACACAAGACATCAAGACCATCTGTACAAATTTCACTTACTTTTTTTGACGCTGATTTAACTGATTCAAAGCTTTGAAGATCACAATCTACTTTATGAAGTTCCCCATTTGAGCAGTTATCATTTAACAAAGCATAAGAAGTTTCAGCTCTGTCTGATGGACGATTAAGTAATAATACTCGTGCACCAAGCTTAGCAACTGACTCAGCCGCATAAAACCCTAATCCCGAAGTTGTGCCTGTAATGGCGACTGATTTATTCTCCATTGATGGAAGCGAATTGAATAAGTCTTCAAAATACTTAGTTTTTAAGTTAGGTTTAGTGTAAGAATTCTTCATAGGTAAATTATTGTAAATTAATTAAGGCTAATAGCAATGTTTGAAAATTATGAGAAAACTTGATCTCCACGGATTTACATTAGAAGATGCTTATCAGGATTTTACTGATTTTATTTACAGCGCGTATGAGGATAATATTTCTAAAGTTGAAATTATTACTGGTAATAGTGGTCAAATAAAAAAAGAATTCCCCCATTGGGCAGAGAATAATCATCAAATTAGATATATAGAAAACAGCTGGCATAAGGGAAGTTTCATAGTAAAAATTGAGAAGAAATATTGAGTATTGCTTTTGTCAAGTTGGCAGTAGTATTTAGGTTCAATTATGTGCGAAGAATACTATATGTAGGATGTTGATGGACAACGCGATATTCTTTTTTCATTAATTCCCCTAATTAATAGTTGTCCATCATCCCCCCTTTAAAAAAGGATTACCGGCCAACAAAAATTTTTTGATTGTTGGTTATTGTTGCGCGATCATTTGCTTTATCCCAGCGATTGCTTTAGCTGGGTTAAGACCTTTCGGACAGGCTTGAGTACAGTTCATTATGGTATGACATCTATAAACTTTAAACGTGTCATCCAACTCTTTAAGTCTCTCTTTTCTTTCTTCATCACGACTATCCTGCAGCCACCTATAAGATTGCAGTAAGACGGCTGGCCCTAAATACTTATCACTGTTCCACCAATAACTTGGACAAGATGTAGAACAACATGCGCATAATATACATTCATACAAGCCATCAAGTTTTTCTCTATCATTTCTTGATTGAATATTTTCTGTATCAGTCGCTTCTTGTTTTTGTTTAATTAGCCATGGCTTTATCGACTTTAGTTGTTTGTAAAGATTTTTCAGATTTGTTACCAAGTCTTTGATAACGGGCATGTGAGGTAAAGGATAAATTTTAATATCACCTTTCACATCTGATATTGCTTTTGTACACGCAAGTGTGTTTGTGCCATCAATATTCATAGCACATGAGCCACAAATTCCTTCTCTGCAAGACCTTCTAAAAGTTAAAGAGGTATCAACTTCATTTTTAATCTTCATAACGGCATCTAATACCATAGGACCGCAATCATCGATATCAACTTCATAAGTATCCATTCTAGGATTTTTATCATCCTCGGGAGACCATCTATAAATTTTAAACTTTTTTATACGTTTGTCTTCAGATTCTAATTTATAATAATCACCGTCAGTGAGTTTTGAGTTATCTGGAAGGTTGAATTGAACCATTAATAAACTCTTGCTTTAGGCTCTATATATTTAACTTCATTTGAAAGGGTATATTCATGAACTGATCTGTATTCCAGCTTACATTTTTCGTCGTCAAGCCAGGATAGTGTATGTTTCATCCAGTTTTTATCGTCTCTTTCCTTGAAATCTTCTCTAGCATGCGCACCTCTGCTTTCTTTTCTATTATGAGCAGAATTCATAGTGACTACAGCTTGAGCAATAAGATTTTTATACTCTAAAGTTTCTAATAAATCTGTATTCCAAACAAGTGATTTATCTTTTATCTTTAAGTTTTCACTGTCCAGCCAAGTTTCTTCGATGAGTTTTTTTCCTTCTGTCATAATTTCATCATCTCTGAATACCGCACAATGTTTTTGCATAACTTTTTGCATTTGAGATCTCAGTTCCGCCGTTGTTACATCGCCGTCAGAATTTCTGGTAGCATCAAATCTTGCTATTACATCATCGATGACTGGTTTAGGAATATCTTTATTTTTTTCGCCCTTAGGAACAATATCATTAATTCTGTCTGCGGCAGCCTTTCCAAAAACTACAAGGTCAATTAGCGAATTAGATCCTAACCTATTTGCGCCATGGACACTCACACAAGCTGACTCCCCAACAGCCATTAAGCCGGGTACAACTGTTTCGTCGCCCTTAACAAGATTCATAACTTCGCCGTGGAAGTTGGTTGGTATTCCGCCCATATTATAATGAACTGTGGGTATTATGGGTATTGGATCTTTAGTTACATCCACTCCAGCAAAAACTTTTGCAGACTCTGATATCCCTGGTAGCCTTTCTTCAAGAATATTTGAGTCAATATGGTCTAGATGAAGATACATATGATCTTTATCTTTCCCAACTCCTCTTCCATCAATAATTTCTTTGGTAATAGATCGTGACACTACATCTCTTGAGGCTAAGTCCTTTGCTGATGGAGCGTACCTTTCCATAAACCTTTCTCCTTCACTATTAACCAGGTATCCTCCTTCTCCTCTAGCACCTTCAGTTATCAAACATCCAACACCATAGACTCCTGTAGGATGAAACTGAACAAATTCCATATCTTGCAGAGGAAGACCTGCTCTTAATACCATTGCATTTCCATCTCCTGTACATGTGTGAGCAGATGTAGCAGAGAAATAAACTCTTCCATAACCACCTGATGCTAATACAGTTTGTTTTGAATTAAATACATGAAGCTTACCATCCTCTAAACACCAGGCAACAACACCTCTGCATTCTCCTTCAACCATTAGTAAATCTAAAACAAAGTACTCAATGTAATAATCCACATCGTGTTTTAATGATTGCCCATAAAGAGTATGAATTATTGCATGGCCAGTTCTGTCTGCTGCAGCACATGTTCTTTGCGCAGTTCCATCGCCATAATTTTTTGTCATACCACCAAAAGCTCGCTGATATATTTTACCATCTTCTGTTCGACTGAATGGCACTCCATAATTTTCTAATTCTAGAACTGCTTTAGGCGCATTCTTACATAGATATTCGATTGCATCCTGGTCTCCAAGCCAATCTGACCCTTTAACTGTATCGTACATATGCCATCGCCAATCATCTTCTCCCATGTTTCCTAATGCAGCTGAGATTCCACCCTGTGCAGCTACTGTATGACTTCTTGTTGGAAAAACTTTAGAGATACAAGCTGTCTTATATCCATTTTCTACAGCACCAACTGTTGCTCTTAATCCAGAACCTCCAGCTCCTACAACAACAACGTCGTAATCATGATATTCGATTTCGTAACTCATATTAAAATATTAAAATTAACCACATTGATAAACATACAAAGATTAAAATAAGTATAAAAAAGGATGATATTAAAAAATTAATTACCTTTTTAGCAGATTCGTCATGAATATAATCTTCTAGTATCTCGTTAACTCCTACTCTCATATGAATTAGCCCTAAAACGGTAAATATCAATATAAATAAAATTGACCACAGACTTCTTAATTCTTCCAATATCAACTGATAAGGTTCGCCAGAGAAATGAATTATTCTCACAAACAGATATATAATAAGTGGAATCAATAAAATGGTAGTTAATCTATGAATTTTCCATGCATTTTTTGCTGATTCCATAATTAAAATATGCCCATCACCATCATCCAGAAAATCACCGTTAGAACAACTGTAAGAAATACTGTTAACCATCCTGTCAATTTGGCAGTATTTAAGTCCAATCCATAGCCTGAGTCCCAAAACAGATGTCTGATACAATTTGCAAAATAAAATAGATATGAAAATGTTAAACCAATAAGAATTGTTCTGACAAATAAGTTGTTAGCTACTTTGATTACAGTCTCAAAAAAATCTTCACCACTACCAATAGCGAATAGTAAAAATATTATTATCAATGATCCAAGCGATGAAACAACTCCTGTAATTCTATGAAGAATAGATAAGATGGAAGTAATTTGCCATCTATAGACTTGAAGGTGAGGTGAAAGTGGATTGCTCATTATTGATCACCTATTTATATCAAAAAGAATAGATTTAAACGACAGTAAATTAATTTTTTCTTGGTATTAATGCCCAATAATCAAGACTTAAAAGTACCGAAGAATCAAATCTATTATTTGCATCCCGATGTTGAAACTGATACGCCTGCGCATCTCCAATTCCATTACTTCTTATTCGTAATGCTCCAAGCTTATCTGAAACTTCAATCTTGTCTAAAATAGTACTCCACGCAAAAACTGTTGTTCCCGCAAAGCAAGGTGAAGCATGCGTGCCTCCATTTATTGCAATTATTTTAAAAGCATTCGACAAGCCATTAAATGTGAGAGCTCTTGTTAAGCTAATTACATGACCACCATAAACAATCCGTTTACCAAATCTTCCACCTTTTTCAACGAAATGATTGAAATGAACTTTAGCATTATTTTGGTACAGTTTAGTCGCCATCATATGTTCTGCTTCTTCTACAGTCATTCCATCAATGTGATTAATTTTTTCACTAACATTATAATCTTCGTAACAAAGAGCCGATCCAGACGCTGCAAAATCAAAATTCGAGACATCAAAATTATAATTTTCAGCAATTGATATTACTTCTTTATTTGATACTTCTTTATTTAAATCAGGAATTGAGGGATTAACTTTTTTAAGATTTTTATTTTTCTTTCTCACCATGACCCATCTTTTATAATCAATTACAGGATCACCATGTTGATTAGATCCAATTGAATGTACATAAACGACCCCGTTATCTCCATTTGAATTTTCTTTAATACCTATAACTTCTGACGTTGAATGAATTGTATCCCCTGGGTAAGCTGGTTTGAGAAATTTGCATTCAGCATATCCAAGATTAGCAATTGCATTTAATGAAATATCTGGAACGGTTTTTCCAAACGCAATATTGAATAAAAGAAAATCATCAACTGGAGACTCATCTAAGGACATTTTTTTTGCGAACTCTTTTGATGAATGTAAGGCATACCTAGATCCATAAAGAGCCGTATACAATGCACAGTCTCCTGAAGTGATTGTTCTGGGTGTTGCATGAATAATTTTTTGACCCATTTTGAAGTCTTCAAAAAAATTACCAATTTTATATTTACTTGTTGATGTTTGTGACTCCTCAATATGAGAGTCTTCCTCGACTTTATTGACTAGTGACTCGGCTTCTATAACTCTTTTTGCGTGGGCAACATGAAGTTCTTCTATTTGACTATCCTCAAACGTTATAACACCAATGTTAGGATCCTTTTTTCGAGCCTCCTCGAAAGCCGCAACAATTCTTTTTGCTTTATCAAGCTGTTCTGGGGTAGGAGTGAAAATTTTATTGCATATTTGAATTTGCCCGGGGTGAATGAGTGTTTTGCCATCAAAACCTAATCCATGACTATAAGTACATTCTTCCTCAAAACCTTTTGTATCTCTAATATCGTTAAATACTCCATCTAATATCGATAGTTTGAATGCTTTTGAAGCCATCATACATTTTTCAAAACTAGTAACTAAGGCAGTTCTTTTTAACTCGTCTTCTAGTCCGAGCTCAGTTGAAAGGTCATTAGTTCCCATAACAAAACATTTTAGATATTTTGATGATTTGGCAATGTCATATGCGTTTACTATGGAAAGTGCAGTCTCCATCATTACCCATATTTTTATTTCCTTGTTATTAATATATTTTTCACATTCTTGTATATCTTTAGCCTCATTAACTTTTGGTACTAATATTGCATCTGGAGAACAATTCTCTAAAATTTTTAAGTCTTTCTGCCCTTCTTCAGAATCAAAATTATTTATTCTTATTACCTGTTCTTTGTTTTTATTCACTCCTGAATTTAAAATATCAATAATGGCTTTTCTTGCATCTTCTTTTGCGCTTAATGCTACAGAGTCCTCTAAATCGTAAATCAATGAGTCGACATCCAATGTACTGCTCTTTTTTAGTGCCTTGGCATTAGAGCCTGGAACGTAAAGCACACTCCTTCTTGGTTTTCTTATATCTTTTCTCATTATTTTAAATGGTCCTCTATAAGCATTTCAGCAATTTGAATTGTGTTTAAGGCTGCACCTTTCCTCAAATTATCAGATACTACCCAAATTGATAAACCATTTTTAGTTGAAGTATCTTCTCTAATTCTTGAAACATAAGTATCGTCATTACCAGCACATTCTTTCGGAGTTACATACCCACCATCTTCACGTTCATCGAGTAATTTACAACCTGGCGCATTTTTAATCGCCTCTCTTGCTTGCTCTACTGACACTTTTTCATGAAATTCAATATTCACTGCCTCTGAATGACCAATGAAAACAGGTACTCTCACACATGTTGCGCTAAATTCTATTTCATTAGATAGAATCTTTTTTGTTTCTTGATTCATCTTAAGCTCTTCTTTTGTATACCCATCATTCATAAATTTATCAATATGAGGTATAACATTAAATGCAATTGGTTTTGTAAACTTAACATTGTCTTTTATTTCATCTGAAAACATGTTTTTTGTTTGGTCAAATAATTCATCCATACCAGCTTTACCTGCGCCTGAAACAGATTGATAAGTTGAAACAATCACTTTTTTTATTTTAGAAATTTCATGCAATGGTTTTAATGCTACGACTAGTTGTATTGTTGAACAATTAGGATTAGCAATAATATTTTTTATTTTATAATTTTTTATATCATCGGGATTTACTTCAGGAACAATTAAGGGGACATCTTTATCCATTCTGAATTGACTTGAATTATCGATAACAATGCAATTTTTTTCAGCAAACATGGGTGCCCATTCTTTTGATACGCTTGCTCCAGCTGAAAATAGTGCTAGATCAACTTTTGCTGGATCAAATTTGTCAATGGCTTCAACTGTGAGCTCCTTATCTCCAAATTCAACTTTCGTTCCCTCACTTTTACTTGAGGCAACAGGAAAAATGTTAGATGAGTCGTACTTTCTATCTGAAAGTATGTTAAGCATCTCTCGACCGACATTTCCAGTTGCTCCAACTATTGCGATATTTAAGCTCATAAATTAGAAATTCTGTTTTAATTGATTAATAATTTTGTCTCCCATTTCAACTGTCGACAAATTTTTATCATCATCACCTATTAAGTCGGCTGTCTTATAGCCATCTGAAAGTACTTTATTAACAGATTGATTAATGAGATCAGATTCCTTATCCATATTAAATGAATATTTAAGACACATTGCAAAACTTAAGATAGATGCAATAGGATTTGCTATTCCTTTGCCGGCAATATCAGGCGCTGATCCGTGAACGGGTTCATAAAGAGATTTTCTAGAGTTATTTGAATCAAAAGCACCCAATGAAGCTGAAGGCAGCATTCCTAAAGACCCTGTTAACATAGCGGCTTCATCAGAAAGAATATCTCCAAATAAATTGTCAGTAACAATTACATCAAATTGTTTTGGATTTCTTACAAGTTGCATAGCACAGTTGTCCGCATACATATGTGAAAGCTCAACATTTGGATATTCATTTTTATGAATGTAAGAAACCTCTTCTCTCCATAAAATACCTGATTCCATAACATTTGATTTTTCACATGAAGTTACTCTATTGTCTCTTTTGCTTGCCAGTTCAAAAGCAATTCTTGCAACTCTTCTTATTTCCTCTGTAGTATATGACTGGGTATTAATTCCAATTCTGGTTCCATCACTTTTTTCTTCAATACCTCTCGGCTCCCCAAAATAAATACCTCCTGTAAGTTCTCTTACAATTAGGATGTCTAAACCAGAAACAAGTTCAGATTTTAAAGATGATGCGTCAACCATTGATTCAAAACATAAAGCAGGTCTTAAATTAGCAAATAGATCCATTTCTTTTCTGATACTTAAAAGCCCTTGCTCAGGCCTAAGAGAAAAATCAAGATTATCCCACTTTTCTCCTC
>CABZHU010000018.1 GCA_902525575.1 uncultured Pelagibacteraceae bacterium
TCTAATAATAATGTCATTCTTCATCAAGATGAACAATTAATGCCTCTTAAGAAGGAAAATTGGAGCTCGTGGAATTCATTTGATTTTGAGAATAGGAAATATCTGACATATTGGATGAATAGCCTTCAAAACTTAGACACTAAAGATAATTTATTTGTTACAGTCGGAGATATTTCAGATCTAAAAATAAAAAATGTACTTAAAAGAATTAATTATGAACATATAATTTTTTCTAGAAATACTTTAAAGGGACAAATAGAAATAGAAAAGATGCAAGGAAAAAATAATATTTTTTATGCCGGAGCGTATCTGGGATATGGATTTCATGAGGATGGGTTTGAATCGGGCGCCAGAGTTAGTACGAAAATAAACAATATTTTAAATGATTAAAAGTTACATATTTGATGGGACTGTCTTGCACAACCGATCATTTCCAAAGAAACATAAGTTTGTTTATAAATATACAAGCATTTATAACAAAGATGTTTTTAATTTTAAAAACGGCGAGTTTAATGAACTTAGTTTCACACTTTCTTATGATTTTAATTCCACATTTATAAATCAAAATATTATTCATTGGTTTCAGAACTTTATAAAAAAGCATGATATCAATAAAAAATGTGCATCTATAGATCTACTGAAAACGCCCAATTCATTTAAAAATTCTTTCAATCCTGTATGCTTTTGGTTTTTAAAAATAGACGAAAATATAATTGCTTACATAGCTGAAGTTACAAACACTTTTAGAGAAAAACAAACTTATTATATTCATGATAATGGAAAAGTAATTAATAATACAAATTGGTATGATGTATCGAAAATTATGTATGTATCTCCTTTTTCTGAAAAAATTGGTAAATATAAATTTATGATAAAAAGCTTGCCTAATTTGGAAATAAAAATAAATCAATTTAATAAAAATAATAATTTAGAGATAATGACAAATTTAAAAGGTAAGATAAAAAAAACTAATTCTATAAATTTTTTTATATATCTTGCTAAGTTGTCATTAAATTCATTGATGGTAATTCCAAGAATACATCTACAAGCTCTCAAATTATGGAAGAAAAAGCTCAGAGTTTATCCTCACAAAGGCAATGGTTATGCTGAATAAAACACTTAAAAGTATTATTGATAATTCATTCAAAAAGATTAGCTTTGGTTCAATAAAGATTACTTATCCAGATAAACACTTTTATAAATATGGAGATGGTAATGACTATGCAGAATTAGAAATTCATTCATGGAAAGCAATTTGGCTATGCATAACTAAAGGTGACATAGGGTTAGCAGAATCTTATTTTAAAAATTATTTATCAACTCCAGATATATCAAAATTAATGATATTTTTTTCACATAACCTAAATGAAATTAAGACTATTGCAGGCGGAAGAAAGTATTTAAAAATGTTTTATCATCTTAAACATGCTTTTAATAAAAATACCGTTAAAGGAAGTAAAAATAATATTCAAGCTCACTATGATCTTGGAAACGATTTTTATAGTTTGTGGCTTGACAGAACAATGACATATTCAGCAGCTTTATTTGATGATCAAAAAATCAGTTTATCTGAGGCACAAGAAATGAAATATCAAAAAATTATTGATAGTCTTGAACTTAATTTTGGAGACCATATTCTTGACATTGGTTGTGGATGGGGTGGTTTTATGGAGTATGCTGCTTCGAAGGGGTATAATGTCACTGGCATTACTATTTCTGATGAACAATATAATTTCTCAAAAAAAAGATTAAAAAAATATATAAGAAACACAAATGTGATAAAAAAAGATTATCGAGAATTTGATATGAAATTTGATGCCGTAGTTTCTATTGAAATGTTTGAGGCTGTTGGAAAGGAGTTCTGGAAAAGCTATTTCTTAAAAATTAAGAGTTTTCTAAAGCCAAATAAAAAAGCGCTAATTCAAACTATCACTATCGATAACAAATATTTTAATTTTTATGAAAACAATATTGATTTTATTCAATCTTATATTTTCCCAGGAGGAATGATGGCAAGTGAACAAAAATTAGAAATGATTATTAATAATTGTAACCTAACAATGATAAAAAAAAGATCATTTGCTCAAGATTATGCAAGAACACTGGATTTATGGCACGAACAATTTTTAATAAATTGGGAAAAAATTTCTAAGCTAGGGTTTAATGGTAGATTTAAGAAAATCTGGTCTTTTTACCTTATGTACTGCAAGGCAGGTTTTCTGTCTAAAAGAATAAACGTCTCGCATTTTACAATAAGCTAAGTAGAGAATAATTTTAATTTTAGATGGAAGGCTGAAATGCAGTGTTATAAAAGTAATAATATAATTCAACTCTCTTTTTATCTTATAATATTTTTTTTTAGCTTAAGTCACGCAAATGCTGATTTTTTTAAGAATATTTCAAATATTATTGATGATAACAAAGAGCGTCTAAGTTATGGAATTTCTGTGAATGACATCAATAGGGATGGAAATTATGAATTTATTGTTACGGGCTTTGGAACAGAAAATATTGCACTTAGTTATCAAGATGGGTTCGTTAGTAACATCATTGAGGAGGAGAACTTTGCTGATGTCAACCGCAGGACTATAGGTGTTGTTTCATGCGATATTGATCGAGATGGGTATGAGGAAATATACTTTCTAAATACGGACTCTTATAGTGGAGAAAAGTTATATACAGATCGTTTACTTGATAAAAAAGATGATCAATTTCAAGATCTCTTCTCATTAAATAAAAATAAGAAACAACTAAATTACACTGCTGGTAGATCAGTTGCTTGCGTTGACCGTAAGGGAAATGGTAAATATGGCATATATGTTGCTAATTATGGAGGTCCCACTCGTTTCTATGAGCTAGAAGAAGACCGTATAGTTGATAAAGCACCCAGTTTAAACTTAGATAAAATTACAGGAGGTAGAGCAGTTGTTGTAGGAAACATTATTACCAATAACAGTGATATTTTCGCAGCTAATGAACGTGGAGCAAATTTCTTATACGAAAATAAGGAAGGCCTCTTTTTTGAAGTTGCCCAACAGTTTGGCGTAGATGATAAATTACAGAATGGAAGAGGAACTACATTATCTGATATTTTATATAATGGGCAATTAGATATAATCAGCAGCAACTGGGAAGGATATCACAGGGCTTTTGTAAGGTCAGGAAATAAATTCATAGACATTGCTAAAACAAATTTTAACAAACCAAGTAGGGTTCGAACAGTAATATCTGCTGATTTTGATAATGATGGTTATGACGAGGTTTTCTTTAATAATATCGGAGAAGCGAATAAACTTTTTCGAATAGATCAGAATGGAGAATTCATAGAATTAAAGCTTGGTGAAGCATCAGAGCCAAACGGTTTAGGTACAGGTGCAGCAGTGGCTGACATAGATAATGATGGAATCCTAGAGTTGCTTATTTCACACGGAGAAGTAGCTGAGCAAACTCTCTCGATGTTCAAAGCAAATACTGCTAAAGATCATAGATGGCTAAGAGTGAAACCATTAAATACTTATGGCGCACCCGCACGTGGTGCAACTGTTAAACTTCACACTGATCAAAGAATTCATGCAAAAACAATAGATGCAGGCTCGGGATATTTATGTCAAATGGAGCCTATAGCTCATTATGGTATCAGAGAAAATGAAGTTATAAAAAAAGTTGAGGTTATTTGGACGAACGGCTCGATCACTGAGATGAATGATTTAAATTTAAATCGTATTCTAGAAATTAGACAAAAATAAATTTATTAATTAGCCATTTGAATAAAAATGTCTCCCATGCCACCCTCTACTTCCTCAATCGGTTGATTGTTCCTAATTTCACACATCGCACCTGTCATTTCATTAGAAGCGATTGAAGCTATCTGCTCATCAGTGCACTCCGATGCGTTATGTAGCAAGCCAATAACAAGGTCCCCATCAATAGTAAGTACTTGATCCGAGTCAAGCTTGTCGTTCTTGCAAAAATAATCTTTATTCACTTGTATCGGAAAATTTTCTTTTTGACATGGATCTTTTATGGTTAAAACATTCAATTCATATTCTAAATTTTCAAATATAAAATTTGCTTTTTTTGTTTTAGCATATTTCATTAGGTCACAAGAGCATGGCCAACAGCACTTATAGTATTCCCCACAAATTAAATTATTAGTCTGATCTTCATAAATACTTAATAAATCAGGTGTTCCACCAGGTTGAAGTACAGATCCTGATACAGCACAATACAATTTATTATATTCAAGAAAATCTTCTATATTTAAGCTTTGCTCAAGTGCAAAACTAAAAAACTTTGGGCCTGCTGCATTTCTATTACCGTCAGGAAATATTTCCATCCATGAGTTTAAAAGATTTACATAATATTCCTCACCAATTTCAATATTTGCAGTTTTTTCATCGGCATAACTTATGCCTGAAAAAGACAAAAAAGTAATAAAGTAAATATGTAATAATTTTCTTTTCATTCTTAATAATATTTGAAGTCTCTAATGCTCTACATGCTTATGAAATAAAGCTTCAAAAATAAAAATCAAATTAGGAAGTGATATAAGTTACTTAATTTTAAAAAGTGATCAAGTGGTGGGCCCACTAGGACTCGAACCTAGGACAACTCCGTTATGAGCGGAGGGCTCTAACCAACTGAGCTATGGGCCCCTCTAAATTTGTTATATACAATAAATAAACTTATTTACAGTCTAATAAATTAGTTTTTATCTAAAAAACTTTTGAGTAGTTTAGCTCTTGTAGGATGCTTTAATTTGCGTAAGGCTTTTGCTTCGATCTGCCTAATTCGCTCTCTAGTAACAGAAAATTGTTGACCAACTTCTTCTAAAGTATGATCTGAGTTCATTCCAATTCCAAACCTCATTCTTAGAACCCGTTCTTCTCTGGGTGTAAGTGAAGATAGTATCTTAGTAGTCGTTTGTCTTAAGTTAGAATTTATTGCTGCATCGATTGGAATTACAGCATTGTCGTCTTGAATAAAATCTCCGAGGTGACTGTCTTCCTCATCTCCCACAGGAGTTTCAAGGCTTACAGGTTCTTTTGCAATTTTTAGTACTTTCCTTACCTTCTCAAGAGGCATATTCAATTTTATGGAGATTTCTTCTGGAGTGGGTTCCCGACCAATATCATTTAATAGGAGTCTTTGTGTTCTAACAATTTTATTAATCGTTTCAATCATATGAACAGGTATTCTTATGGTTCTAGCCTGATCCGCTATCGAGCGCGTAATTGCTTGCCTTATCCACCATGTGGCGTAAGTTGAAAATTTATATCCTCTTCTGTACTCAAACTTATCAACAGCTTTCATTAGTCCAATATTTCCCTCCTGAATAAGATCAAGAAACTGAAGACCTCTGTTTGTGTATTTTTTAGCAATTGAGATTACTAGTCGAAGATTAGCTTCAATCATTTCTTTTTTTGCAATACTCGATTCTCTCTCACCTTTTTGAACATTGCTTACAATCCTTTTAAATTCGTTTAATGTTAATCCTATATTACTTGCTGACGCTCTTACTTCATTCATGATATTTTTGATACTGTTTTTCTCTAGCTTTACAAACTTTTCCCACCCGGACAGTCTCGTAATTTTTCTTAACCAGTATGGATTATTTTCATTGCCTACGTATTTATCTAAAAACTCTTCTCTTGAGATCTTGTGCTGTATGGCTAAGCGAAGTAATTTTCCTTCTAATGAAACGACTTCTTTATTGATCATGTAGAGCTTGTTAATTAGTTCCTCAATTTTATTTGTATTAATTTGAAGGCCCTTGATTAATTCAACAACAGCAATTTTTGATATTTGGTAATTTTTTTCTGACCTTGTAGGAAAATCCTTCCCTTTTTCTTGAAAAGCTATTTTATCTTTTTGAAGTTTTTGTAACTTTTTGAAACTTTTATTTAACTTTTTAAATGTTTCTAAAATGATTGGTTTTAGCTCCTCTTCCATGATAGCGATTGAAACATTCAACTCATCTTCAGATTCTTCATATTCTTCAATTGACTGATCTGCAGAGGTTTCTATCATAGGTTCGGTGTCATCTCCATAAGTTGCCGACTTTTTCTCAGCTTCTTTTCGCTTTCTAATTTCTTCCTTCTCTTCCTGTTCCTTTCTTTTTTTTGCCTCTTTAATTTTTTTACTCAGTTCTTTTTTATTAGGGGACTCTTCAAATAGAGATTCAAGATCTATTACTTCTCTGAGTGTAATTTTTTCTTCAATAATATCATCTCTCCAATCGAGGATTGCTTTTAATGTTAATGGGCTTTCACATAAACCAGAAATCATAGCCTCCTGTCCAGCCTCAATTCTTTTAGCAATAGCAATTTCTCCTTCACGTGAAAGAAGATCAACAGTGCCCATTTCTCTAAGATAGAGTTTTACTGGGTCATCTGTTTTTTCTGTTCCTGTTTTAATTCCAGCGGCATCATCATCTTTATCATCATCATTATCTGAATCATCTGAATCAATAATATCAAATCCTACTTGTGACAATTTGGTTGTATACTGCTCGATTTGTTCGGATGTAAATTTATCTTCTGGAAATGATTTTTTTATCAATTCGTTTGTCAAGTATCCATCTTTTTTGCCCTGTTTGATTAATTTCTTAATGATGGATTTTTCTAAATCTAATACAGGCCCATCTTGATCGATCGGTTGAGATGCATTAGTCTCTGGTGATTGCTTTATTTGCTTTTTTTTTCTGCCACGTTTTTTCATATCAATTTTTTGCCAAACTCTCTTTTTTAATTTTTAAAAAATTTTCATAACTTTCTTGATCCATATTCTGTTCTAAATCTTTGAAAGCTTGTGACAAATCTTTTTTCTCAAGGAGCTGTTTATGCAAATCAAGAAGTCCTAAAAAGCTATTTTCAACTATTTCAATATCACTTTTTATTACTGATCTGTATGTTTTAAGTAAATTGGATTTATATATATTTGCAATCTCTTCAGTTAGCCCCTGCTCTAGTAAATATGACTTTAAATCAAAATTTTCAAGATCTTTATCTGAATTTATTGATCCAAATTCAATTATTTGAGACACTAATTTTGCTAATTTGAGGTCATTAAAGCTAATTCTTCCCAATTCTTCAATATACTTAGATAATAGTAGTGGGTTTTCTATAATGTGCATTAAGATAATTTTTTCTCTAATAACTGAGTCGTGACTAGATTGATTAAGCCTTTCACTATGATAAATCTCTTTTGAGACTCTATTGTCAATATAGTGAGAGTATGAAGAATTCTTTTGAAAATTAGATTTTTTAAGAACATTGATTTTATCATTAAATTCTTTGATATAATAATCTCTTACAGTTTGGTTCTCAATTTTACTGATAATTGCTTTAATTCTTTTTTCAAACCCAGCTTTTTTTTCTGGAGTTGAAATATCTTCTTTTTCTAGTTCAACCATCCAAATAAATTCTGATAAAGAAAATGATTTGTTCAAAATCTTTTTAAATTCTTCTTGACTATTATTTAATAAAAAATCATCCGGATCATAATCACTTGGTAATATACAAAACCTTGCTGATAAGTCTGGTGATATATTACTTAAAGCTAAAACTGCTGCACGCTCAGCTGCTTTTTGGCCAGCTTCATCGCCATCAAACATAATGATTGGACTATTGCATACTTTCCATGCTCTTTGTAGTTGATAACTGGTGAGCGCAGTACCTAAAGGGGCAACAGTGGTCTTAAAGTTATTCTGAAATAAGGATATTACATCCATATAACCTTCAACTATAATTAAATTCTCAACTTTTCTATTCTCTTCAATTGCTAAATTAAGATTAAATAAGTTAAAACTTTTTTTAAAAATCGGACTATCAGAAGAATTTATATATTTAATTTTTGAGTTATCTATAGCTCTTCCTCCAAATGCAATTAAGTTTGATTTATAATCTTTAATTGGAAACATCAGCCTGTTTCTAAAAAAATCGTAATATTCATTTTCTTTATGTTTTGATTTTTTTATAAGCCCTAATGATAAAGCATCTTCGATATTTGCTCCAATCTTCTTTAAATGAAGATATAGTTGATTACTTTGAGATCCTGCAAATCCTAACTCAAATTTTTCCCATATTTCACGATTGACTTGTCTTTTCTCTAAATATTTTTTAATTCCCTCACTCTGTTTCAGCATTGATGTGTAAAATTTATTTGCTTCAATCATAATACTTCTCAGACTTGCATAATTATTTTCAACGTAATTGGTGTCCTTTATAATTCCAGATTCAGGATTCAGACCTGCCTGCTTTGCAAGATATTCAATTGAGTCAGGATAAGACATATTTTTATGCTTTATAAGAAATGAAAATATATCTCCATGTTCTGCACTACTAAAACAATGAAAAAACTCTTTATCATCATTAACTGTAAATGATGGCGTCTTTTCATTTTTGAATGGGCTTAAGCCAATATATTCATTTCCGCGTTGAGTTAACTTTACAAATTTACCAACAACCTCGGAAACTCTTAGTCTTGACTTGATTTCAGCAATAAATTCTTTTGAGTATCTGGGCATCAACAAAGTATAGTACCTAATTACAGGAAAAAATAGTTAGCAAATTACAGCTAATTTTTCAGCTTTTCCTTTATTAATTTACTTGCAAGCGACATGTCTAATGAAGAAGAGCTGGTATCTCTAAGATATTTAATTACTTTACCAATTTCTTTGAGATTTGACGCTTCTGTTGCAATGATTGCTTTATCACATATTTTGGATGTTTCTTCTTCACTTAGCTGTTTTGGCAAAAATTCATTGATAATTGTGATTTCTAATTTCTCTTTTACTGCTAGCTCAGTCCGACCTGCTTTTTCAAACATATCAATCGAATCATTTCGTTGCTTAACCATTTTTTTTAAAAGTTGTATTATTGTCTCTTCCAGAATCTCTGCGTCTTCACCAGATGAGCGGCTGGCAATCTCTTTATCTTTTATTGCGGCTATTATTAATCTTAATGTATGTATTCTCTCTTTATCACCATTTTTCAGTGCCTTTGACAATTCGTTTGTTATTATATCTTTCATAAGAGACGAGTAAGAAAACTACATCAACTAACCTTAAGTATCAATAAAAGTTAAAATAATATTTTATTATCTTACTATTGCATCAGGCATTCATTTGCCTTAAATTTCTATAAATCTAGAATCATTTTCTTATGTTAAAGACGAATAGGTTGAAAAAAGATCGCATATCTGCTCGATCTAAACCTATTTTAGGACAGCTTATTCTAGAAGACGGCACTTTCTATGAGGGTGTAAAAATCGGATCAGATAACAATTCTATTGGAGAAGTTTGTTTCAATACTTCAATGACCGGTTATCAAGAAATTATTACTGACCCATCATATGCCGGTCAAATAATTAATTTTACATTTCCTCACATTGGAAATGTAGGAACAAATTTACAAGATAATGAGTCATCTATTTCTTATGCAAAAGGTGTAATAATTAATTGTGATATTTCCGATCCATCTAATTTTAGATCTATACAACATTTAGATGAATGGCTTAAAAAAAAAGGTATACCTGGATTATGCAATATAGATACAAGATCAATTACTAATAGAATAAGATCTAAAGGTGCTCCAAAGGGAGGGATAGCTAAAAAACATATAAATAAAGATTATGAGAGAAAATTTCTTTCAAAGGTAAAGCAATGGCAGGGACTTAATAATCTTGATCTTGCAATTGAGGTAACATGTAAAAAAATTCAGAAATTTAAAAGTAAATCAAAGTCAAAATTAAACATAGTAGCAATAGATTATGGCATAAAACAAAATATCTTAAATTGCTTACTAGAATTAAATATAAATGTAATTGTTGTTCCTGCAAATACTACCTCAGGTGAAATATTAAAATATAAACCTAATGGGGTTTTTTTATCAAATGGTCCTGGAGATCCAAAAGCTACAGGTAAATATGCTATACCAACCATAAAAGATTTAATTCATCAAAAAATTCCCATCTTCGGAATCTGTTTAGGGCATCAATTAATATCGCTTGCACTAGGCGCTAAAACAAAAAAAATGTTTCAAGGCCATCGAGGAGCTAATCACCCTGTTCAAAATTTAGAAAATAATAAGGTAGAGATAACATCTCAAAACCATGGCTTTTTAGTTACTGAAAAGTCTATTCCTAAAAACGTAAAGATTACTCATAAATCATTATTTGATGGCAGTGTTGAAGGTATAGAGCATAAACATAAAAAAATTTTTGCAGTTCAATACCATCCAGAAGCAAGTCCTGGACCTCATGATAGTCAGTATCTTTTTAAAAAATTTAAAGGGATGATTAGCAGTAATGCCTAAAAGAAATGATATTAAATCAATACTGGTTGTAGGTGCTGGACCGATAATTATAGGTCAAGCATGCGAATTTGATTATTCAGGTACTCAAGCCTGCAAGGCATTAACAGAAGAAGGATATAGAGTAATTTTAATTAATTCTAATCCTGCCACTATTATGACTGACCCTGATACAGCTGATGCAGTTTATATTGAACCAATTACCACTGAAATTGTAACTAAAATAATAGCCAAAGAAAAACCTGATGTAATGTTGCCCACTATGGGAGGACAGACAGCATTAAATATTGCCATCGCTCTTTCGAACAATGGCACCCTTAAAAAGTATAATGTTGAGCTCATAGGAGCAAATCTTAAAGCAATAAAAAAAGCTGAGGAAAGAGAGAGATTCTACAAGGCAATGATTAAAATTGGCCTTGAATGTCCTCGAGCAGAAATAGCTCGAAACTTTAAAGATGCAAAGAAAGCCTTAAAACAAATTGGACTACCGGTGATCATTAGGCCCTCTTTTACTTTGGGGGGAACAGGAGGAGGAATTGCAACAACTGAAAAGCAATTTGATGAAATAGCTAATTCAGGTCTCTACAGTTCACCTATTAGTGAAATTTTAATTGAAGAGTCTGTTGCCGGTTGGAAAGAGTATGAGATGGAAGTAGTTAGAGATCGGAATGATAATTGTATTATTATATGCTCAATTGAAAATATAGATCCTATGGGTATTCATACAGGTGACTCTATTACTATTGCGCCTGCGCTAACTTTGACAGATAAAGAATTTCAAATTATGCGGAATGCCTCAATAGCTTGTTTGAGAGAAATTGGAGTTGAAACTGGCGGTTCCAATGTTCAATTTGCTGTAAATCCAAAAGATGGTCGTCTAGTTATTATTGAAATGAACCCTAGGGTATCAAGATCATCAGCTTTGGCTTCTAAGGCCACAGGATTTCCAATTGCAAAAATTGCTGCTAAGCTTGCGGTAGGATACACTTTAGATGAATTAAGAAATGAAATTACAAAGGTAACTCCTGCTTCCTTTGAGCCAACAATTGATTATATAGTAACAAAGATTCCAAGATTTACTTTTGAAAAATTCCAACTTACACAACCGCTTCTTTCTAGTTCCATGAAATCCGTTGGTGAAGTTATGGCTATAGGTAGATCATTTCCCGAGTCACTTCAAAAAGCAATGAGATCTCTTGAAGTTGGATTAGATGGGCTTGATGAAGTAAAAACAAATATAAATAATAAAAAACTTAATAAAAAAAATATAATCAGTGAACTTAAGAAACCTTTAGCAGATCGTCTCTTACTTATTGCGCAAGCTTTACGTCTCGGCAATTCAGTCAAAGACATTTATAATGCTTCAAAAATTGATAAATGGTTCATTAAGCAAATTAAGAGAATTGTAGATAAGGAGATTGAACTTAAATCAAAAGGTTTTCCAAAAAAGCCTGAAGAGATTTTAAAAATTAAATCATTAGGTTTTTCAGACAAAAAAATATCTCAACTATGTGGATTGAGCGAGGAAAGAATATTAGATTTTAGGAAAAAAAATAAAATATTCCCAGATTTTAAAAGAATTGATACTTGTGCAGCTGAATTTAAATCAATGACTCCTTACATGTATTCAACATATTCAAAAGATTATCTCAATGGAGATACCTGTGAGTCAAATCCGTCAGGCAAGAAGAAAGTTATAATATTAGGAAGTGGTCCAAACAGAATTGGTCAAGGAGTCGAATTTGATTATTGTTGTTGTCACGCATCATTTGCACTTAAAAAACTTAAATATGAAACAATTATGATAAATTGTAATCCTGAAACTGTATCAACAGACCCTGATACAAGTGATAGACTTTATTTTGAGCCGCTCGCTGAAGAGAATGTTTACGACATAATATTAAAAGAAAAAACTAAGGGTAAATTACTTGGTGTCATCGTACAGTTTGGAGGTCAAACCCCCCTTAAACTAGCGTCATTTTTAAACAAAATGAGAATCCCAATTCTTGGAACCTCGAAGGAGTCTATTGATGCTGCTGAAGACAGAGAGAAATTTAAAAGAGTATCAGAAGAATTAAATCTCTTACAACCCGCAAATGGCATAGCCTTCTCAGTAAAACAAGCTTTCGAGGTAATTGATAAAATTGGATTCCCTACTGTTATTAGGCCATCATATGTTTTAGGTGGAAGAGCAATGGAAATTGTTCATAATAAAGATGAGCTCAAGAAATATTTTAAAGAAGCAGTAATTGTATCAGGAGATAGTCCCGTGTTGATAGATCATTATTTGAAAGACTCAATTGAAGTTGATGTAGACGCTGTATCTGATGGAAAAAAAGTGATTATTGCGGGAATTATGGAACATATTGAGGAGGCGGGAATACATTCAGGTGATTCAACCTGTACACTTCCTCCATATTCATTATCGGAAAAAATTATAAAAGATATTGAGAAGCAAACAAAAAAACTTGCAATTGCCCTAAATGTAAAAGGGCTTTTAAATATTCAATTTGCTATACAAAATAATAATATATTCCTTTTAGAAGTTAATCCTAGAAGTAGTAGAACTGTTCCTTTTGTTGCAAAGGCAACAGGAAATCCTATTGTTAAAATTGCACTAAATGTTGCAATGGGTAAAAAATTAAATCAGAGAGATTTCAAAGAAAGTAAAAGAAAATATATTTCAATTAAGGAGCCGGTATTTCCTTTTAAAAGATTTCCAAATGTCGATACAATATTAGGCCCTGAGATGAAGTCGACAGGTGAAGTCATGGCAATTGATAAATCATTTGAGGCAGCATTCATAAAATGTCAATTAGCTTCGTCAAACCCTCTACCACAAAAAGGTAATTTATTTGTATCTGTTAAGAATTCTGATAAATCAAAAATAGTACCTATTGTTAGGTCCTTTCAAAAACTTGGATTTAAAATCAAGGCTACGCATGGCACAGCTTCATATTTGATAGATCAAGGTATTAAAGTGAGTAAGATTAACAAAGTATCTCAAGGTTCACCTCACATTGTAGAAGATTTATTAGATGAGAAAATAGATATACTGATCAATACAACAGAAGGCAGAAAATCTATAAATGACTCTTTTAGTGTAAGAAGAACGGCATTAATGAAGAGTCTACCCTACTTTCTCACTATTTCAGGCGCAAGAGCAGCAATAAATTCAATTAAGGAGTTACGTAACAACGATCTTGAAGTTAATCAAATTACAAGCTTTCACTAGTCTAAAGGAACGTTGCCGAGTTTTTTTGTATTCTTTATTACAAATGCTGTTTTAACACTTGAGATATTTTCATTGGGTGTGATATTTTGTGTCAAAAAATCATTAAATTCATTCATATTTTTAACAACACATTTCAAAATAAAGTCAATTTCGCCATTAAGCATAAAACACTCTCTTATTACTTCCCATCCCCATATCTGTTTTTCAAAAACACTCAAGCTCTCTTCATTCTGGTTCTTTAGACTAATAAAAATCCATGCTGTTAAGTCATATCCTAGTTTTGCTGGATCAAGGTTAGCTCTAAATCCATCAATATAACCATTGTCTTCTAAATCACGCACTCTTCTAAGGGTCGGAGGCGGTGACATACTTA
>CABZHU010000019.1 GCA_902525575.1 uncultured Pelagibacteraceae bacterium
ATATCTGTGAAATTAAATTCATCAGATTTTCAAAAAGGTGGTTTTACTCATGAAGAAAGTATCGAGGTTGCCAAACTACTTAATTCAACCTCATTGGACTTACTTGAGATTTCTGGAGGTACATATGAAAATTTTGCAGCTTTAGAGATTGATTCTTTTAATCTAAAGAAAATGAAAACAATAAAACCTCAGAGAAGTACAGTTGTTCGAGAAGCTTATTTTTTAAAATATGCAGAGGAAATCAAAAAAATTCTGTCAATTCCCCTCGCGGTAACTGGAGGTTTTCGTACCGCTGATGGAATGAATAGTGCACTTAATAGCGGAGCCTGTGATGTTATAGGCCTTGGAAGGCCTTTATGCTCCGAACCTGAAATTATTAATGAATTGATAAGTGGAGAAAAAAAGTCAGCTACACTTTATGAGAATATTCTTCAATTTGGACCTTGGATTTTTGGTCTTAACAGTCCGTTTGCATTGATGAGGTCTAATAATAAAGCCGCTCAAGTATATTGGTGCTATCGACAAATTTTAAAAATGGCTAACGGTGAAGAAGTTAATAACAAGCTTAGTTTAACAAAAGCTTTATTTGACCATTTTAGAGAAGATTCTGCTAACAGTAAAAAATACCAACAATATTGGAGTAATTTAAATTGAAGAGATTAATCATTCTTATAATTCTTTTTTCAAATTTTGCTCATGCAGATCAAAAAGATAGTCGCTTGATTGAACTTTTTGATAAATTATTTTTAAGTACTAATAATATGGAAGCCAGTAAGCTTCTGTTTAATATTTGGGATATATGGTCTATTGCCGATAATCAAGAAACTCAAATATTATTCGATGAAGCTAATCAATTCATGGATGTTGGAGAATTAGATAACGCAATTGAACTATTTTCAAAAGTTATTAAGCAAAGCCCAGAATTTGCTGAAGGGTGGAACAAGAGAGCTACAGTTTATTTTTTAAAAGGTGAATTAAATAAATCTATATCAGATATTGAGAAAACGTTATATCTAGAGCCCCGTCATTTTGGCGCACTTGATGGTTTAGCTGAAATTTACTTAATTAAAGATGACCTGGCAGGTGCTGCAGCAACATATAGACGAATTTTAGAAATTATTCCATCAAGTAAAAAATCTCAAGACAGATTAAGATTAATTAATGATTTATTAGTTTGATGTGTGGGCGTTACGTACTTTCAGACACAGAAGCAGTTGAAAAAAAATTTAAAACTAAAGTGCCAGCATCATATAATATTGCCCCATCACAAGATGTTTTAGTGCTTAAACCAAGACCTGAAATGATTAAGTGGTCTTATTCTCCAAAATGGAAAGAAGATATGAATTTAATTAATTGTCGCCATGAAACGTTACTTGAAAAGCCATCTTTTAGAGGTTCCATGCGATGTGTTTTTGTGGCGAGTGGATGGATTGAATGGCAAAGATTAGAAAATGAAAAAAAACCTTTTTTTCATTCAATAAAAACTGAGCTCATTTATTTTGCCGGAATTTATAATTTAACAAGTGGTTGTGCAGTGGTAACTTGCCAATCAACTCAACGCATTGCTCAAGTTCATCACCGTCAGCCATTGTTGTTAGAAGAAAAACAAATAGGTGAATGGCTATCGGGCAAGCATCAAATAGAAAGAAAAAAAGACGATCAAGTTGATTTTTATGAAATATCTAAACAGGTAAATAGTCCAAAAAATAATAACAGCCAGTTGTTAGAGCAAATTTAAAATATATAATTCTTTCATGAGTAAGTTTTATCATTTCATAGACAGCACATTTATAGATTTAGGAAGACAGTTTAAACTAAGTTACTTACCACCACTCATGATTTACTTAGCTGCTGGTGTTGCTGGATTAACTGGCATTGTTGGAACTTTTTTTGTTAAAGACTATCTCAATTTATCTGCTGCATTTCTGGCAGGCCTTGGTTTTTGGGCTGGAATTCCGTGGGCCTTAAAAATGCCATTAGGTCATTTGGTTGATTTGATTTGGGAGCGAAAAAATTATCTTGTATATACAGGAGCTTCATTAATCGCCATAAGCCTAAGCATTATGTATGGTCTAATTGCCCACACAGTGTTTATGTCACAATTCCTTTATATTGAAACCTGGTATGTGATCAGTGTATTGCTAGCACCAATTGGATATGTTGTACAAGACGTCGTAGCTGATGCAATGACTGTTGAAGCTGTTCCAAATTTAGATGAAGAAGGCAAACTTTATTCACCTGAGTTAATAAAAAATATGCATACCACAATGCAAACTTTGGGAAGGTTTGCAATCATTGGAGGTACTGTTGTTGTTGCTTTAATTAATGTAATCATTTTCAGTAGTGTTGAAGCTGAAACAGAGCAAGAAAAAATACTTTTATATGCAAATATTTATCTCTTTGCATTGATCATCCCTTTAATTTCAGTACTAGGCGTATTTCTCTCAATTTATCTTAAAAACAAAAGAAGAAATAAATTATCAAATGCTGGTGTTGAAGAAAAGATAAAGAGTGAGGAAACAAAAGTTGATTGGTGGATACTCGGGGGCTCACTTATTTTTGTCATATTTACTCTTACTGTAGGTGGTTTCAATCTTCCTTATGCTCAAGAGATCGTGTTTGTAGGATCAGTAAGCATTATTTTCTTTTTGATGGCTAAGTTAATTCGAGAGTTGCCTGAATCAATGCGACTAACTATTTTAGGAACTGCAATAATAATATTTATTTTTAGAGCTATGCCAGGTCCTGGTGCGGGTTTGACTTGGTTTGAAATAGATAATTTAGGTTTTGATGAACAATTTTTTTCAGTCCTTTCTTTACTCGCTTCATTTCTAACATTACTGGGAATAATTGTTTTAAGACCGTTTATGGTAAATAACTCGATTGCAAAAATTATTGTAATTTTGTCTATTGCTGGGGCAGTTTTATTTTTGCCAAGTGTTGGTATGTATTATGGATTTCATCAGTGGACAGCTTCCTTAACAAATGATGTAGTTGATGCGCGTTTCATAGCTATTTTTAATACTGCGCTTGAGTCACCTTTGGGGCAAGTATCGATGATACCATTGCTTGCTTGGATTGCGAGAAATGCGCCCGCTCATCTTAAAGCAACATTTTTTGCTGTATTTGCCTCTTTTACTAATCTTGCTCTATCCGCAAGTTCATTGTTTACAAAATACCTCAATCAAATTTACGAGGTCACCAGGGAAGTAAAGGATAAAATTACGAATGAAATTCTTTCAGTTGCAGATTACTCTGAATTGGGCATTTTACTTATTGTGATAACACTACTCACCCTTTTGGTCCCAATATTTTCTGTTATAATTATTCAGAGAACAAGATTGGAAACAAATGAGTAAAATTAATTTATGAAGAATGTACTGCAGATACTTGGAGTTTTTTTTATTGGTGCATTAATTGGTTTTATACTCATGGGTTTTGGTTTGTCAGTTGATGTATCGATGATGGCAGGTACAGCTGTGATATTGGTTTTAGCTTATTTAGTAACTAAGCATAATAACAAGGGGAAGAAATAAATGGCAACTATTCCAAGTGAGCAGATTAAAACTAAAGAAATATTAGACTGGAAGGGTTTACATTTACTCAATTTTAGAACATCTTCTTGTTCACAAAAACTTCGAATTTACCTTAACTTAAAAAAAATCAGTTGGACTTCGCACAGTGTAAATCTCGCAACAGGAAAAAATTATACAGAATGGTTTTTAGGTATAAATCCTAAAGGGCTCATTCCAGTACTTGTGGATGATGGGCATGTTGAAATTGAAAGCAATGACATACTAATGTATCTTGAAAAAAAATACCCTCAAAATCCTATGTTCGACGAGCATGAAGAGGAAAATATGAATACTCTTCTTAAAGATGAGGATGTTCTTCATGAAGATATTAGAAACATTGCTTATCGTTATATGTTTGGTGGTCTAGGCAAAAAGAGCTCTAAGGGACTTGAAGTATTCAAAAACTATAAATCTTCTAATTCTGAACTTGATAAACTTAAGATGAAAGAGGTCGAATTTTATGAAACCTACGACAAAGAAGGAATTACTGATGACGCTGTAAAACAGTCATTGGTTAAATTTTGTGAGCGTTACGATAAATTTGAGGGCCGTCTAACTAACCAAAAATATTTAATGGGCGATAAGCTCTCGTTGCTAGACCTTGCATGGTTTATTTACACATATCGGCTCTATGTATCTGGATTTCCTTTTCGTAAGTTATACCCACATGTATTAAATTGGTTTCATGATCTTTATTCACAAAATGAATTTTATAAGGAAGTAAATGACCCTTTGATTCTAAAATTAATTAGGCAGTATGCGAAAATAACAACAGCGCTTAATGGAAGATCAATAAAGGCATTAATACAAAAATAATGACCAAAGATCGTGACGTTAAACTTGAGGGATATTACAAATCCCATTGGCCAGTAGAATGTGGAGGTAACCGCAGACAAAAAGCTGCCAATGGAAGATTGGATGTAAAAAATAAACAAGTACGTGTACAAAGTATTCGTAACGAAAGATGGAATGTTATGACCATTTTTCGAGAGCGGGAAGAACTTTTTCTTGGAGGCACTATGCCAAGTTTTACTGGTCCGCCTCCATTTGGTTGGATTCAAAAAATTGATCCTCAAACTCTTGCAGTTATTAATGAGACACCTCGACTTCCCTGTGGTGAGCATGTTTGGTGCGGAGCCATTGCTGCCCATCAAAACGGCAACATCATTAAAGTTAATGGAAATTATATGCATAGTATTACTAATCAATGTGAAGTCGACATTGAAAAAATGCTTCCAATTGACCAAGCACATAACGGGTTATTGGTCTTGTCTGATGGTTCTATTGTAACCAAAGACCTTCGCCTTGAGGGGCAGGGCAGGTCAACCATCACGCGACTGAACGATAAACTAGAGTTAATGCATGAACCTTTTTTATTACCTGAAGGTTCAATGGGAAGGATTGCTTCAGATAAAAATGATGATGGTGAATTTATCTACATACCTGGAATAGAAAAAATATGGAAAATAAGAGTTGATGAAAAGCTTTCTGTTGATGGGAGTTGGTTGCCAACCTATCGTTCAAGCGATGATGATCAAGGCCTATCTTGGGACGGGTGTATTTCAGATGGATCCATGTGGCTAATGAATAACGGCGATATAGATTCACTGAGAGCAATATACTCAACCCATCCTAACGGTAGGTTTAATAAAGCGCCTAAGGAACTAAGTTGGAGAAGAAGCGCTCCTTGGAGTTGTAAGCAGAGATTGTATAAATTTGATCTCTATTCCAATGAATTTCATTATATAGAGCCATTTGAAAAATCTGGAGGTGGTATAATAGCCCCACCAGTAAATATACCAGAACATAACGTATGTGTTTGTTGGGATAGTATTAATGGGGGACTAGCAGGCATTGATACCACAGCAAAAAAACTTTATCTTTCCTGGAAAATTGATGATATTCGTCCAACTATGCAGCCTGTTGTTTTTCCTGAAAGCAAAGAACTAGTTATTAATAGTTTTGAAGAAAATGATGATAAATTGGTTGTGATTGATTTAACTAATGGCAATATTTTAGATAAAGTTTCTCTTAAGTCGCCGTTAGCAAATGGTATGTTTTTAACACCTGGTTTAAATAATGATATTTTTTACTGCTCAACAAGAACAATAGCTAGGGTGAGTTGGACTTAACATACATTTAATTTTTAGTTCTTTTCATTATGTATATGTTGGAGTTAATATAATCGTTTAATTATAAAGGAGAAAATATGGAATTTTGCAATGCTGTGAGAGCTAAAGTCAAAGAAGGTTGTGAAGAAGAATATTTGGAGATCAATAAAGGTTTTGAAAATTTACCTGGCCAAAAGATTAGTCGTCTTTTCAAAACAGGAGAAAGAACTTATTGCTATATCGGTATTTGGGAATCAGAAGAGGCAATTGCTGCTCAGAGAGATGCAATGATAGCAAATTTAGATAAGATGAGGCATGTCCTTGAAGAATTATCACCTGAATTAGGTGTAACTGATCCTGTTTCAGGTACAGTTGTTCTTGATTATGATGGATAAATCAGGTTAAGATCTTAATATGAATCTAGATCTACCTGAGTTGTTATTTGGCATTCCATTGCATTTAACACTTTTGTGTATTTCTAAATTATATGCAAATAGGTCATATGATGAAGCAGCAGGATATTTTAGTAAGGCGGGTAAAGTTTAAAAATTTATTACCTCCTGTTATTAAGCTAGTCATCAAAAGAAAATGCAATCTATGTTTCATTGACTTAAACGAAGCCAAGAGAGCTTCTAAAACATATCATTAATAATATGAGCTTAACCGACGAAGGACACTACGGTCCCAAACAATTGAATATGCTTAAAACTATCTGGGGTGAAGGATTTTTATCACCAGGGGGCACTGATGAAATTGATCAAATTTTAAAAGGATTAGACTTAAAAGGCAAAAAAGTTCTGGACATTGGCTGCGGTACAGGAGGAGCAGTTTTTCATATGATAGAAAAATATGGTGCCAATGAAGCAATTGGAATAGATCCAGAACCATTAGTGATCGAAACTGCAAATGATTTAGCTATAAAGAAAGGCATATCTAATAAAGTGAAATTTATATGTACTAAGCTTGGTGAACATAATTTTGAAGATAAAAGCTTTCAGGTTGTTTTTAGCAAGGAAGCTTTTTTACATGTCATTGACAAAAAAAAATTACTCCAAGAGATAAATGATATCTTAGTTGATGATGGAATTCTTTCTGTGGGAGATTGGATGAGGAACGATGATAATGAGCCATCGGAGCAGATGAAGGAGTATATTGCAGCAGAAGGTTTAGATATGTTCATGTGCTCACTCGAGAAGTACGAAAGTCTTTTAAAAGAAACAGGATTTAAAGTTCTAACACTAAATGATCGTAACAAATGGTACTTAGAAAAAGTTAAGACAGAAATATCAGATATAAAAGGCCCCCTTTATGATGAGGTGACAAAGCTAATCGGAAAAGAAGAAGCAGATGGAGCGCTTGAGATTTGGGAAAAATTACTTGGTGTAGTTGAAAAAGGAGAACATCGCCCTGGCAATTTTCAAGCTATAAAGATATCAAACTAATATGGAGAATAAACTATCCCAGGCAGATACTGATCGTATTATTGAAATGGCTTGGGAAGATCGAACAACTTTTACTGATATTAATAATCAATTTGGACTTAAAGAAAAAGAAGTGATAAAGATTATGAAAGATAATCTTAAACGTAATTCTTTTCTGAAATGGAGACAAAGAGTGAGAGGACGAAAAACAAAAATCAATCCACTTTCAGATCGATTTAAATCTTCTAATCAAAAAACATAATAATATGAGCTCGGTACAAAATATTTCATCTGAAGACTGCTTTAAAAAATTAAATGAAGATCAGAATTCTTACCTCATTGATGTTAGAAGTCCAACTGAGTGGAACGTTGATGGCATCCCCGATGAAGATTCTTTTGAGGGCATTCTCTTTAAATTAGCTATAAGAAATGAAGAAGGAACAGAAAATCTCAATTTTATTGAGGAATTTAACTCTCTTGAAATACCGAAGGACTCAAATATTTATTTCATTTGTAAATCAGGCGCTCGTTCTAATCTGGCAGCCAATATGGTTGCGAATGATGGGTATAAAAGTTTATTTAATGTTGAAGATGGTTTTACTCTCGGTTGGAAACCCAAAGGTCTCCCTTCATCGGAATATTAATCTGAGACTGAAACAATTTTCTCGATCAACTTATCCAAATCATAATCATTGTTAGCTAGGAATGACTGAAATTCTTCTCGCTGTGCAATCACAAGACTGATGCCTTCAATATTTAAATCAATGATTTTTATCTGATTGTCCTTATTTAAAAGTCTCCACTTAAGATTAATTTTAAGTGTGTCAGTTCCTTCCCTAATAATATTACTTTCAACAATCACGTATTTGCCAGCCTCTTGTGATCCGACTACATCAACTTTTTCACCTGCATACTGGTCAAGTTTATTAGCGTACGAGCTTACAAAGTAATCTTTGAATACAATTAAATATGCTTCTTTTTGTTCATCTGAAGCATTTTTCCATGCTTTAGATAAAACAAATTTAGAAATTAAATTAAGATCAATCGACGACATTACTAATTCTGTAAAACTCGAAGTTCTCTCAGTGTCTGAAAGTGAATCATTACTTAAGATAGATATAGCCGTATCCGCAAATGACGCTACAAAGTTTTCCTCTTCTACAAAATTAGATGCAAGAACAGTCAGATTGAAACTGCAGCAAAGAAAAAGTATATAAATATGAAATCTAATCCTAGTCATATGTAATCTCTATATCTGGTCCTACATAGCTTTCATCTATCTCAAAGTCATCAAAAATGTCATTTTCTTGTTCAGAGGAATCAATTTCTAAATTGCTAGCTGCTTGACTTTCCCTTCCTTGAGAATAAAAACTCCTAACTGCAGCATAATAGTCGATTGAATTATTCTGCAGGTCATCAAGTATTTCAACATTTTGAGATCTAAAATCAACTGCGCCTGTTCCTAATCGATATGTTCTTAGTGAGTCTGGAGCGCTACCTCCTCCAATTTGATACATTGGATCTAAGAGAGATGTTGAGAGAAGACCTGCGAAGTCTCGAGGATTAGATGGGCCCAAGAAAGGCAATACTACGTATGGACCTGAGGAAACGCCCCAAACCGATAATGTTTGTCCAAAATCTTCGGTTTCAGTAACTAAGCCCATGCTTGATGCTGGATCAAAGAAGCCTAATAATCCAACGGTTGAATTAATAATAAACCTTGATGTTGATACTCCAGCTTTTCTGAGCTCACCTTGAAGAAGATTATTAACGGCAGTAATGGGCATGCTTAAATTGTTTAAGGAGTATGTAATTCTATTTCTCACAAATCCAGGTACAAGGGCTTTGTATGTTACGGCGATCGGTCTTAAAATAATTTTATCAAAGATGACATTAAAAGAAAATACGACCCTATTTACCTTTTCAAATGGATCGTTAACAGTTGACACCTCTTGCTGTGATAAAGAGCTATTCAATTCAGTACTTTTGGAAGCACAACCCTGAAAGACCAGAGTAGATCCAATAATTAGCACTAATAGTATTCTCAAGTTCATTAGATTAATGCTATTCTATATAAATTTTGTAATCAAATTAATACTTTAATTGAGTTTAAATTTATGAGGCATTTTAGACAATAAATGGAACTATTTTGAGAACCAAAGATATCATTTTAGTATTAATGATAAATTTTGCATTTAGTTTAGCGTTTATTTCAGCAAAAATTGGAGTAACAGAATTTCCTCCATTTCTATTCACAACAATGCGCTTTTTTCTTATAGCCCTCATTTTAATTCCATTTCTTAAGATTCACAAAGGTCAAATGAATAACATTTTGATTGTTTCTTTCCTTGGAGGCGGTATTCATTTTGCATTTTTTTATTTAGCCCTGGACAACTCTCAGTATATTTCATCTGTTGCGATCGTACTTCAACTTGGAGTACCCTTTGCCACTATATTGTCAGTAATATTTCTAAGAGAAGTGATCCGATGGAAAAGAATATTGGGCATCACTCTATCTTTTGGAGGTGTAATCATATTAGTCTTCGAGCCAACAATTTTTTCTGATTTGGGAGGTGTCTATTTTGCTCTGCTTGCAGCTTTTTCTATAGCTGTAAGTCTACTATTTATGAAAAAATTAGAAAATATTAAGGTTTTTGATCTGCAGGCTTGGATTGCATTTATTAGCTTTATTTTCTTAGCAATAGTCTCATTAATTTTTGAAGAGAATCATGTTGACGTAATAGTAAATGCAAATTTAGTTGGTTGGTATGCAGTTTTATTTACAGCTTTTGCAGCAACATTAATTGGCCATGCAGGATTTTATTATTTAATTACTAAGTATGAACTATCTAAAATAACGCCTTTAACTCTTATGGCACCTGTATTGGCTATAGTAAACGCATTTGTAATCTCTTTATTTTCTATGTATGAAGGTTTTGATGAGGTCATTACTGTAAAAATTATTTTTGGAGCTTTAATTACGTTAGTGGGAGTTGCAATAGTGATGATCCGTGAACCAGAGGAGAAAAAGGTTCCAAATTCACCATGAAATTTCAATTTTTAAATTCCCCCAATTGTGAAAAAAGAAAATCTAGAAAAATAAAATATATTGTTGTTCATTATACAGGCATGCTCTCATCAGCTGAGTCTTTGAAGAGACTGCAATCAAAAAAATCTAAAGTGAGTTCACACTATTTTATAAATGAATACGGCAAAATCATTCAGCTTGTAAAGGATTATAATATTGCTTGGCATGCAGGTATCTCATTCTGGGGATCAGACAAAAATCTCAATTCAAAATCTGTCGGAATAGAGATACAGAATAAAGGTCATGAATTTGGCTACCATAAATTCAATAAGTCTCAAGTAGATGCAATAATAGAATTAATATTATATTTAAAAAATAAATATCAAATTAATGATGCGTTTATACTAGGACACTCAGATATAGCTCCATTGAGAAAACTAGACCCTGGTTATTTGTTCCCTTGGAAATTATTAAATAAAAAAGGTATTGGATTGTATCCAAAAAAGAATAATTCTAAAAAAGAACTAAGCCCATCAAATATAAAAAATTTACAAATCTTATTGAGTGACTTTGGTTACAAAATTTCAATTAATGGATTAATGGATAAAGAAACCCTTCAAGTTATCCATGCCTTTGAGAGCCATTATTGTCCAGAAGAATTAGAAGAATTTTCTGTTAAACATAAATTGATAGGATATCTGCGAAATTTAATAAAATCCAAAAACATAAGCTTGACCAAAAAACACTAAGACTGTAAATCATAGCTGCCAGATAATTGGATGACTGCTTTACTTGTAAAGAGGAAAGTCCGGGCTCCACAAGACAATGGTGCCGGGTAATACCCGGCGGGGGCGACCCTAGGGAAAGTGCCGCAGAAAATAAACCGCCTTAATTGAAATTTATAAGGTAAGGGTGAAAAGGTGAGGTAAGAGCTCACCGCTTTTTTGGTAACAAAAAAGGCATGGTAAACCCCGCCAGGAGCAAGATCAAATAGAGTTACAATAGTTAGTCTTGACTGTAACTGGGTTGATCGCATGATTCGTGTGGTAACACTCGAACTAGATGAATAGTCATAGATTTTATTAAATCACAGAACCCGGCTTATAGATTATCTGGTGATTTTTTATCTATTTATTTTCAATTACTTATCAAATTTGCTTAAAGTGAATTATCATATAAGCTACTGAAAAATATAATTAATCCAAAAAAAGCAGTAGACATTACCCATTTGATCCCATACTATCCCATGTAATCCCAATTTAACCCAAACGAGGTAATTTGTTGATTATTTTAATAACTAACTTTTTTTATAAAATGGCATTGTTTCTATCTACTTATATTAATCGCATAGACAAGAAAGGTCGTGTTTCAGTACCTTCATCATTCAGAAGTGTACTTGAACAAAACGGTCTTAAGGGAATGATTTGCTATCCGTCACCAACCCTTGAATCAATTGAAGGTTGTGCAATTAACCGAATGCAAAAAATAAGTGATGCAATCGAGTCTGCTGGGCCTTTTAGTGAAGAAAGAAATACTTTTTCATCTTCTATATTTGCAGACAGTCATCAAATTCATTTTGATCAAGAAGGTAGAGTAATAATACCTGGTGAATTAATCGCATCAGCAGGAATCAGTGACCAAGTTTCATTTGTAGGCATGGGCGAAACTTTTCAAATGTGGAACCCGACTACGTATGAGGACTATAAAAAAGACAAAACAAATAGTGCAAAGAATAATTTAGCAAATCTCAAATGGAGTAATCAATAACTAATGAAAATAGGAGGATAATTTCATGGTTTTAAATTTAAGTGTTCCAGAGTTAAAAGAACTAAAGCCTAAAATAACTGTATTTGGAGTCGGAGGTGCAGGTGGCAATGCAATCAACAACATGATTGAGGCAGGTTTGTCAGGTGTTGAGTTTGTGGCAGCCAACACAGATGCACAGGCCCTTTCTAAATCATTGAGTGACTCTAAGATGCAATTAGGAGTTCAAGTAACAAAAGGTCTGGGCGCAGGATCACACCCTGATATTGGAAAGTCTTCAGCTGATGAAACTAAGCATGAAATCATGGAACGTTTAGAGGGAACTAACATGCTTTTCATCACGGCTGGCATGGGTGGAGGTACTGGTACAGGTGCTGCACCAGTAATTGCAAGAGTAGCAAAAGAATTGGGCATCCTCACTGTTGCAGTTGTTACAAAACCATTTCAATTTGAAGGCGCTGGAAGAATGCGTATTGCCGAGCAAGGTCTCAAAGAATTAGAGCATCTAGTTGATACGACAATTGTAATACCTAACCAAAACCTATTCAAAGTAGCTGATGAAAAAACAACTTTTGCAGATGCTTTTTCAATGGCGGATGATGTTTTACATGCTGGGGTAAGAAGTATTACAGATTTAATGGTCGTTCCTGGCCTTATAAATTTAGATTTTGCAGATGTAAAAACAATCATGAATAACATGGGTCGCGCCATGATGGGAACAGGAGAAGCTTCTGGTGAAAATAGAGCCATTGAATGTGCCCATAACGCCGTAACGAACCCATTACTTGATGACTATTCACTTGATGGAGCTAAAGGACTTCTCATTAATATAACTGGTGGGACTGATCTTACTCTACATGAAGTTGATAAAATTACAAATGAGATTCGAGAACAGGTTCATCCTGATGCAGATGTAATTGTGGGATCAATTTTTGATGACAAACTTGAAGGCAAGGCAAGAGTCTCTGTTGTAGCTACAGGATTAGACTCACATCCAAAGCCAACTAAATCAATTGTCGATTTACAAATTACAAGAAATTCTGCAGTATCATCTATGACTGCTACACCAGCAGCAAATTCAAACTCAGTACAAGCTTCGTTAAGCAATGAAGAGATAAATGAAGAAATAAATGAAAATTCTGATCCATATATGTTCATGGATGGGGAAGATTCA
>CABZHU010000020.1 GCA_902525575.1 uncultured Pelagibacteraceae bacterium
AAGTCAGATATTAACTAATTATTTAGTTCAAATATACATGCTAAGTATGTATATTGCCTTAATTATTTAAAGGAGATTCGTAATGGAACAGATGCTGATTCAATTAATGCCGCTATTCTTAATTTTTGCGATATTTTATTTCCTGTTAATTAGACCACAGCAAAGAAGAGCCAAGGAACACAAGGAAATGGTAGCAGGAGTGCAGAGAGGGGACAAAATTGTTAGCTCTGGGGGAATAAGAGGTAAAGTTGTTAAGGTAGTTGGTGAATTTGATGTCGAGGTTGAGATATCACAGGGAGTTAATGTTACTTTAGTTAAATCAACAATCGCAGAAGTAGTCAAAGAGAGCGCTCCTAAATAAACAATTAATTAATGATTTATTTTTCAAATACTAAGATTTTATCAATCTTATTGGTCATCTTTATAGCTTTGATGTTTGCCGTTCCTAATTTCTTCACTAAAGATCAGTTAAATAGTTTTCCAAGCTTTATTCCTAAGCAGCAGGTTAACCTTGGATTAGATTTACAAGGTGGATCACACTTATTATTAGAAGTTGATACAGTTGAGATTATAAAAGAAAGATTAGAGAATCTAAATTCTGACGTAAGAAGAGTGCTAAAGAAAAATAATATTCAATATAGCAATTTTAAGAATACTGAGGATAACTTAAAATTTGTGGTTGAAGAATTTCCTGCAGAAATTCAAAAAGAAATTTTGGAAATATCAGTTAGTAATTCTCAAAATATATTACAAATGGGGGATCAAACTAACTTAGTAATCACAAGAGATGATAATCAAGTGTCTATCTCCTTTACAGACGAATTTATTAAACTAGCTGTTTCAAATGCTGTTGCTCAATCTCTTGAAATAGTTCGCAGAAGAATAGACGAACTTGGAACAAGAGAGCCGTCAATACAAAGGCAAGGGTCTTCAAGAATTATTATTCAACTGCCAGGAATTGATGATCCTGATCGAATTAAAGCATTATTAGGACAAACAGCTAAGCTCACTTTTCAGCTAGTAGACACCTCTACTAATTATGACCCACTAAATCCAAAAAAAGCACCTGTAGGATCTGAAATTTTATCATCAGATACTGACGACAGTTTCAAATATATTGTTAAAAAAAGAGTAATGGTTGGAGGAGAGAACTTAGTTGATGCTCAGCCTGGTTTCGATCCTCAAACAAATGAACCAATCGTTTCATTTCGATTTGATAGACTTGGTGCAAGTAAATTTGGAAGAGTTACTCAGCAAAATGTGGGCAAACCGTTTGCAATAATTTTAGATGATACTGTTATTAGCGCTCCGGTTATAAGAGAGGCAATACTAGGAGGATCAGGACAAATCTCAGGTGGGTTTGACTCAGAAGAAGCAAATGATCTGGCCATACTACTTAGAGCGGGGGCACTGCCAGCTCCTTTAATCATTTTAGAGGAAAGATCAGTAGGGCCTGATCTTGGGGCAGATTCAATTGAGGCAGGTCAGTATGCAGCTATAATAGGCTTTGTAGCAGTCATAATATTCATGATGTTTGTTTATAGATATTTTGGCTTCTTGGCCGACATAGCGTTGATCATAAATTTATTTATGGTGCTAGGTATTCTCTCGTTATTTCAAGCAACTTTAACCTTACCTGGTATTGCTGGTATTATTTTAACAATAGGCATGGCAGTTGATGCTAACGTGTTGATCTTTGAACGAATTAAGGAAGAGATTAGAAGTGGATCTAAAATGATTAATGCTGTTGGAAACGGATACAAAAGAGCACTTTCAACTATATTAGATGCAAATATTACAACTTTAATCGCTGCTGTAATACTTTTTTTCATGGCATCAGGACCAGTAAGAGGATTTTCAATTACACTAGCTATTGGAATTTTTACTTCAGTATTTACAGCATTTACTTTTACAAGGTTATTGATTTCAATTTATGCAAAAAGCCTTAAGCCTTCATTAGTCGGAATGAAAATAAATGATTGATATTGCAAATACAAAAATTAATTTCCTAAAATCAAGAATCATTACTTTTATATTTTCATCTATATTAGTAGTTTTATCTTTTGGTGCTTTTTTTGTAAGCGGATTAAACTTTGGTATTGATTTTAAGGGTGGAACATTAATCGAAATTGAAACTGAAAATGAAATAGAAATCGCAGGACTAAGAGATAATCTCAATACTTTAAGTTTAGGTGATGTTCAGGTTCAGGAATTTGGATCAAAAAATAATTTATTAATTAGAGTTGAACAGCAATCAGGTGGTGACCAAATTCAACAAAATGTAGTTGAGATTGTGAAAAACAGTTTAGACTCATACCTTTCGTCCGAAGTAAATTTCAGAAGAACAGAAGTCGTCGGGCCAAAAGTCAGTGGTGAATTAATACAATCAGGTGCTATTGCTATATTAGCTGCAGTTTTTGCAATGCTTATCTATATTTGGTTTAGATTTGAGTGGCAATTTTCTCTTGGGGCTGTTGTTGCCTTAATTCACGATGTAATTTTAACTATAGGTGTTTTCAGTATCACCCAGTTAGAGTTCAATCTTCCAATCATTGCAGCAATTCTTACAATAGTTGGCTACTCTATGAATGATACCGTTGTTGTTTATGATAGAGTCAGAGAAAACTTACGTAAGCACAGATCCAAAAATATTATAGATCTACTAAATCTTTCCATTAATGAGACATTATCACGTACAATTGTAACATCTGTTACAACATTACTTGCCTTGTTATCATTATTTATTTTTGGCGGTGAGGTAATTAAGGGTTTTACATTTGCAATGATATGGGGTGTAGTGGTTGGAACATATTCATCAATTTTTGTAGCTGCACCGCTTTTAAACTATTTAGATGTAAAGAGAGAATGGAATACAACTTCCGCAGTCGACTCAACTCGTTAGATTTAATATAAATTCTGAGCTGCAACCATCGATAACAGCATCGGTATTGATAATAAAGTATTCGTTCTTGAAAATAGCATTGCAGTTCTAGCAGATTTTGCTTTTGTGTCGGCATCAACTTCGACAATGCCAAGCGCTTTTTTTTGATTAGGCCAAATGACCATCCAGACATTGTACGCCATAATTATTGCGAGCCACATTCCTATGCCGATTGTAAGTTGCTTGCCATCAAATCCATATGCCAAGGTGAATGTTAGTGCGTTAATAGATCCTTCATGACCATAGTATAAGCCTAAAGTTGTCAGTCCCGTAATGAGAGTCGCCATAGCTGCCCATCTGAACCAAAACAATGCGGCAGGAGCAATCACTTTTCCAATAGCTGGCTTTTGATCGTCAGGAATATTTGGCATATTTGGAATTTGAACAAAATTAAAATAGTAGAGTAAACCTATCCACATAACCCCCGATATAACATGAAGAAATCTAGATAAAGATGCCCAATAGAGTTGGTCAAATCCACCATAATGGCCAGTAATCATTATTAGCAAAGCTATTGCAAGAAGTGAGCCTGCAAGAACTGTCTTTGGAAGAGATTGTAATATTGAAGCCATTACTAGATATTTAACACGAATTTTATTACAGGCAAATATTTTTTATTTTAAGATTTGTTTTAAGTATTGACCTGTATAACTTTTCTTTATTTTAGCTATTATTTCTGGCGATCCTGATCCTATAATTTCACCGCCACCATCGCCACCTTCTGGACCTAAATCTATGATCCAGTCAGCTGTTTTTATTACGTCTAGGTTATGTTCAATAACAACAACTGTATTTCCTTGTTCCACCAATATTTGCAATACTTCCAAAAGTTTTTTGATATCATGAACATGCAGTCCTGTAGTTGGTTCATCTAATACATATAAAGTTTTACCTGTAGCTCTCTTTGAGAGCTCCTTTGATAACTTTATTCTTTGAGCCTCACCTCCCGATAGAGTAGTGGCCTGTTGGCCAATCTTAATATAGCCAAGACCTACATTTTGAAGAGTTATTAACTTATTTTTGATCATTGGTATTGCATCAAAGAACTTACAACCTTCGTCAACTGTCATGCTTAAAACATCAGCTATACTTTTATCTTTATATTTAATTTCAAGAGTTTCTCGATTATATCGTTTACCTTCACACTCATCGCAAGTGACATATACATCAGGTAGGAAATGCATTTCAATTTTTATAACACCATCTCCTTCGCACGCTTCACAGCGCCCCCCTTTAACATTGAAAGAAAATCTGCCAGGCTTATATCCTCTTGCTTTAGATTCAGGTAAGCCTGTAAACCAATCTCTGATAAAAGTAAAAGCTCCGGTATAAGTAGCTGGATTAGATCTTGGTGTTCTTCCAATAGGTGATTGATCAATGTCTATTACCTTATCTAATTCACTTAGACCTTTTATTTCTTTATGCTTAGCAACTGTGTGTCGTGATCCATTTAGACTTTGAGCAACTGACTTGTATAAAGTATTTATTGTAAGAGTTGATTTGCCACTTCCTGAGACTCCGGTAATGCATGTAAGCGTACCTAGAGGTATTTCACAGCTTACGTTTTTTAAATTGTTTCCACTTGCATCTACTATTTGGATATATTTATCCTTAAGGGCCGTCCTACGTTTTTTTGGTATTTCAATCTTAAGTTTGCCTGAAAGATATTGACCAGTGATACTATTTTTATTCTTCCTGATTTGCTTTACATCACCCTCAGCTACAACTTTTCCACCATTAACCCCGGCTGCTGGACCAAGATCAACAATATGATCAGCTGTTGTGATTGCCTCCTCGTCGTGCTCTACAACAATTACAGTATTTCCAAGATCGCGAAGCCTTTTAAGAGTTTTTATTAATCTTTCATTATCTCTTTGATGAAGTCCAATTGAGGGCTCGTCTAATACATACAATACTCCAGTTAATCCAGATCCTATTTGAGATGCTAATCTTATTCTTTGTGACTCACCACCTGACAAACTTCCAGATCCACGCGAAAGAGTTAAATATTCAAGACCAACATTGTTTAGGAATAATATTCTTTCATTCAATTCTTTAAGTATCCGATAGGATATTTCCTTTTCTTTTTTTGTTAATTTTTTCTCAAGGTTTCCAAACCACAAGAGTAATTCTTTTATTGATTTATCGCAGACTTCGCCAATATGAAGTTTATCAATCTTTACAGCAAGTGCCTCTTCTTTTAGCCTAAATCCCGAACAAGGTTCACATTTCACTTCACCCTGATACCTCTCAATTCTTCCTCTCATCCAATCACTTTCAGTTTCAAGAAATCTTCTTTCCAGATTATTTATGACGCCCTCAAATGATCTCTCATATTCATACCCGTCGTCGTATGTAAACGTAAGTTCCGTATCACCTGTTCCGTAGAGAACAATGTTTTGAATTTTCTTACCAAGGTTTTTCCATGGCGTATTAAGTGAGAATTTGTATTTTCTTGATACAGTTTCAAGAATATTTCTGAAATAGCCATATTTTGAAACAGGCCAGGGAGCCAAAGCATCTTCATTAATTGATAAGTTTTTATTTGGGACAACTAGATTTGAATCGATTGAAAGATCTGTTCCAATCCCATCACACTCAGCACATGCACCAAATGGATTATTAAATGAAAAAAGCCTTGGTTCAATTTCATCTATAGTGAAACCAGAAACAGGACACGCAAATTTTGATGAAAAAAGATCTTGATTGGGTTTCTCAGATTTCTCATTAACGTCCTCAACAATAACAAGACCATCTGAAAGATTTAGAGCTGTCTCAACACTATCTGCCAATCTGTTTCCAATGTCATCACTTAGAACAATTCTATCTACAACAACTTCAATATTATGCTTCTTTTTTTTGTCCAGATTTGGGAGGGAATCAAACTCATATATTTCTCCATCTATTTTTACTCTTTGAAATCCTTTTTTTTGTAGTTCTTGTAATTCTTTTCGATATTCTCCTTTTCTACCTCTAATAATTGGAGATAAAATTAAAAATCTTGAGCCGATTTTTCTATTTTTAATTTGATCTACGATTTGAGTAACTGTCTGACTCTTAATTGGAAGGCCAGTTGTTGGTGAATAGGGTACGCCGATGCGCGCAAATAATAGTCTTAAATAATCGTAAACTTCTGTAACAGTTCCCACGGTAGATCTTGGGTTTTTAGAAGTTGTTTTTTGCTCAATTGAGATGGCGGGGCTAAGTCCCTCAATCAAATCAACATTAGGCTTTTGCATCATTTGAAGAAACTGTCTTGCATACGCAGAGAGACTTTCTACATATCTTCGTTGACCTTCAGCATAAATCGTATCGAAAGCTAAAGATGATTTACCTGAACCAGAAAGTCCTGTGATAATAGTAAGTTTTTCTCTTGGTATTTTTACGTTAATATTTTTGAGATTGTGCTCTCTTGCTCCTTGAACTGAAATATTTTTGTTCATATTCTTCAATTAATCCTTATGGTAACTATTTAAAGATATCCTGTGAATAAAGTTATAGAATAGCCTTTTTTTATATACACTTACTTATTAACTAGTTAAATTAGTTTTTATGGCTTCCAGTCTCAACAAAGTAATGCTTATTGGTAATATAGGAGCTGACCCTGTAATTAGGCAAACACAGGATGGAAAAAGATTAGCACAATTAAGTCTAGCGACCTCAGAGTCCTGGAAAGACAAATCAACGGGTGAGAAAAAAGAAAAAACTAGCTGGCACAGAATAGTTATATTTAACGATGGTTTAGCGGGTGTTGTTGAGAGTTACGTTAAGAAAGGCTCGAAGCTGTATATAGAGGGACAATTACAGACTAGAAAATTCACAGATCAAAATGGTAATGAAAAATATACGACAGAAGTAATTCTGGGTAACTATAATGGTACATTAACCATGCTAGATTCTCGTGGCTCAGGAAGTTCTGAATCAATTTCTGATATGTCTTCCGACATGAATCAAGAGGCTATAGATTCATCTCCAGTTGACATTGATATCGACGATGAGATCCCTTTTTAAGAAGAATTTTTAATTCGAAAAACATACTTTTTTCTGCTATAATTTCATATATTTTTATAACAATTTAATGGCTATTTTTCCTAGTTTTCTAGGGAATATATCCTTCCTATAGGTTTTAAATTTGAGTGATTCTAAAGATCAAAATGAAGATCTGAAAACGCCTAAAGAGCAATCAATTATACCCATATTAATTGATACAGAAATGCAGAATTCATATCTGGATTATGCAATGAGTGTGATTGTCAGCAGGGCATTACCTGATGTTAGAGACGGACTAAAGCCTGTTCATCGTAGAATATTATATGCCATGCACGAGTCAGGCTATGAATGGAATAAACAACACAGGAAAAGCGCAAGAGTAGTAGGAGACGTAATCGGTAAGTATCACCCTCATGGAGATCAGGCAGTCTATGATGCACTTGTAAGACTAGCTCAGGATTTTTCGATGAGCGCTACACTTATAGATGGTCAGGGCAACTTTGGCTCAATGGATGGAGATAAGGCAGCGGCAATGCGTTACACAGAAGTTCGTATGGCAAAGATCTCAAGTTTTCTTCTAGAAGATATAGAAAAAAATACCGTAGAGTTCAGACCTAATTATGATGAGACAGAGAGTGAGCCAACAGTTCTGCCTGCAAAGTATCCAAATTTATTAGTTAATGGTGCTGGGGGTATAGCTGTAGGTATGGCCACAAATATCCTTCCTCACAATCTAGGAGAAGTAGTTGACGCCTGTAAGGCATTTTTAGAAGACGATCAAATTTCCTTTGAAAAAATAAATCAAATTATTAAGGGGCCTGATTTTCCAACTGGTGGAACAATCATAGGAACCAGTGGTATTAAAGCTTCGCAATCTACAGGGAGAGGCTCTATCATAGTACAAGCTAAGTCTATGATTGAAGAGTTTAAAAATGATCGTGAAGCAATTATTTTTACTGAAATTCCATATCAAGTAAATAAGTCAGTCTTGTTAGAAAAAATAGCCGAACTAGTAAGAGATAAAAAAATAGAGGGAATTAGTGATTTGAGAGATGAATCAGATCGCCAAGGAGTTCGTGTTGTTGTTGAGTTAAAAAAAGGTGTCATTGCTCAAGTTATACTTAATAAGCTGTATAAGTTTACTTCATTGCAGAGTTCTTATGGGGTTAATTCTTTAGCTTTAACAAATGGCAAGCCGAAACTAATGAACATAAAAGAGTTCATTTACCATTTTATACAATTTAGAAAAGAAATCATTTCCAATAGAACAAGATATGATTTATCTAAAGCTAGAGATCGCGCTCATACTTTAATCGGGCTTGCAATAGCAGTAGCAAATGTTGATAGTGTAATAGATATAATAAAATCCTCAAAAGATCCAAACGAAGCTAAAACATCCTTACTAAAAACCAAATGGAAGACAGAAGACATAATTGATCTTCTCAAAATCGTAGACGATCCTAGACAAGTAAAAAATGATAAAGAAGTTTACCTTACAGAGGAACAAGCTAAAGCAATCTTAGAGCTAAGGCTTCAACGCCTTACTGCACTGGGAAAAGATGAAATCAAAGGTGAATTGTCAGAATTATCAAAAAAAATTAGTTATTTTTTATCCGTACTGAAAGACAACACTGTATTGAAAAAGGTAATCAATGATGAATTAGACTCAATTAAAGAACAGTTTGATATTCCACGTCGTACTGAAATTAATGAGGGGGAAGTATCTGAAATCGATCAAGAAGATCTAGTTCAAAGAAGCGATATGGTTGTAAGTGTTACTAACTCTGGGTATATAAAAAGAGTTCCATTAAACATGTATAGAGCTCAGAAAAGAGGAGGTAAGGGCAGAGCTGGAATGAAAACAAACGATGAGGATTTTGTGACTCAAGTTTTTACTGCAAGCACTCATGACAATATGCTTTTTTTCACTTCCAGTGGAATAGCGTTCAAACTCAAGACTTGGAAAATACCAGAATCTTCTCCTCAAGCAAAAGGCAAAGCAATCGTTAATATGTTGAACCTTAGGGAAAAAGATAGGCTTTCAAGTATCTTGGTTCTACCAGAAACAAAAATGGACGACGATACTGATTTTCTTGTTTTCGCTACAGCGGATGGGAGTGTGAGAAAAAATAGTCTAGAGGATTTCAAACGCATCCAAGCAAACGGTAAAATTGCGATGAAGCTTGCCGGTGATAATTGCATAGTTGGAGTAAAATTATGCTCAAATAATGACGATATACTTCTTACAACAAAATTTGGAAAGTGCATCAGAACACCTGTTGCAAAACTTAGAACAACAAAAAGCAGAACATCAACGGGTGTAAGAGGCATTAAATTAGTCCAGGGAGATGAAATTATTTCTATTTCAGTAATATCACACACCGATACCACATCAGGTGAGTCCAAGGCATATTTGAAAATGCGTTCAAAAGAAAAAGATAACGACGATCATATCGACAGCGAAGACAGTGAGAGCAATGGTTCCGAAGCAGAAGTAAAGTTAAGCAATGAACGATACGATGAAATGAAGGCACAAGAACAGTTTATTTTAACCCTTACAGAAAATGGTTTTGGAAAACGCTCCTCTTCTTATCAATTCAGAATATCAAACAGGGGTGGATCAGGCATAATGTGCATTGCTACATCTGAGAGAAATGGAAATGTTTTAGCATCATTTCCCGTTAACAATGATGATGACATAATGCTAATTACAAAATCTGGACAAGTTATTCGCTGTCCTGTTAAGGACGTTAGGGTAGCAGGAAGAAATACGCAGGGCGTTAGCATATTTAAAACTAATAATAATGAAAAAGTTGTTTCAGCTTCGAGAGTTGAGATAGATAATTAATAAATTACTAGAGCTAAAATAATATTCGATATATAGTCCAGTCATGAACAGAACCGGCATATACCCTGGAAGTTTTGACCCTATTCACAAGGGGCATATAGATATCATTAATAGAGCTACTAAGCTCGTGGACAAGCTTTATATTGCTGTTGCGGATAGCCCACATAAAAAACCTTTATTCAATTTAGACGAAAGAAAAGAAATGATTGATGAGGAGTTTTCGAATAATAGTAGTATTGAAGTAATTGCATTTGATAATCTTTTGATCGATCTTGCCAATTCATTAAATGCTGAAATTCTTATTAGAGGTTTAAGAGTAGTTTCAGATTTCGAATATGAATTTCAAATGCTGGGCATGAATAGGCAACTTGACTCAAAGATTGAAACAGTTTTTTTAATGGCTGACGCACAGCGACAATCCATTTCGTCGAACTTTGTAAAAGAAATTGCACGCTTGGGTGGAGATATTAGTAATTTTACCAATAAGTTTGTGGCAAGCAAACTTAGAGATAAATATAAGTAAGAATGAATTTTATAAAGATCATTTTTTCTTTATTTTTTTTAATAACAGCAGTTAATGCAGAAGGAGAATACATGGCTAAAGATCCTGAAAACACAATTCAGATTGAACTAAAAAGTGGAAACGTAATAATAGAGTTAATGCCAGACATTGCACCCAATCATTCAACAAGGATTAAAGAACTTGCAAGAGAAGGTTTTTATGATGGAGTCCCTTTTCATAGGGTAATAGAGGGTTTCATGGCACAAACTGGTGATGGAGAAAATAGAAATGGAACAGGTGGATCTGAAAAACCTGATTTAAAAAATGAATTCAGCAATACTTCTCATTTAAGAGGCACTGTTTCAATGGCAAGAACTGCTGATCCTGACTCTGCTAACAGCCAATTTTTCATTTGCTTTGATGCGGCTCCTCACTTAGACGGACAATACACTGTATTCGGGCAAGTAATCGAAGGAATGGAGTTTGTTGATGGCTTGAAAAGAGGTGCGCCTGGATCTGGGACCGTAGATGATCCTGATGAAATGGTTTCAGTAAAGGTTCTTGCTGATCTCTAAGCAATGAAGCTAAGTCATTATGACTTTGATCTACCAGATGAGTTGATTGCGGATAGGCCTTGCAGTCCTAGACAAGAGTCGAAGATGCTTGTTTGCAACAATTCATATACTGATACAAGTTTCTCTAATTTTTTAGATTATGTTGGGGCAAAAGACCTAGTTGTCATAAATAATACTAGAGTAATTCCAATACTTCTCAAAGTGCAAAGCAATGGAATAAATTTTCTTATAACATTACACAAAAATATAGGGGACACGAAGTGGTTTGCGTTTGCAAAACCAGGAAAAAAAATAAGCGTTGGACAAAACATTCAATTTAATAAAAACATTACATGTACTGTTACTAAAAAACTTACATATGGAGAAATTGAAGTAGAATTTGATTGTTCAAAGAAAGAATTTGACAAATTTATAGAAGATGAGGGAAACATGCCCTTACCACCCTATATACAAAAAAAAAGACAAAGTGACTCTAAGGATTTCAATGATTATCAAACTGTCTATGCAACTGAAAAGGGCTCAATTGCTGCTCCCACTGCAGGACTGCATTTCAATGAAGCTATGATTAATCATCTTAAAAAAAACAATCAACTAATTGAAGTAACTCTTCATGTAGGGGCGGGTACATTCTTACCCATAAGGAATGATGATTTAAGTTTGCATAAAATGCATTCAGAACATGGAACAATCAGCCAAAAAAGTGCTGATCGAATAAGAGAATGTAAATTAAATGGAGGAAAGATTATATCTGTAGGTACCACAACATTAAGACTCTTAGAAAGCGCAGTTGTAAATAGTGAAATTAA
>CABZHU010000021.1 GCA_902525575.1 uncultured Pelagibacteraceae bacterium
GAATGACTCATATTATGAACTTTTATCTGAAAATTTAGACATATTAAAAACTGCAAAAGATCAAAATGGAAAGCCGTTTAATATTATTGAATTAGAAATGTCAAATAAGAGAATTATACCTGATGATGATGAACCAAGTTCTTATATTAATTTTTATATCGCTAATGAAGCAATAATATTTCCAATTTTTGGAGATAAAGAGGCGGATGAAAATGCAGAAAAGGTTATTAAATCACAGTTTCCTAACAGACAGATTGTATGTCTCGATGGTCGTGATATATTGCTTGGTGGTGGAAATATTCATTGCATCACACAGCAGCAACCAAGGAGCGTGAAATGAGAGAAGTAACTTTAGCAGCTACGCAAATGACTTGTTCAAAAAACAGTTCTGAAAATATTGACAAAGCAGAAAGTATAATAAAAAAAGCAGCTGGTATGGGAGCTCAGATTATACTTATTCAAGAATTATTCGAGTCAACTTACTTTTGCATGGATCAAAAAGATGAATTATTTGGATTATCAAAACCATTTGAAAATCACCCAACATTAGAAATAATGTCTAAATTAGCATCTGAACTTAAAGTAGTCCTTCCAGTTAGTTTTTTTGAAAAAGCAAATAGAGCACATTATAACGCGATTGCAGTCGTCAATGCAGATGGAAATATATTGGGAAAATATAGAAAATCTCACATACCTGATGGACCTGGATATCAGGAAAAGTTTTATTTTAATCCTGGAGATACAGGTTTCAAAGTATGGGACACGGCTTACGCAAAAATAGGAATTGGCATTTGTTGGGATCAATGGTTTCCAGAAGTTGCCAGAATAATGGCTTTGAAGGGGGCAGAAGTTCTTCTCTATCCAACAGCAATAGGCGGTGAACCAGAAGATGATGGTTTTGACAGTTCAGATATGTGGCAAAGAGCAATGATAGGTCATTCTGCAGCAAATCAAATTCCAGTAGTTGCATCTAATAGAATTGGAACAGAGCAAGGTGAAGAAATATCAAATTACTTCTATGGAAGATCATTTATTACTAATCATGTTGGAGATAAAATTGCAGAGGCAGGTAGAGATAAAGAAGAAGTATTGATAGGTAAAGTTAATCTTGATGAAGCAGAAAATTTGCGAAATGTATGGGGTGTATTTAGAGACAGGCGAACAGATTTGTACAGCGACCTACTTAAACTAGACGGGTCAGAAAATTAATCATGAAGGCAAAAATATATAAGCCCTCTAAAACTGCAATGCAGTCAGGAAGATCAAAATTTAATAAATGGGTATTGAAAATCTCTGATAGTAAAAATCAAATTAGAGATACTATGATGGGTTGGAATGGTGGCAGTAATACGTCATCTCAAATTCAATTAAATTTTAAATCAAAAGAAGACGCTATTCATTATGCTAAGTCAAATAATATAGATTATGAAGTTCTTGAAACCTCTGGGAGGAAAGTTATAAGTAAATCCTACGCAGATAATTTTAAATGAGCGCCCGTAGCTCAGCTGGATAGAGCAACAGCCTTCTAAGCTGTGGGTCAGAGGTTCGAATCCTCTCGGGCGCGCCAAATTATAAAAATGAAAAAAATATTTTTATTATCTTTATTTATTCTTAGTATTCTACATTCTCAGACTAGGGCAGAGACCGTTTATGATCTTCTTATTTCAGGGGAAAGAGAAAAAGGAATAGCAATTTTAAGAGATCTTGCAGAAAACGAGAGCAACAAGGATGCAATGTATGTTCTGGGCTTACTCTATAATGATGCATCAAGTATTAATTTATGCGGTATACAAGATTTTTGTTTAGGGCAAAATTTTTCAAACTACAAAGAAGCAAAAAAAATATTTACCCAAATGTACCAAAGCTATAAGGATCCGCGAGCTGCATACGCACTTGGTGAGTATTATGATGATCATTGGTATTTTAGTAGGAATTATACAAAAGCATTTAAATATTATTTATTTTCTGCTGAACGAGGAGTTCCCGAGGCTCAATTTAATGTTGCCAATATGTATGAACATGGAGATGGAGTTAAAAAAGATCTTACCCAATCTGTTCGTTGGTATTTACAGTGCAATACTACTTCTTTATGTGGAGCTGGAGTGGATGGTATCGATGATTTAATTGATCAACTAACTAAAGAACAATATGAAATAGCTAAATCCTTAGTTGAAAATGGGATGAAAGAAGTTGATATTAGAATTACTACTGCGCGACAAGTAGTATATCAATAAAGATTAAATACTATATGTAGACAATATTATTTTAAAACATCTCATACTTTTTTTTATTTAGATTCCTGCTTGATCTATGATTATAATTTATTCATAAGTTTAATTAATTAATTAAAAAAAGGATTAATCATTTATGAATAATATAAAAAATGCGATTCTTGGATTATTTTGTTCAGTATTGATGGTGCCAGCTGCTTATGCAGGTACTCTTGACACTGTTAAAGACCAAGGATTTTTCAACTGTGGTGTGAGTCAGGGAGTTCCTGGTTTCTCTAACCCTGACGAAAATGGTAACTGGAGTGGTATTGATGTAGACGTATGTCGTGCAGTTTCAGCAGCTATTTTTGGTGATGCAGATAAAGTAAAATATGTCCCTCTAACGGCTAAAGAGAGATTCACTGCACTTCAAGCTGGCGAAATTGATGTATTGTCAAGAAATACTACTTGGACTTTGTCTCGTGATGCTCAAATTGGTTTAGAATTTGCTGGTGTTAATTTCTATGATGGACAAGGCTTCATGGTCAGAAAAGACTCAGGAATTACAAGTGCTATGGAATTAGACGGTGCTAGTGTTTGCACTAACCTTGGTACAACTACTGAGTTAAACATGGCAGATTTTTTCAGAGCAAACAGCATGGCGTATGAGCCAGTTGTTTTTGAAAAGGCAGACGAAGTTGTAAATGCTTATGACGAAGGCAGATGTGATACTTATACGACAGATAAATCTGGTTTAGCTGCACAAAGAACAAAGCTTGCTGATCCTGATGCACACGTTGTATTACCTGAAACAATTTCTAAAGAGCCTTTAGGACCTGTTGTTAGAGAAGGTGACGGCGACTGGGCTGACGTTGTAAGATGGTCATTGAATGCAATGATTGAAGCAGAAGAATTTGGTTTAACAAATTCAAATGTTAAGACAACTTGTGCTATGACTTCTAATCCTGTAGTTGCAAGACTATGCGGTAAAGAAGGTGGAACAGGTGCTGGCCTAAACTTAGGTGACAGTTGGTCTTATGACATTGTTTCACTAGTTGGAAACTATGGTGATGTTTACGAGAAACACGTTGGAGAAAATACTCCAGTGGGCCTTGCAAGAGCAGGTTCACCTAACGCTTCTTATAAAAATGGTGGAGTTTTATACGCACCTCCAGCAAGATAATTTGCTTTAATTTTATAAGTAAGATTACTCTAAGTTAATAAAGGAAGGTCATTATCTTGGCCTTCCTTTTTTTATGTGATTTAAGTCTAAATATTGTAGAATACAAATAAAATAAGATATCCATGAGACCTTCAAAATTTTCAAATTTTATCTTTAATAGGAATGTTCAAGGAACATTCTATCAAGCAATTACTCTATCGTTAGTAATCCTTGGTGTTTATTATATTGTTCAAAATACAGCTGAGAATATGATGGCACGTGGTTTAGCCAGTGGTTTTCAATTCTTAGGGGTAGAGTCTCAATTTGATATTGGAATGACTCTTATAGAATATTCCCCAACCTCAACTTACTTTGATGCATTTATTGTAGGTCTATTAAATACATTACTTGTAGCAGGTATCGGAATATTTTTTGCCACAATTGTTGGTTTCGCATTTGGCATCATGCGCTTATCCTCAAATTGGCTTATAGCCAAGATTGCTGAGACCTATATTGAAGTAATAAGAAATATTCCTCTCCTGCTTCAAATATTTTTTTGGTATTTTGCAGTTCTTAGGGCCTTACCCAAGCCAAAACAAAGTATAGAATTTATGGATTCTATATTTTTAAATAATAGAGGTTTATTTTTACCCGATCCCAACTTTGGTGAAGGCTCTTCGATAATTTTTAGCCTGTTCTGGATAACTATAGTTATTTCTATTATCATTTTTGTCTGGTCAAAGCGAAGACAAAATAGAACTGGAATTACTTTCCCTGCGTTCTACGTCTCAATAGCTTTAGTATTAGGAGTATTTTTTGCAGCTCTAACTGCAACTGGCTTTCCTGTATCTTTTGATATTCCAGAACTTAAGGGCTTTAACTATAAAGGTGGCACGAGATTAATACCCGAGCTTGTAGCCTTAACTTTTGCTCTTTCAATGTATACCGCAGCATTTATTGCAGAGGTTGTGAGAGCTGGCATCATGGCTGTTTCTAAAGGTCAAACTGAAGCCGCAAGATCTGTGGGGCTGAAAGAAGGCTTAGTTTTGAGGCTAATAATAATCCCTCAAGCCCTGAGAGTTATTGTTCCACCTCTAACAAATCAATATTTAAATCTGACTAAAAATTCCTCTCTTGCAGCCGCTATAGCCTATCCAGACCTGGTTTTAGTTTTTGCAGGAACTGCTCTTATGCAAACAGGACAAGCCATAGAAATTATTGGGATGGTTATGGGTGTATATTTATTTCTTAGTCTCTTTACTTCAATAATAATGAATCTTTTCAATCGTATTATGAGAGTAGGTGAACGGTAGTGTCAGACATGAATAAGAATATTACGCCCCCAGTTATTGAGATAGGGATTATAGGTTGGTTGAAAAAAAATCTTTTTTCAACTTGGTATAATACTATTTTGACCTTGATTGGTTTATATTTTATTTATTTAATAATTCCGCCACTCCTTTCTTGGATATTTTTTGATGCAACTTTTTCAGGTACAACACGAGAGGACTGCACTAGCAGTGGGGCATGCTGGGTATTCATTAAGCAAAATATGAAACTAATTATCTATGGATTATATCCATCTGATGAACTGTGGAGAATAAACATTGCTTACTTTCTGCTGACTGTGAGTATAATTTACTTACTTATACCGAACCTGAAATATAAAGGCTTCGTAGGGATATTTCTTCTTGGCATATTTCCCATCATTTGCGTTTTTCTCTTTTCAGGAGGTTTAGGTCTTGAAAATGTTGAGACTAGACTTTGGGGAGGTCTTTTTCTTACTCTTGTAATTGCAGGTGTTGGAATTGTCTTATCTTTGCCCATAGGAATTATGTTGGCCTTAGGAAGACGATCCAAGTTGCCAGTTGTTTCTTTGCTCTCAACAATTTTTATAGAAATATGGAGGGGAGTTCCTCTGATTACTGTATTGTTTATGGCATCAAATATGTTCCCACTTTTTATGCCAGAAGGTGTTAACTTTGATAAACTAATGAGAGCGCTTATAGGTGTTATGTTCTTTTCAGCTGCTTATCTAGCGGAAGTTGTAAGAGGTGGATTGCAAGCAATGCCTAAAGGACAATACGAGGCATCTCAAGCTGCAGGGCTAACTTATTGGAAAATGATGGGCCTAATTATTCTTCCACAATCATTAAAGATCGTTATTCCAGCTATAATCGGTAGCTTTATTGCATTATTTAAGGATACAACTCTGGTATTAATAATAGGCTTGTTTGATTTTTTAGGTATTATTCAATTTGTAGGAACGAATCCTGATTGGCTAGGATTTTCTCACGAGGGATATGTTTTTGCAGCAGCTATATTTTGGGTTTTTTGTTTTGGAATGAGCAGATATAGTCAAAGACTTGAAAAGAAATTAGATACGGGAAATTAAAATATGACACAAGAAACAATGATAGAAATGAGCAGCGTTCATAAGTGGTTTGGAGAACTACATGTTCTTAACGATATTAATTTGAAAGTAACCAAGGGAGAAAAAATTGTTATTTGTGGACCTTCTGGGTCAGGTAAATCTACTTTAATAAGATGCATAAACAGACTTGAAGAGCATCAAAGAGGAGAAATTGTAGTCGAAGGAACGGAATTAACAAATGATAACAGAAGTGTTGAAAAAATACGTGGGGAAGTTGGAATGGTCTTTCAGCAATTTAATTTATTTCCGCATCTATCAATATTAGACAATTGTTCATTGGCACCAATATGGGTGAGAAAGTTACCAAAAGTAGAAGCTAGAGAAAAGGCCATGAAATATTTAAAAAGAGTTCAAATAGATGACCAGGCTCACAAGTATCCAGCTCAACTATCTGGAGGTCAACAACAGAGAGCAGCAATTGCAAGGGCACTGTGTATGGAGCCAAGAATAATGTTATTTGACGAACCAACATCAGCGCTAGATCCTGAGATGATTAAAGAGGTCCTAGATGTTATGGTCGGACTCGCAGAAGGTGGCATGACCATGCTTGTTGTGACTCATGAGATGGGCTTTGCTAAAGAAGTTGCTGACAAAATTATTTTTATGGATGAGGGGCAGATAGTGGAATCTAAAAATCCAACTGATTTCTTTGCCAACCCTGAAAGTGAGAGAACTAAGACATTTTTAAGCCAAATCCTCTAGCTTGGCTCCCCGGACTGGACTCGAACCAGTGACAAAGCGATTAACAGTCGCTTGCTCTACCAACTGAGCTACCGGGGAATAGCAACATCTTATATCAAATGTTATCTTGCATATCTAGTTTTACTTTATCTAGAAATATATTAAATAGTAACTAGTGACTGTACAAAAAGACAATATTTATGAATTCGGATTTGGAAGAAGTGATGATGTTTCCAAGAATACTAACCTACTTGATGAAGCTGTATTCAGTTTCCTTTACGGTGGTTTATTCAGGGTATTAAAGTCATTATCTCTGAGTAGTATTCTTGATCTAGAGATTGTATTTAGGCTTTATGTTAATTTCTTCAAAGGACTTTCTTTTTACGATATTCAGTACTTTACACAGGCTCCTGAAAGAACTTTATGGAGACGCTTAAAGTATCTTGAGGAGAATGGAGTAATAAGAAAATCAAAAAACCAAAAAGATAAAAGAACAATAAGATTTTTATTATCTAAAAATTCATACGACACTCTTAGTAACTCTATACCAAAAGAAGATTTAGCAATTACTATATCTAAAATTGCAATGTCTTATGCAGATAAACTTTGGATGTTTAATGTAAGAGATCCTAATAAAGTAAGAAAAACATTGCTTAACCTTGCTAGAAGTTCAGTCTCACTAAATGAGAGCAATTATCTCTGTCAGTTTGCATTTGGTTTATCTTATTACTATGGTGGAAATTTTGATTTATCTCTCAATCATTCATATAATTCTATTAAGCTAAATAAGAAATTTGCTCACGGTAGAAGGTTATTTGGTTCCTCTCTTTATCAGATAGGTGACAAAAAAAGAGCGACTAAAGAAATGGAGAAAGCACTTGAATTATATGAAGATGCATATGGACAGTGGAGAACATTCTTTGAGTTGTGGCGATTTAGTTTTCTTGATGAAGAATTCAATAAAGCAAAAAAATATGCAGAAAAATTAGTAAAATTACAACCCGAATACCCTCAGTCATATATCGGGTATCTGGCCACATATGAAAAAGGCAACAATATTAAATCAATGAAAGCTAAACTCATGGAACTTCTCCCTAATTTTAGTCCGGGAATGATTAGAAATTTTCATTCGTGGATTAAGGAAGATCAGGCAGATAAAATTATTAAGAGCCTAAGAAAGCACATATCATGAATGGAGGCCACGACCGGAATCGAACCGGTATACAAGGATTTGCAGTCCTCTGCGTAACCATTCCGCCACGTGGCCAAATAATGAAGTTTATATCATCAATAAGTAAAAACTGTGAATAATTTAATAGATTTACATATCAAATCTCAAATCCATAAAGACGATTATGGAATTTAATGCTGAAAACTTAAAAATGGTTAATGGTCAAATTAAGCCGATAAATGGTATGACTGAAAAGCTAATTTCTGTATTTAATTATTTAAATAGAGAAGATTTTATACCTGAAGAATTTAAAGAAAGTGCATATGTTGAAAAAAATTTTGTTTTATCTAATCATAGGGTTATCCTTAAACCTGAAATAGTTGCAAAGATTGCAATGCATATAGATTTAAAAGAAAATGAAAATGTACTTATTTTGGGCTCAACTACAGGTTACTTAACTGCGGTATTATCATTGATAGCTGAAACTGTAATTGTTGTAGAAGAAGATGATAGCTATATAAAATCTTCAGAAATAGCTACAAAGGAAAATAATCTTAATAACGTAATTTACATAAATAAAAGTATTTCAAACGGATGTATTGAGCAAAGTCCTTTTAATGCTATTATTATTGAAGGCGCAGTAGAGTATGTTCCTCAAAAATTACTTAATCAACTCGACAATGGTGGAAGGCTAATAGCCATTTTGTCTGAAAATGGCTTATGTAATGCAAAAATGTTTACAAGAAAAGAAGCAATGTTCCATTCAGAGCAATTGTTTCCATGTTCTCTGCCAGTATTGCCCTCTTTTAAAGAGAAAAACATCTTTAGTTTTTGATATCCAATAGATATAACAACGTGTGTAATTTATGAATCAAAACAATACAGATACTGAGGATATACTCGATGCTATTAAATCAATGATGAAGAATGATCAGCCCATTACTGAGCAGGGTCTTCCAAAAGATGTCATCGAATTAACTAAACCTATTGGTGAAAAAGAAGTCCGTGAAAGTGAAAAGAGTATTCTTGAATTAACAGAATTAGTTGTCGACGAGAAATCTAATGAAGTAATCAATTCGGAAGTAAGAGATATGCAAATAAGTGAAGATCAAATTCGTAATGTGGTCAGAGATACAATAGAATCTTTACCGAAAGAGACAATAAATAATATCATAAATGAAGAACTCAAAAGAGTTGTTTTAGATAGACTAAGTTCCGCAAAGATAAATATAAGTTCTGAAGATAACAACAATTAAATGTTAGATAAATATTATCAACCCCATTTAGTTGAAGAAAAAATCTACAAACAATGGGAAGGGGATGGAGACTTTACTGCTCCAGTAGACTCAAAAAATAAACACTTCAGCATAGTAATACCTCCCCCGAATGTAACTGGCAATTTACATATGGGGCATGCATTAAATAATACGTTGCAGGATATTCTCGTAAGGTTTTATCGAATGAGAGGGAGAGATGTGCTATGGCAGCCAGGAACAGATCATGCTGGAATCGCCACTGAAATGGTAGTGGAACGAGAATTGAAGAAAGAAAAAGTAGATAAGGCCAGTCTATCTCGTGAAGAATTTATAGAACATGTTTGGAAATGGAAGGAGTCCTCAGGAAATAAGATTATCAATCAACTGAAAAGACTCGGTTGCTCATGTGATTGGACTAGAGAAAGATTTACACTTGATGAAGGTCTTTCTAAATCCGTACGTCATGTCTTTGTAAAACTCTATAAAAATGGTCTCGTCTATAAAGATAAGAGACTCAGTAACTGGGATCCCAAGTTAAAAACAACAATCTCTGACTTAGAGGTTATTCAAAAAGAAGTATTAGGTACTCTTTGGTATATTGATTATGAAATTGAAAACGAAGACAGTCACATAACAATTGCAACGACAAGACCAGAAACAATGCTAGGCGACACTGCAATAGCTGTTCATCCAGAGGATAAAAGATTTAAAGGTTTAGTTGGAAAGTTTGCGATACTTCCAATAGTTGAAAAAAGAATTCCAATTGTTGCTGATGAATATGTAAAAATGGATCAAGGGTCTGGTGCAGTAAAAATTACCCCTGCTCATGATTTTAATGATTATGAACTAGGAAAAAGGCATAAACTAGAAATTATTAATATTTTTACTGAAAATGCGGAACTTAACGAAAACTGTCCTACAGAATACCAAGGTCTTGATCGTTATACAGCAAGAGAAAAAATAATTAGTGAACTCAAAGAAAAGAAGGTCTTGAGTAAAGAAGAAGAAAATTTACATTCAGTTCCATACGGTGACCGATCAGGAGAAGTAATTGAACCTCTACTAACTGATCAATGGTTCGTTGATGCGAAAAAATTATCTATAGAAGCAATAAATAATGTAAAAAATGGCAATACAAAATTTATACCCAGCAATTGGGATAAAGTTTATTTTGAATGGATGGAAAATATTCAACCTTGGTGTGTCTCAAGACAACTTATGTGGGGTCATCAAATTCCTGCTTGGTACGGTCCTGATGGGAATATTTTTGTGGAAGAAACAATTGAACAAGCAAATCTCTCTGCAAATAAATACTATGGAAAAGACGTAGAACTTGTTCAAGAAGATGATGTGCTGGACACCTGGTTCTCATCAGCGCTCTGGCCATTTTCAACTCTAGGCTGGCCTGAGGAAACAGCTGAATTAGCAAAATACTATCCAACCTCAGCTCTTGTCACTGGTTTTGATATTATATTTTTTTGGGTTGCTAGAATGATGATGATGGGTCTCTATTTTACTAAAAAAGTTCCATTTACAGAAGTTTATGTGCATGCATTAGTAAGAGATGAGAAGGGGCAGAAAATGTCAAAATCAAAAGGCAACGTAATCGACCCACTTGTTTTGATGGATGAATTTGGTGCGGATGCATTACGCATGGCATTGTGTTCGATGGCTGCACAAGGTAGAGATATTAAATTATCAAAACAAAGAATTGAAGGATATAAAAATTTTATTAACAAAATTTGGAATTCAGTAAAACTATGTGAGTTAAACAATTGCTTCTATCAAGAAATAGATTCTAAAAAGACAAAAAATATTTTTAACAAATGGATACTGTTTGAATATGAAAATTGTCGAAACAAAACTCAACTTGCTTTAGAACATTATAGATTTAATGAGGCAGCAAATGAACTTTATAAATTTACATGGAATATTTTTTGTGACTGGTATTTAGAATTTTCGAAAGTGATTTACTTATCTAAAAATGATGCAGACATTAAAGAGACGAAAAATATAACATCATATGTATTATC
>CABZHU010000022.1 GCA_902525575.1 uncultured Pelagibacteraceae bacterium
AGTTATTAAAGTGCCATTTCCATTCACGTGTATAGAGCCACCCTCCAAAACCATATTATTTTTAAAATATTTAGAGTTGGAATGGTCAATCATGAATTTTGCAACTTTATCATCAAGTTCATAGTTTTCTTTATAACCCCAACAATTAAAATCTGAGTCAACTCCTCCTAACTGATTTTTTTCGTTTAGTAAAAATATAGCCCCTGAGTCTCTGCACCATGCATCATTAATGGGTAGTTCTAGGATTTCAACATTACTATTCAACAGTTTCTTGGCACTTTTAATATCACTTGGGTTAACAATCATCATTAATTTTTCAAATTTACTAATTGAATTAGCAACATTGGCCCACGCAATACGACCCTTTTCTAAATCAAAATGAGACCATGAAGGTGTTACATTCGTAGGGAAAGAGTCTGTTGGCCACTGCATCCAACAACATTCATGAGGATGCCATTCAGGTGGCATATAAAATAAAGATTCAGTTGGTGTACTCATATTTTTTTGGTCGGGGCGGCAAGATTCGAACTTGCGACCCTCTGGTCCCAAACCAGATGCGCTACCAGACTGCGCTACGCCCCGAACATGGAATTCACTATACTTCTTTAAGCCAATTTTCCAGAATTAAATTTAATTCTTCTGGCTTTTCTTGTGCCATCCAATGGCCGCTATCAATTCTTTTTTCAATTAGATTTTTACATTTTTCTCTCATTTTATCTGCAGCGCCAGTTGAAGTTGTATCACATACATAATCATAAGTCGCGTGTATGAACAGTGAAGGCATATCAATAATGCTATCAGCTTCTTCTGCAAATGCTTTATTATCTTGGTGATTAACATACCAACTGTTTGGTCCAAAAAATCCATTCTTTTCCAAATATCCAGCATATTTTCGAGCATCTTCCTCATTTAGTATTTTGTTATCAATTGGAATATCAGGAAGTTCTCCACCTTCTGGGAGCCAACCATTATTTTTAGTTATTATTGAAGTTGGATAAGGCATGCCAGCAGTATTTGGATCCCCACTTCTAAAAACAAATTTTATCATTTTATAAGGATCACTATCCATATCTGCGCATGCTTTGTCAAACTCCTTCATATAAAAAACTTGATAATCCCACTGCCCGTAGGGATATAAATCTTTAGGGTAGGTATTTCTATTAATCAATTTTTCTAGAGAAGTTTCACTTATATCTAATTCTAACATTGCGTAGGGCACGCACAATGACGCTACTGCTTTTACAAAACCAGGATAATGTCTTGCCATTGACCATGCGGTTTCAGATCCCCAATCATGTCCAATTATTATTACGTTATCTTTATTGAAACTTTGAAAAAGTTCTACCATATCTTTTACAATCTCTCTTTGAGAATAATCAGCTTTATTCTTATGAACTGTGGATTCGCCATATCCTCGCATATCAGGCGCAATTACATGAAAGCCTTTTTCACCAAAATATTTAAGTTGATGACGCCAACTATATGATAATTCTGGCCATCCGTGAAAAAACATCACTAAGGGACCATCAACTGGACCAGCAGACAGATAGCTTGATGTATGTCGCACTGATTTAAAAATATTTTTGTTTATCATGATGGATCTTTCTTTCCTCTGTTTCTAATAATTTTGAAAATACCGTCTGCAGTAAATATAGTATTCTCCTCAATAAACAATGTGCATTTCATAAATAAAATAGATTTCGTTTCCCTGGTAATTTCTGCAAAACCATATACCCAGGAACCTTTGGGAGCCGGTCCAACGTAGTTTGCATTGAGTTTGGCTGTCAAGCATGGAAAAGAACCTTTTTTCCATGCAGTATACCCCATAATACCATCAGCGAATGCAATTAAAGTACCACCATGCGCTATTCCTGCTTTATTACAGTTTACTTCCTGTACTTTAAAGCCCTTATAATAAGTTCCATCTAGCTCCATATTGTATATAAAGCCATTATTTTTTGAAAAAGGTCCTGGATCTTTATCTTTTATAAAATTTGACTGATCTTTTAAAATGTTAAACTGCATTTGAAAAAAATATTTGAAATTGAATAAGTTTTCAATGTATAGTTGAATTATTCACGGGGAGCAATTGCTGAGAGGTTTCTTTTGAAACGACCCTTAACCTGATCTAGATAATGCTAGCGGAGGCAAATATGAAAAACAAAATATTATCATTATTTTTTATCTTAGTAACAATAAGTCCAGTATCTGCAAAAGAAGTTTTGGTTATTGGTACTTATGACTCATTTTCTGCTGAATGGGGGCCTGGTCCTATAATTGAGGATGAATTTGAAAAGATTTGTGAGTGCGACATTCAATATATTTCAACAAGTCAGGCAGGTACGCTCGCCAATGAAATATTTTTAAAAGATAAAGATGTTATACTCGGAGTTGAGATGCATGAGTTTGACTATTCATCTGAAAATTGGAATATCTATGATTATGGTTATTTCTCATTTATATATAATAGTGAAGCTTTGAATAAAATTCCAAGTTCCTTTGAGGAATTAATTAGCCAAGAAGAAATAAAAATAGTCGTACAAGACCCAAGAACTAGTCCAGTTGGAATGGGTTTATTGCGATGGATGAAGCTTACTCATCCTAATAACTTTCCAACAATACTCAAAAAATTTAACAATAAAGTTTTAACTTATACTCCCGGATGGTCTGAAGCTTATGGTATTTTTCTTGAAGGCAAAGCTGACTTGGTCTTAAGCTATAGTACTTCGCCATTTTATCATCAAGAGTATGAAGACGAATATAAATATAAAGCTATTGAATTTACAGGCGGACATCTTGTAACAAAAGAAATAGTTTATGTAAGGCCTGACTCAGAAAAGCAAAAACTTGGGAGAGAATTTGTTGAATTTATGGTTCGCGATGACATTCAAAAAATAATAGCACAGATGAATATAATGTATCCTGCAATAGAGAATGTTAACAATATTCCTGATAAGATGAGAAAGCTTAAGAAACCTAAAGAAATTCAATATGATGATTTTTTAGAGGCCGATCCTCTCATAAAAATATGGCTTGAAGTTGCTTCGTCTTAATTTTAGAAATTTTTTTCCATTGCTATGTTTAACATTCGTGGCATTAGCAATCTTACTTCCTTTAATTGGTATTTTCTCTCACTACGAGATTAGCGCAAGCTTTGAATTTTCTAATTATGCATCCTCAATTATTTTTTTTACTATCTATCAATCATTGCTATCGGCTTTATTGTCGATCATTGCTGGTTCTCTTTTAGCCTATTTATTAAATACATATAATAATTTTTATATTGTAAAAATTATTGCGCAATCACAGTCAATAATATTTGTGCTACCTACAATAATAACAATTTTTGGGATTCTATCTTTTTATGGAAATTTTTTTGAAATTTACGGCCTTACAGGTATTCTCTTTGGTCATATAATTTTAAATACTCCACTCGTGGGTAGAATTATTTATCAATCATTAAATGAGATCAGTCCAAATGAGAAAATGCTTTCAAGGCAAATGGGATTGGGAAAGATATCTTCTTTTCTTGCATCTGAATGGCCAATTATTAAAAAAAATATTCCTAGCCTCTTTGTTTTGGTAACATTTATTTGTTTTGTAAGTTTTACCCCTGTGTTAATTTTAGGGGGAGGCCCAAAGTACTCTACTTTGGAAGTATCTATTTATTACTCAGTAATATTTTCTAACGATTTTAATGCAGCTCTAAATTTACTTTTTTTCCAACTTATAATTTGTTTTGCTATTTATTTTATTTTTTTTAGAAACTTTAAAAGCCAGAATTTTTTGATTGATGATAAACGACATATTAAAACTTATTTCGATCTCACTCTACTTAATCTTCTTGGTTTACTAATTTTATTGATTATTACATTAATTATTTTTTCACCACTTTTATTTATAATTGTAAAGGGGATGAATAGAGAGTTATTTAATATTTTAACATACGCATATCTTTGGAAAGCAATCTATAACACATTAATCATTTGTTTTTTCTCAGGTATTATATCTATACTTGTGGTATATAATCTTCTAGTGCTGACGCATAAGAAGACTAAAGCATCAGAATCTTTAATTTATAGTTTAATAATATTTTCACCAGCGGTTATGGCGGTTGGATATTACATATTATCATTTAAATTGAATTTGTTGTATTTCCCAAATATTATTATTGTAATTATTCTAAATTCTTTTTTTGTTTTGCCATTTACATACAATTACTTAGCCCCTTCATTTTTTCGAGTGATAAAAGAAAATGACGATGTATCAAATAGTTTAAATCTATATGGATTAAGTAGATTTCTAACGATTGACTTTCCCGGGCTAAAAAAATCATTAATAACAGCTTTTTGTGTTTCCTCAATATTGTCTGCAAGCGACTTAGTCGTAATCTCTTTTTTTGGAACGAATAACTTGTCAACTCTTACTCAAACAATATATAGACTAATGGGGAGTTATAGAATAAATGAGGCATACTCAGTATCATTAATCTTGTTGATATTTTGTATCATTTATTTCTTCTTAGCTCATAAAATATTGGAGAAAAATATATGGAACATTCATTAGATTTAACATATCACTGGGCTGGATTTTCCGCATTGGTAATTTTTGTTTTTGCTTACGCGCTAGTTATGGCTGAAGAATTTACTCATCTAAGAAAGTCTAAGCCCGTTGTTCTTGCTGCTGGTTTAATTTGGGGAATAGTAGCATTCGCTTACTCAGGAACCTCTCATTATGAAATGGTTGAGCATGAGATAAGGCACAGTTTTCTTGAATATGCTGAATTAGCATTTTTCTTATTAGTCGCCATGACTTATATAAATGCTTTGGAAGAAAGAAATGTTTTTAATTCACTAAAAGCTTGGTTGATTAAAAATCAGTTTAGTTATAGACAACTGTTCTGGATTACAGGAGTTCTCGCTTTTTTTCTCTCACCGTTAGCCGATAATTTGACTACTGCACTTGTTTTGTGTGCTGTTGTAGTAGCCGTTGGATCTTCAAGCCCAAAGTTCGTTGGGATAGCGTGTGTAAACATCGTAGTTGCAGCAAATGCTGGAGGTGCATTTAGCCCATTTGGTGATATTACAACATTAATGGTATGGCAAGCAGGCCAACTTGATTTTCTTCAATTTTTTGCTTTAGTAATTCCTTCTATTGTAAACTACATAATCCCTGCAGGAATAATGCATTTCTTTGTATCAGATCATAAACCTAATGTTGCAGAAGAAACTGTTGAAATTAAATATGGAGGAAAGGTTATAATTCTTTTAGGACTTTTAACAATACTTACTGCGGTTAGTTTTCATAACTTTTTACATTTACCACCTGTATTTGGAATGATGACCGGATTAGCTTACCTGCAACTTTATAGTTTTTATATAAAAATTAACACAACTAAAGTTGAAGAAAAAAAATATGATTTTTTTGAAAATGTTGCACATGTTGAATGGGACACTTTATTATTTTTCTTTGGTGTAATTTTATCTGTTGGAGGCCTTGGCTTTATAGGTTACTTGGAATATGTTTCTCAATTTATGTATACAGATTTAGGGGCAACCAATGCGAATATACTAGTTGGAATCTTGTCAGCTATTGTCGACAATATCCCGGTAATGTTCGCCGTTTTAACTATGGAGCCTTCGATGCCTGACTCACAATGGCTATTAGTGACACTAACTGCTGGCGTTGGGGGAAGTATGCTTTCAATAGGTTCTGCTGCTGGAGTTGCTTTGATGGGACAGTCAAGAGGGATGTATACTTTTTTTGGTCATTTGAAATGGACGCCAATCATAGCAATCGGTTACTTTGCTAGCGTTTACGTACATATCTTAATAAATTTCTAATGAAATATTTTGTTTTAATCACAATCACTCTTATTTTATACATGGGTACAGCTATGACAGATAATGCGCACGACCACTCTTTTAAATCAATTAATGAAGAAGATATAATCAAATTGTCTGACTATAAAGGAAAAACCATTGTTGTTGTAAATACTGCTAGCCTGTGTGGCTTTACTTACCAATATGAAGGTTTGCAAGATTTATATAATACTTATTCGAATAGGGGATTGATTATTATAGGGGTTCCTTCTAATGATTTTGGAAATCAAGAGTCTGGTGATAATGCACAAGTTAAAGAATTTTGTGAAAGCACATTTAATATCACCTTTCCACTTACAGAGAAAAATGTTGTAAAAGGAAAAAACGCTCACCCTTTTTTTCAGTGGTCAAAAAAAGAATTAGGTTTTATTGGAGGAGTGCCCAGATGGAATTTTCACAAAATTATTATTGATAAAAATGGAAATGCACTTGCTGGTTTTACAGCCTTAACTAAACCAGATTCAAAAAAATTCATTAATGAAATTGAAAAAGCTCTAAGTCTTTAAATAATATAAATGTATGAAAGATATATTTATAGTTTTAGGTAATCAATTATTTGACCCTCGACACCTAAAAGAGTTCAAAGATTATAAAATATTTATGGCCGAGGACTTAAGTCTTTGTACTTATGAAAAACATCATAAGTTAAAAATACTTCATTTCTTGTCATCAATGCGCAGTTATAGTGATTTATTGATAGATAAAGGTTTTGAGGTTGATTATTACGATTGTAAAAATAAATTTTCCTCGCAGTACGAATATAAATTGGAAAAATCAATCAAAAAAAATAAATCAAGGAAAGTTTTATCGTTTGAGATTGAGGACAAACCTTTTGAAAAAAAAATAAACAAATTTATAAAAAATGCTGGTTTAGAAAGAGTAATCGTCACCTCACCAATGTTTCTAAATACAAAAGATGAATTCAAAAAATACCTAGACAACAAAAAAAAGCCATTAATGGCCAATTATTATAAAATGAGTCGCATTAAATTTGATTTGCTCGTCAAGGATGAAAAGCCAGTTGGAGGTAAATGGAGCTTTGATAAGGATAATAGAAAAAAATTACCTCAGACTGTAAAATTACCAAAACGCTTAATTGCTTCTGAAACAAAACATACAAAAGTTTTAAAAAAATTTGTGGAAGTAACCTTCAAGAATCATCCGGGAAATACTAATAATTTTTGGCTACCTACAACTCATAATGAGGCATCAATGTGGCTAGATAATTTCATAAAAGAAAAGTTAAACTTATTTGGTGATTATGAAGATGCAGTAAGCCAAAGAGATAATGTTTTGTTTCATAGTGCTCTCAGCCCGCTAATTAATACTGGATTAATTACTCCTAGGCAAATTGTCGATGAATTAAGAAAATTAAAAAAGAAGGTAAACTTGAACTCGCTAGAAGGTTACATCAGACAGGTGATTGGGTGGAGAGAATTTATGAGAGGCATTTATCAGAATTACTCAGAAGAAATGGAAATGAAAAATTTTTTTAAACATAAAAGAAAATTAAAAAAAGAATGGTACTCAGGTGAGACTGGGATTCCGCCCCTAGATCATTCAATTAACAATGCTTTGAAATATGGTTGGACTCACCACATTGAAAGACTGATGATATTATCAAGCCTTATGAATCTATGTGAGATCGAGCCAAAGGAAGTTTATAAATGGTTCATGGAAATGTTTGTTGACTCTTCTGAATGGGTAATGGTGCCCAATGTTTATGGAATGGGTCTTTTTAGTGATGGAGGAATTTTTGCAACAAAACCATATATATGTGGTTCTAGTTATTATTTAAAGATGATGGATTTTAAAAAAGGTGAATGGTGTGAGACGGTGGATGGTCTTTATTGGAGATTTATTAACAAAAATAGAAAATTTTTTAGTAGCAATCCAAGACTGAATATGATGGTAAGCGTTTATGATAAAATGAAAAACGAAAGAAAGAAAAAGATTTTGTCTAAAGCTGAATTATTTATCACTAAATTTACAACTTAAGCATTATTACTGCAGAGCATTATCTAGGTTCATTAGTATTGGCCTACCATCGTGAGCAGAACTTAAAGGGATTATTTTGTCATCAATTGAAGCACATAATGTAGGTGCGCTCCTTTTTTTATCACCCATATTAACTTCAAGTTCGACAATAATAAGTTTTGCATTATCAAATGTTTTTAAAATCTTCATAGTTACTCCTAATAAAAATAAATAAATAATAAATATAATGAGCCTAATAGCTGTAAAATAAAGAGTACCACTGAAAGTAAATGAAATTGTTTAAATTTTTTTTCAGACAGAGGACTTCCTATTTTTGCTTCATCTCGATAATAGTTTATTTTGGGTGTGATTATATAGAGATTTATTGCAAAGAAAATGGAGGAGAAAGCTGAAATAATCCAATAAATATCTAGCTGGCTACTTAAGGTGCTTAGAGTTGCAAGTAGCATTACAATTAATCCATACAAAAACATGCGTGGAAAGAGCTGTCTTAGAAATGCTCCTGAGTTAGTTTCATCAAGTATCTTAAAAATTACAGGTGAGACTACAGCCATAAAGAAAATCATAAAACCCACTACTAGTGAGTGTAAGAATATTCCTAATTGTAACATAATAGATTTATTGATGAGTTATAGGTAATTACTTCTTAGATTTTAATTCCTTAGTTCTAATTAAACTTTTATTTGGAACCTCATTATCTAAAATAGAAACAAATTCATGATTAACATCTCTGTGACCCATTTCGTCTTCTCTAACTGCTATAATGACATCTCTTAGTTTGGCAAATTTTGATAGATTCCAATAATCTATAGCAATTTTTGGTGCAGGTGTATTTTCAATATTGCCACTATCAATTTCATCCAAGTATTCTGTATAACTTATTATCGCTTGCTCTTCAAAGTACCCAACGATTCGGTGGCACGTACGTGGAGAAACTAAATACATAATGAAGTATAAGTTAAAAAATATTCCTTGAACAAATATTACTAAAAATCTCTCAAATGCAGATGGTTTTGCAATGTTGATGAATGTCATTAAATGCATTCTTTCATTCTCAGCTTCATCCAAGAGAATTTTAATCCAACCTCTACCCTCTTGCATTTTTCGAAGACTTTTTAAGTGATTTAACATACCTGCGACCATTCCGGGCACGGCAGCTACTGTCTCTAAAATTACAGCTCGGTGCCCATATCTCTTCTTAAAGAAAAGATCGGCAAATAGCCTTAGCATTTTAGTGAATAAAAGGGCAATTTTATCACTTAAGTTTCTGGGCTGATAATGAGAAAACATCTTATTATTCATACATCACAGATAATGGCTAAAAGCATTTTTTAAATAGGTATTTTTGAATTTTTATTGA
>CABZHU010000023.1 GCA_902525575.1 uncultured Pelagibacteraceae bacterium
AAGTGCACCAGCAAATCCAATAAGGAAGCGTATAATGAACCATGCAGTTAAACTTTCGAATATAGGAAAGGTAAAATATAAAATAATTGTAACTATTTGAGCAATGACAATTGATCTGGATAAACCAATTGCATGAATAATGATTGGTGTAATTCTAACAAATAAAATTACCGCCAATGGTTGAGCTACAACATTTAATCCAATTTGTGTATTACTGAAACCTCTTGACTCAAGTATTAATGATAGTAAGGGAATAAGGGTTCCGAGTTTTATGCCAATAATAAGAGCACATAAAAATAAAACAATATACGTTTTATAATTACTTCCAAGTATAGATTGAAAAGTTGAGATCACACAAACCGGTTTTCATCTGTATAAATATTCTTAAAGTATTTTTTTATTAGTCCTTTACAAAATACATGCGAGTACATTTTAGGATCAAATAAAATTCTTTGCCATAATCCGTCCACCATTGAAAGATAAGTCTCACTTATTTCTCTTGGCGTTAGAAAAGTCTGATCAGTTAAAAAATTTAATTCTTTAATTAACTTTTCCATCTGAGATGAATATATTTCATCTTGCTTTTGACAGATTGTTAAATAAGAAGGACGAAATTTTACTTCACTATAAAACGATACCCAGACGGCAATTTTATTTCTACTTGCAATTTTACTACTAAAATCATTTTCAATTATTTTAATTACTCTTCCAACTGGATCTAAGTTATTATCTTCGAATATTCGTTGCCAAGAATTTTTATATTCATCTGATAGAAATTTTAGTGAACTAAGCAAAAGATTTTCTTTAGATTTAAATCTAAAATTTGCATAACCTTGTGATACCATTGCTTTCTTAGCTACTTGCGCAATTGTCGTATCTGCGAGACCTCTTTTGGCTATAGTTTCAATTGTTGCGTCAATTAGTTTTTGATGATTGATTGAAAATTCCTGTTCTTTCAGTTGAGGATTACTAATTTTTTTGGGATTTATATTCATAAAAGAACCATACACAAAGTTTAATGATAATGGTAGTTTTGTATTGAATAATCATTCAATATGGGTATCATATAAATTCAATATTCGTTCATTTTATGCCAAAAAATACTCATGATGTAATTGTTGTAGGAGCTGGCCATAACGGCTTAACAGCAGCTAGTTATATGGCTAAAGCTGGGCTCGATGTCGTCGTTTTAGAAAAAAATGATTGGATTGGCGGTGCTGCGGTGAGCCGAGAACTGTACCCTGGATGGAAATATTCAAATTGTTCCTATGTTTGTAGTTTATTAAGACCTGAGATCATGCGTGACCTGGAGCTTTATAAATATGGACTTCAAATTATTCCTTATGAAGGCAGTGCAACGATGATGAAAAATGGAGACTATTATACTCATTATCATGATCATGATATGACCATCAACTCTATCAGACGCCATTCTCATAAAGATGCAGAAGCTTACGAAAGATATAGCCGTGATGTTCTAAGGCAATGTAAAATTATTAAGCCTCTTCTTAAAATGACGCCTCCTGACTTAACATCTTTCAAACCAAAAGATTTATTTGGCGCACTGGAGTTTGCAAAGCATTTTGCTGCAAAAGATGAATTAGGTGGACTAGGAGAAAAAGAAATTTATGACACAATTCGTTTTTATACTATGAGCATCAGAGATTACTTAGAAGAATATTTTGAAAGTGAAATTACCAAAGCTCACCTTGCTGGTAGTGCAATTATTGGAACTGCTCTAGGCCCATGTTCACCAGGATCAGCTTATGTACTGTTGCATCACTACATGGGTGAGGTTGATGGATCAGTTGGTTCATGGGGATATGCACGGGGTGGAATGGGATCTATTACTCAGGCAATGATGGGTTGTCTAAAAGATCATGGAGGAGAAGTAAAACAAAGTAGCGAAGTAACAAATGTTATTACAAAAAATGGAAAAGCAATCGGTGTTGCTACACAAAATGGAGATGAATACTATGCTAAGAAAATAGTTTCCAACCTTGATGTCAAAAGAACTTTTTTAAAGATTACTGAAGAGAAGGACCTTCCAGATGATTTTGTGCGAAGTGTTAAAAATTTTAAGATAAGGGGTTCATCTGGTAAATTAAATATTGCATTAGATGGCTTGCCAGACTTTCCTTGTATTCCTGAAGGTGATCCAGGTGGTGGTGGAGATATGCACTTCACAGAAACCATAGAAGAGATGGAAGGAGCTTACGATGATTGGAAAAGGGGAGAATGGTCCCGTAATCCATATGTTGATATGTGCATTCCATCAAAAAGTGACCCTACAATGGCTGAGCCAGGTAAACATTATATGTCTGTATTTATTCAGTACGTACCATTTAACCTTGCAAATGGTGGTTGGAATGAAGAGAGAAAGCAAGAATTTGGAAGACACATAGTTGATTGTATTGCTCAGTTTTCTCCTAACTTTAAAGACCTAATTAATCATTATGAGGTACGCACACCACTAGAATTAGAAAACGAGGTTGGTTTGACAGAGGGTAATATTTTTCAAGGAGAGTTGACCATGGACCAATTAATGTTCAATAGGCCAGTTCCTGGATATGCGCAGTATCGGACTCCATTAAAAAATATGTATATATGTAGCTCTTCAACACATCCAGGCGGAGGTGTAATGGGTGCACCAGGAGCTAACGCAGCTCGTGAAGTTCTATTAGACATGAACGTCCCACAAAAAGGAAATTATTATTAATGTCTGGCAATTCGAGTTTTGATGCCATCATAATTGGTGGAGGTCATAATGGATTGGTATGCGCAAACGTCCTCGCTAGAAAAAACAAAAGAGTGTTAATCTGCGAAGCCCGAAAAGAATGTGGTGGTATGGTCAATAATGATATTACCAACTATGTACCTCCAGTAACATCTGCCGTTTCAAGCTCGATTGGTGGAATGCAAATAAACTACATACCAAAGACCACAATTGCCTTATCTGAAACTGGACAACACGTACGACTAGTGGGCAATCAACACATTGATCATAAATCTATCTCAACATTTTCCTCTCATGATGCTGACCGGTTTAATGATTTTCATGAAAAAATGTCAAAATTCTCAAAAACTTTAGGTTCTTTCATGATGGCATCTCCTCCGCGAATAATGAACAATAGTTTTTCTGACTATTTTAAACTCTTTAAGCTCGGATTGAATGTCAGGTTATTAGGAAAGAAAAATTTTAATGATTTTGCTAGAATGATTGGCCTAAATATAGCTGATGAACTTGAAGACAATTTTGAAAATACACTACTTCAAGGATTGATAGCGCATGACTCAGTTATAGGTTCTAATTTAGGTCCGCGTTCACCAGGCTCTCTCATAAACTTATTGTATAGAATGGCTATCCATAACAATTCTTTATTCGGTGGTATATTTCAAATAGAGGGCGGCAATGATCAATTCACTAAACATTTAATTGAAAAATGCAAAAGTAATAATGTAGAAATAAAAACTTCAGCTTCTGTTAAAAATTGTATTATTGAAAATGACTGCGCTGTAGGTGTTGAGCTAAACAATGGTGAAAAAATGTATGCTAAGAAAATTATTTCAAATGCAGATCCACGTTCAACATACTTTTCACTGCTCGGTTCTCAAAACCTTGATACTGACGTAAAGAGGAAAATAAAACATCATCGCTCCAAAGGAAGAGTTGCCAAACTCATTTTAGAGTTGGATAAGCTCCCTAGTTTTAACAATTGTGATGACAATGATTTAGACAGCAGAATGGTTATTGCGCCATCTATTGATTACATTGAAGAAACATTTAATCCAAGCAAGTTTGATAAGCTTTCACTAGAGCCAACACTTGAGATATGTATCAAAAAAGACTCTGATCAAAATCCAAAGTTAGATATTCAAGTGCAATATGCACCATATAAAACTCATCAAGGGTGGGAAAACATAAAAGAAAGTTACGTTGAATCTATTATCAGAATAATTAGCAAATATGCTCCTAATATTAATGAATGCATAGAGCGTAAGAAATTACTAACCCCTGACGATATTGAATCAGAATATAAGGTATCAGGAGGGCACTGGCATCATGGTGAGATTCAAATTGATCAGCTTTTTATGATGCGCCCAATTCCAGGAGCCTCACAGTATAAGACACATTTGGATGGTCTTTTTATGTGCGGTGCAGGGACACACCCAGGTGGTGGTTTAACCGGCATTTCAGGCAAAAATGCAGCTAAAGCAGTCTTGGATGATTTTTAAATGACGCAAGATCTTAGATATTCAGCCTTAAAGAAAACGCCTTTTCACTCTAGAACCAGTTTGGCTTCGCGAACGAACAAATATTATAACTGGAACGGATATACTGTGCCTACAGAATACTCAACTACCGAGCTTGAATATACAGCAGCAAGAAATGGAACATCAGTTATGGATCTAACCCCTATGGGCAAATATGAAATTACAGGAGATCATGCGCATCAATTTGTTGATTACTTAGTTACTAGAGATTTATCAAAAATGAAGGACAATACAGTTGCTTATATCATCTGGTGTAATGAAGATGGAAAGGTGATCGACGATGGTACTATTTTCAAATTTTCTTCAACAAAATTTATGCTTTGCTGTGCTGTTAAAATATATAACTGGCTTAATGATTCAGCTTATGGTTTTGATGTTACAATTACCGATGTAACAGATACAATTGCTGCACTAGCAATTCAAGGACCAACATCCTGTTCAACTTTAAAAAAATTTGGAGCAACAGATCTTGAAGCATTAAAACCTTTTGAAATGAGAGAATATAAAATTGATGGTTTCGATATTTTAATATCACGTACAGGATTTACAGGTGATTTGGGTTATGAATTGTGGACTGATCCAAAAAATGCAGAAACGACGTGGGACAATATTGAAATTGCTGGTAAGGAATTAAAATTAAGACCTTTTGGAATGTATGCACTCGAAATGACTAGGATTGAAGCTGGATTTATTCAAACCAATACAGACTTTATGGCCGCAGAAGACTCATTAAGGCCGACCAGAATGAGGTCACCTTATGAAATTGGAATGGGATGGCTTGTGCACTTAAACAAAAACTCATATTTTGTTGGAAAGAAAGCACTTAAAAAAGAAAAAGAAGAAAATACTACTGAAAGATGTCTAGTAGGTTTAGATATAGATGGAGATAAGCCAGCACATGGTTCTGTAATTTATAATAGCAAAAAAGAGGATATTGGAATTGTAACCGCAGCCTTATGGTCCCCTATTATGAAAAAAAATATTGCACTTGCTTCACTCAAGAGACCGTACGGAATAAAAATAAAAGAAAACATATTTGCAGAAATTTATCACCCTGAAGAACTTGAGTACCGAAAAATATGGGCACGATGTAAGGTAGTTAAAAGGCAATTTTTTAACCCTGAAAGAAGAAATAAGGTACCTGCAGATCTATACGAATAGCCAAAAAATAAGTACTTTAAAATAATTCAATTATTGAACAGCTGTTCAATTTAGGTTATAATGATTCATGCCTAAATCAACATCACAATCTGCTAAAAACGATTTAAAGAATACTCTAGATGATAGAATCCTTCATCCGTGGCAATACTTAGAATACAGAGGTGAAGATGATCGTACATTTATTGATAAGTCCGATGGAATTTACTTATATGACAAGACAGGAAAAAAACTGATTGATGGACCTGGAGGCATGTGGAATGTCAATGTCGGTCATGGCGTTAAAGAAATTGCAGATGCAGTTTATAATCAAATTACTAAAATGCCATATGCAAGTCCGTTTACTGAGTCAACAGAAATTGCTCACGAATATGCATCAAGACTCGTTCAATACGCACCGGGTGATTTAAAGAGAATTTTTTTTACGTCTGGGGGATCGTCTGCTGTGGATTCAGCATTACGATTTGTAATGTTCTATAATAATATTCTTGGCCGAAAAGAAAAAAAACAAATTATATCAAGAAACGATGCTTACCATGGCAGTACATTTTTAGGAGCTTCTTGTTCAGGCAAGGAAAGAGATAAAAATAATTTTGATTTCGCAAGTAATATTGTTCATCATATTTCATCTCCTAATCCTTTTCGTAAACCCGACGATCTTACTGACGAAGAATTCTGTGATCTAAAAGTTCAAGAATTAGAAAACAAAATAATTGAAATTGGAGCTGACAAGGTAGCCGCTTTCATTGCTGAACCTATCTTAGCTTCAGGTGGTGTGATTGTCCCACCAAAAGGTTATCATAAGAAGACACATGAAATTTGTAAAAAACATGATGTGTTGTATATTTCTGACGAGATCGTCACTGGCTTTGGAAGACTTGGTCACATTTTTGCTTCAGAAAATTATTTTGATTTTACACCAGATATTATTCTTTTGGCTAAGGGGATTACATCTGGATATGTGCCTTGTGGAGCAGTTGTTATATCAGAGCGATTGATGTCCAAATTAGATAATAAAGAAAAAGTAATTTTTTCAAACGGTTTCACAGACTCAGGGCATCCTGTTAGTATGGCAGCCGCAACTGCAACTTTAGACTACATTGAAAAAACAAACTTACTTGATCACGTAAAAGACGTTGGTCCTTATTTTCAAGCAAAATTGAGAGAGCTTACCGATTTGCCAATTGTTGGCGAAGTTAGGGGTGAAGGTCTAATGGCTGCAGTAGAATGTGTAGGCAATAAAGATAAAAAAGATCCACTGAATTTGTCCTATGAGATTGGTTCTAGGATTAATGAACATTGCCAGCAACTTGGTTTAATTGTACGACCATTATTTAGTACATGCGTCATGTCACCGTCATTAATTATCACGAAGGAACAAATTGATGACCTTGTTTCTATTTTGCGTAAAGGCATAGAGTTAGCAACTGATGATATCAAAAAAGAAGGTCTCTGGTCAGCAACTTCAAATTAATGACCTTTTTTAATCAACTTAAAGAAAGATATGAAGAAGGAAAGACTCTTCCGCAAGAGTTTTATACTGACGAAGAAATATTCTCTAATGAAATGAAAAAAATTTATTTCAAACAGTGGCTGATGGTTGATCATG
>CABZHU010000024.1 GCA_902525575.1 uncultured Pelagibacteraceae bacterium
AATGACCTTTTAGTAAAAGTATCTGATGCCGGTTTGTATAAGGATGGCAAATGGCTTGTGAAGGGTGTAAATTTAAATATTACAAAAGGAAAAATTGTTACTTTAATTGGTCCAAACGGGTCAGGTAAAACTACCACTGCTAAAATAGCTCTTGGTCTTTACAAAAACATTGAGGGCAATGTAGAAAGATTAACAAATAAAATTTCTTACGTACCACAGAAAGTTTCGATTGACTGGACATTGCCAGTTAGAGTTATTGATTTTATGGTTTTAACTCAGGACCTACAGGAACAAGAAATAAACGATGCTTTGAACTTGACGGGTGTTGAACACCTTAAAAATAACAATCTGAGAGAATTATCAGGTGGTGAATTTCAAAGAGTTCTTTTGGCACGAGCAATTGCAAAGAAGCCGGACCTTTTGGTCCTTGATGAGCCTGTACAGGGTGTCGATTTTACAGGTGAAGTTGAATTATATGCGTTGATAAAAAAAATATCCGAAACACTTCAGTGTGGGATACTGTTAATTTCACACGATCTACATGTTGTTATGTCTGCAACTGACTATGTCGTTTGTCTTAATGGGCATGTTTGTTGCTCAGGAACGCCAGTAGCTGTTGCTCAAAACAAAGAATATAAAGAACTTTTTGGCGAAAAATCATCTCAGCTTCTATCTCTCTATGAACATGAGCATGACCATGTTCATGACTCAGATGGTAACATCGTGAAAGAAGCAAAATAATATGTTTGATGACTTTTTATTTAGGGCACTTATAGCTGGTATTGGAATTGCAATCGTTACCGGTCCTCTTGGATGCTTTGTTGTGTGGCGGAGACTTTCATTCTTTGGGGATACACTAGCGCATTCAGCATTGTTAGGTGTAATATTATCAATATCATTTGATATAAACATTTCACTATCAATATTTGCTGTTTCATCATTAGTCGCATTAATTTTATTGAGATTACAAAATACAACAAATTTAGCAGGGGATGCACTACTGGGACTCCTCTCGCACTCGTCTTTGGCCATTGGGTTGGTAATCTTAGGATTTTTATCATTCATAAGGTTTGATATCATGGGGATATTGTTTGGAGATATACTGTCGGTAAATGTAAATGACTTGATCATCATATGGGCAGGTGGCGCAATAATACTTTTCGTATTATGGCTAATATGGAAGCCTTTATTCGCCTCAACAGTAAATTATGAGTTGGCTGAAGCTGAGGGCATGAATCCAAAAAGAGTTAACGCTATATTTACAATTTTATTGGCAGCTCTTATTGCAATTTCTATCAAAATGGTAGGTCTTCTCTTAATAACTGGGATGCTTATTATTCCATGTGCAATGGCGCGTAATTTATCAAATAATCCTAAACAAATGGTTATTTTGTCAATTATTGGAGGATTATTATCAGTATTTATTGGACTTTATGCATCTTTCGAAATTAATACATCATCGGGTCCAACTATTGTCACAGTTGCAATAATTTTATTTATTTTATCATTATCCAGAATCAGAAAAAAATATTAAAATAGTAAACAATGGAAAATAAACAAAAACCACTGTCTAAAAATCAAAAGATCATTCTTGAATACATTCAAAAAAACAAGAAACCTGTAAAAGCTTATTCCATTTTATCTAATGTACAAAAAAAAGGCATCAATGCCCCGCCTCAGGTTTACCGAGCTTTAGATAAGTTAATTGAAATTGGTAAAATTCATAAAATAGAAAGTCAAAATTCATTTGTTGCATGCAAAACTTCAGATTGTGAAACACCTCATGCTACTGCATTTTCAATATGTGACAGTTGTGATGAAGTCTCAGAAATAAATGACCCTAAACTCTTTAAATATTTATTAGATTTTAAGGATAATAGTGGAATCAAATTTGACGGTTATAATCTAGAATTCTTTGGTACTTGTAAATCCTGTGAAACATCTTAAGGCAAAAATCATCCATTAATTGAATTGTTATATAGTAACAATTTTATCTAGATAAAATATTTTTTTAACGATAGTATATTTTTTTTCAAATAGAGGCTCATATGAAATACATAATATATATATTACTCTCATTTAATTTAATGACTTTTACAATCAGCGCTGAAGAGACGAGACAAGTTGATAAGCACGAACATGGCGTGGGTGAGTTAAATATTGCCGTTGAAGGATCGACAATTGAGTTTGAATTTATGATACCTGGAGCCGATATTGTAGGGTTTGAATATGTAGCAAAAAATGATGAAGATATTGCTAAAATTAATCAAGCTCTGAAAACATTTGATGATTACACAAATATATTCACTCTACCAAGTAATAGTCTTTGCGAATTAAACGGTCAGAAAGTTGCTTTAAAGGAAGAAGATGAGCACGATGAGCACGATGAGCATGAAGAACACGATGAGCATGAAGAACACGATGAGCATGAAGAACACGATGAGCATGATGAGCATGCTGAAGAAGATCATAATGAGTTTTATGCAAAATATTCATTTGAATGTGGCAACATAAACGCCATTAAAGAGGTAAATTTTCCTTATTTTGCTACTTTCACGAATTCTGGTGAGTTAGAGGTTCAGTTTATCTCAAATATGGGGTCTACTAGCTTTGAGATAGAGGGAGATAAGCCTTTAATTAACACAGATGGAAAAATCTAATTTGAATGAAAAAACGATACAAATTAATTCTGTAAAGTTTCATTGGTCAAATAAAAGCAAATTTAAACTTCATATTCCAGAGCTATCAGTCGACAAAGGAGAAAAAGTATTGCTTTTGGGCGAGAGCGGTTCAGGTAAAACAACCCTACTCTCACTTATCTGTGGATTTTTAACTCCCCTTTCAGGCAAAATTCAATTGAATGAAAAGCTGATTAATGACTTATCAGCAACAAAAAGAGATCAATATAGATCCGATAACATTGGTATTATATTTCAGCAATTTAATTTACTCCCATATGCAAATGTCATTGATAATATTTTGTTGCCACTTTATTTTTCAAAATTAAGGTCAGCAAACATTAGCAATCAAAGAGAAACCGCAATTAGTATTTGTAAATCTTTACGTTTGCCTGAAGACGTTGTTAATATGAAAGCAAGTGAATTAAGCGTTGGTCAACAACAAAGGGTTGCTGTTGCAAGAGCATTAATTGGAAATCCTTCATTGGTCATAGCAGATGAACCTACATCCTCTTTGGATACAGACGCACAAACTATATTTCTAGATTTAATGTTCTCTCAAGTTGCAAGTAGCAATTCAACCTTATTAATGGTTTCTCATGATAAATCTTTAAGCTCTAACTTTGATAGAGTTATAGATATGAAGAATGTCTCGGTGAAAGAACAATAAAGATGCTTTTAAAACTTACCTTCAATTCTTTGTATGCAAGATTATTAACCGTTGGTATGACAGTTTTTGCCATATCCTTATCTTTAATGTTGTACATGAGCGTTGAAAAGTTAAGAACATCTGCTTATATAAGCTTCACTGATACGATTTCTCAAACTGACCTAATAGTTGGCGCAAGAACGAGTTCTGTTCAGTTACTTCTATATTCAGTCTTTAGAATTGGAAATGCTACCAACAACATAACTTGGGAAAGTTATGAAGATGTTATAAATAAAAAAGAAGTTGCATGGTCTGTGCCTATCTCTCTTGGAGATAGTCATAAAGGTTTTAGAGTTATGGGTACCAATAGTGAATTTTTTAAGCGATATAAATTTAGGGGTGGGCAATCAATTGAATTAGAAGAGGGCAACAAGCTAGATGACTTATACGATGTCATAATAGGCGCAGGTGTTGCTGAAAAACTAAATTATTCTGTGGGCACTCCACTCATTGTATCTCATGGATTACAATCATTTTCAGATCACGAAGATCAGCCTTTTAAAGTTTCAGGCATTCTTGCTAAAACTGGAACACCGGTCGACAATACAGTTATCGTAAGCTTGGAAGCAATTGAAGCAATTCATGTGGACTGGTCTACTGGAGCTAAAATTCCAGGGCAAATTACTCCTGTAGAAGAAATTCGTCAGATGGACCTCTCTCCTAAAAATATCACGGCAGCATTAATTGGGGTAAATTCAAAATTACAAATATTTCAATTACAACGATGGATTAATGAGTATCCAGAGGAGTCATTAAGTTCAATTCTACCTGGGGTCGCACTTCAAGAACTTTGGAGGATAGTTGGCGTGGTTGAAAATCTACTTCTTGGAATCTCCGTAACTGTTATTTTTACAACACTCATTGGCATGACAGCCATTATATTTTCAAGTTTAAATGAGAGAAGACGTGAAATGGCTATTTGGAGAGCAATGGGAGCATCACCTAAAGTTGTTATAGGTCTTTTAATGCTTGAAGCATTCATTATCTCAGTGATGAGTATAATTGTAAGCACTGTCATGCTTTTCCTAACTTTATACGTATTGCAACCGTGGATTGATAATACTTACGGAATATTAGTTAATATTGAAATGCTGTCTGTAAAAGATATTTATATTTTTATGTTATTTATTATAGCAGCTTCATTGGTAAGTCTGATCCCTGCAGTCAGGGCCTATTGGTTTTCAATTAATGACGGTATGACAATTAAGATATGAAAACTCAACTATCAAGGATCATTTTTCTAAACATTAAATGTTTAGTGCTTACATCAACGATTTTACTTTCATCTTTATCTTATGCATCCGAACCTAAAGAAATTGATTGGGAAGACTTGATCCCATGGACTGCAATGTTTAATCCTTCTGAAGTTAAATTTAACAAAAAATTAGACGACAAAGAAGTCAGAATTCCAGGGTATATTCTACCCTTAGATATAATTGGACGTGAGATAAACACATTCTTGCTTGTGCCTTACATTGGAGCATGTATACATGTCCCCGCTCCTGCTCCTAATCAGATTGTTTATGTTGAAACCAAAAAACCATGGGAAGGACTTGCTTGGTGGGAACCTGTTTACGTTACAGGCAAGATTAAAATTGAAAACCATAACATTGAAGAACTTGCAGTTGTTGGATATGAACTTATAGCTGATGACGTTGAATATTATAGAGGAACAACTGGTACGCACGGCTTTTTTGACTGGTAATTCGCTATAAACTAGCAATTACCAAACTAAACAATCTATATGCTTGTAAAAACGCAAAAATTTAAATAAAAATCCTATATGCAAAATATTTCAATCCCTGACATCATTGCTAATCTCAAAGGCAGAAGAGGCTATGAAGAGAAAAAAGCTAAGAAGCTTGGCTATGATTGTTTAGAAAAGTACTTTGAAGACAAACTAGCTAACGAAGCTCAGCTTCTTGCTGAAAATGAAGTTAAAAAAGAAGAGTTACTGGCTGAGAAAAAAGCACTAAAAAATGCTCCTGCAGCCAAAAAAACTTGTGGCTGCTGTTAATATTTAGATTTTAAATTATAGATTATTTTTATAAAAAAAAGGGCTCAAACTAAAAGTTCAAGCCCTAATTTTATTAATCGTTAAGGATCTTAAAACGTAGTTCCAATCCTCATCCCTGCCCTGCTGTAGAGAACATTCATGAGAACAAAAACTAATATACTTGCAATCATCGGTACAGGGTTGGCTCCACCATCGACGCCCATATAAATGATGATCTGACGTATAGCCGTAATGAAAGAACCAACGAGCATCAATCTAAAAAATACTGTTGATTGCTCTAATGGCGCAAGTAAACAAGCTGCGAACCCAATTGCAAACGTGACGTAAACCCATCCTAAATTTGCAAATAATAATAAGTGTGCAGCGTCAACTTCGCCTGGGTCAGTTCCTATACGTTCTGCAAAAGCTATTGTTGATTGGTCATCAATAAACATGAACCCATAGAAGAGGAATAATACTATAAGGAAGCAAATTATTACTCTACTAATCATATCTTCAATTTTAATCATTTTATTCCTCCTAAAAGTTGGATTGGTTTCTAAAATACACCGTCATAGAAATTATAAAGTTAAGTGTAATAAATAATGCAAGTAATGGAGCACCATCATTAGGGTATGTCACGCTGCCAACAAGTAAGCCACTAAAGAACATAGCTGCGCCAACTGCACCCATTGTAATGAGTACGCCACTTAAGCCCACTCTATATTGGTAAATAAACGCAATCAATATTGCAATATTGATCATTGTTATACCTAATACGGCATGTTCTGCTTGAGGGCTACTCTCTAACAAGGGAACTTGTCTGATAAACCCACCTGGATCAACAAAGTAAGATATAATGTTAATTACTGCCAGAATAATTCCTAAATACAGAATGTATTGTGTAACTTTGTCAGTTACGCCAAAAGCGCTACCAGCACTTTCAAAAGTAAAGGGGAAACCCGCTCTTATTCGTGAGATTATCAATAAAGCAAACAAGATTATCCATGCATAAAGACCGGTATAGTTTTCACTACCACTTATCTGAATTGACATAACTACCCATATTAATTGAAGTAGAACAACTGGTAATGCGTATGCAAAAAAGCCTCTGTCGAGACCCTTAAATCCCATATACAAAATTCCTACATAAGCAATAAAATTTACAGCACCAAACCAATTAAGAAAAAATTCAGTAGTAAGGTTATCCTCAAAAGTTGGATATCTTTCAATCATGAAGTCGTAATTAAACATCATAATAGTTC
>CABZHU010000025.1 GCA_902525575.1 uncultured Pelagibacteraceae bacterium
ACAACGAAAGGCCAACTTCTGCATATCAAGAAGAAATATATAAGATGGGAAGTCAATATGAAAATTTAGTAAATGAAGCATCAAAACAAGTCATTAATGATCAGATTGCTTGTGGAGTCGATATTGTCACTGATGGAGAGGTTAGAAGAGAAAATTATATTCACTATCATTGCAGGCATTTAAAAGGGATAGACTTTAAGATACTCACTGAAAAAACTGCAAGGACTGGAAATTATAACTGTTGGCTTCCCACCATAACAAAAAAAATTGAATTCAATGGTTATTTTTTAGATAAAGAATTTAAGCTTAATCAATCTGTTTCAAACAAGCCAGTTAAAGCTACAATACCAGGCCCCCTTACTATTGCTGATACTATTTCTGATAACTTTTATCATGACGAAAAGAAGATGTGCTTTGACCTAGGTGAAGTAATCAATAAGGAAATTAAAAATCTTGTTGATGCTGGCTGCAGATATATTCAAATTGATGAGCCATTATTTGCAAGAAAATCAAAAGAAGCGCTCGAGTTTGGGATTGATAATATTGAACGTTGCTTTCACGGTATTAACAATTGTGATAAAATTGTGCACATATGTTGTGGCTATCCTGATAAAATAGACTCAGTTGATTATCCAAAGGCTCCTATATCTAGCTATTTTGATTTAGCTGACGCATTAGAAGCAAGTTGTATTGATACAATTTCAATTGAAGATGCACATCGATATAATGATTTAAAGTTATTAGAAAAATATAAAACAAAAAAAATTGTATTTGGTCTTTTAAAAATAGCTTCAAGTCAAATTGAAGATATTGATATGATTAGATCTAGAGCTTTAGATTGCCTTAACCATATTGATAAAGAAAGACTTATAGCTGCTCCTGATTGCGGGCTTGGCTATCTATCAAGAGAGTTGGCAATAAAAAAATTAACAAATCTCTGTAAAGCTGTTGAAGATATTTAAGCAATTAGCTTTTCAGGCATACAAAAATCTAAATCAAGATCTTTAGCTACATCTTGCTGTGTACAGTTTCCGTCCATTACATTTAAACCATTTAGGAAATTTTTATTTGAACTCAAAGCTTTATTGAGGCCATTTTTGGCTAAATCAGATACAAATGGCAATGTTGCTTGATTAAGGCTTATTGTTGATGTTCTAGGTACACATCCAGGCATATTTGTAACACAATAATGAACAACATTATGCAGAACATACACCGGATCAGCATGAGTTGTTGGCATGCTGGTTTCAATGCATCCCCCCTGATCAATGGCTACGTCAACAAGAGCAGAGCCTGGTTTCATCTTTGAAACTAAGTTTTCCGAAACTAGTTTTGGCGCTGACGCGCCTGGCACAAGAACACCCCCTATCAATAAATCACAATCTTTTACATTTGCATCAATATTATCAGGTGTAGAAATCACAGTTGTAACTTCATTGTTAAAGAATGATTTTAGCTTATCAAGCCTCTTTTGACATTGATCAATTAAAATAACATTTGCTTTCATTCCATGCGCTATCAATGCGGCATTAAATCCAACTACACCACACCCAAGAATAACTACATTTGCTGGCGGGGCTCCAGTTGCACCTGATAAAAGCACTCCTCTGCCATTGTTTGTCATCTCTAATGATCTTGCTCCTGCTTGAATAGAAATTCTGCCTGCAACTTCGCTCATCGGAGCGAGTAATGGTAGGCGATTATTCTCATCTGTAACAGTCTCGTAGGCGATACACGTTGATCTAGATTTCATTAGCCCTAGGGTAAGTTCCTTATTGGCGGCTAAATGAAGATAGGTAAATAATAGTTGATTTTTTTTTAGAAGCTCAACTTCTTGTTTTTGTGGTTCTTTAACTTTAATTATTAATTCACTTATATCAAAAACTTCTCCGGCAGTTTTGCAAATGCTTGCGCCTGCAGAAGCGTAGTCAGCGTCAGTAAAGCCTGAGCCTATTCCTGCCCCTGTTTCAACAAATACCTTATTGCCCTCTGAAACAAGTATCTTTACACTATCAGCAGATAGTCCTACTCTATTTTCTTGAGGTTTGATTTCTTTTGGAACACCTATTAACATATATGACTAATTTTTATACTATTTGTATAAATATAAAAAGGACTAAGAACTCTAATGGCAAAAAAATGGCTTAAAATTGTTTATACAGAAAAAAATCCCGCAAAACTAAAACTACATTATAAAAGTTGGGCAAAGGAATACGATAAGGATTTAACTGATTGGGGATACGCTTATCCAAAACGATTGAAAGAGATCATTCTTAGTAAGAAAATAAAAATTTCAAAAAGAGCAAATATTTTAGACGCTGGATGTGGAACTGGATTAGTAGCTGAAGAGTTCAGTAAATTAGATTATAAAAATCTTACGGGTTTAGATAATTCAAAAGAAATGCTAGAACTTGCTAAATCAAAAAAAATTTTCAAGAAGCTTATTTGCCAATCATTAAATAAAAAAACTACATTGAAAAGTAATAAGTTTGATTTAATAATCTGTACAGGAGTCCTTACAGCTGGTCATGTAGGGCCAGGTGCAATCAAAGAATTATTAAGAGTTACAAAAAAAAATGGTTACTTAATACTTTCAATTTCTGAGACGATTTTTAAAAAATTAGGTTTTGATATAGAACTAGCCTACAGAGCTAATGAATACACTCCTTTGTATATCTCAAGGCCATTCCTTGCACTTCCTCGTCACAACTCTAGCGCAAAAAATAAAATTTATATTTTAAGAAAATCCTAGCCTATTTGTTCTTGACTCATATCACTTGAGTCAATGCCTGCAATTTCAACAGGCTTTTTCATTGCATCTCTTCTGAAAAAGACCAATTCCTAATTGATATTAATAAAAATATAAAAGTAAATGGCTTGCCTAAGACTCCAAAAAATAAAAAAATTAATAAGATCGAAGTTATTGTACACCTCGACAAGTAACTGATAATAGTTATCAATATCAGTTTAGAATGATTCTAAAGTGTTGACAAAATTTGAATCAACCTTATATAAAATTAAATATTAATTAATTTTTGTTGAGGAAGAAAACATGACTGAATTAAAAGAAAGTAAAACACTTGATAATCTGAAGGCAGCATTTGCTGGTGAAAGTCAAGCAAACAGAAGATATTTATATTTTGCTCAAAAGGCAGACGTAGAAGGCCACAACGATGTAGCTGCAGTATTCAGATCTACTGCTGAAGGTGAAACAGGCCATGCTCATGGTCATTTAGAATTCATGGAAGAAGTTGGTGATCCAGCGACCGGTGAACCAATTGGATCAACAGAAGATAACCTAAAAGCTGCAATCGCAGGTGAAACGCATGAGTACACAGATATGTATCCTGGGATGGCAAAGACAGCACGTGAAGAAGGTTTTGATGAAATTGCAGACTGGTTTGAAACGTTAGCAAAAGCTGAAAAATCTCACGCAGGTAAATTCCAAAAAACACTAGACTCAATCGATTAAGTTATTTGGGGCTGCAATAATCAGCCCCTAACTTAAATAATGGATTATAAAAAAGAAGGAAGTCTTGCTGCGCCTACTAGGGATCTAGTAGATTGGAATTCTGAAAGCTACTCCAACGAACAAGAGTTAAACGCCGAGATGAAAAGGCAGTTTGAAGTTTGTCATAGTTGTAGAAGATGTTTTAATCTCTGTGATAGTTTTCCGACGTTATTTGATTTAATTGATGACTCTCCAAATGAATCAGTTGATGATCTCACCAAGAAAGATTTCGAAGACATTACAGACAAATGTACACTATGTGACATGTGTTTCATGACTAAATGTCCATATGTTCCACCACATGAGTTTAACATTGATTTTCCTCACCTTATGTTGCGTTATAGAACTTTTCAAGATAAGCAAAATAAGTTGCCAAAAATTCCTAAAGAGTTGGCTAAAATAGATCGCAACGCCAATCTTGCCAAAATTTCTCCCACTGTTGCAAACTGGAGTTCTGATAAAAAAAATAGTCTAACACGGCGTCCACTGGAGATGATAAGTGGCATTGATAAAGACGCTGAGTTACCTAAGTTCGAAAAAAAGACATTTCATGCATTATCAGAGAAAATTAATAATAAAGTAAACGCAAGTGCACCTGCTTTTGGAAGAAAAGTTGCAATTTACTCAACGTGCTATGTCAATTTCAATAATTCAAAGGTTGGAATCGCTGCTCAAAAAGTACTAAACCATAATGGCGTTGAAACTATTTCTTCATATCCCGGATGCTGCGGCATGCCACATTTAGAGCAAGCTCAGCATGAAAAAGTAATTAAACAGTCAGAAATTGTTTCTGAAGAACTTTGCAGCTTGATAGACCGGGGATATCAAATCGTCACTTTAACTGCGAGTTGTGGACTCATGCTTAAATTTGAGTGGCCACTTCTCAATCCTAATAACGAAAATGTAAAAAAACTATCAAAAAATGTTTTTGATATTGATGAGTTTATCGTTGATATAAGTAAAAAAGAGGGATTAGTTGAAGGTCTTAATTCTCTTGATGGAGGAGTGACGGTTCACAATGCATGTCACGCAAGGGCTCAGAACATGGGCAATAAAGCTATGGAGATGTTAAAGAAATTACCTGATACAAAAGTTGATGTTGTTGAAAAGTGCGCAGGACATGGAGGAACTTTTGGAGTTATGAAAAAAACTCGAAAGTCAGCAAATAAGTACGGCAAAGCAACAGCTAGACAAATTAAAAATAAGAAAAATAAGTTAATGGTTTCAGATTGCCCACTTGCTTGCAAGCACCTTAATGAGTTTTTAAACGAAGACAAAGACTCAAATTATATTTCCATGCATCCAATAGAAGTAGTAGCTCAAGCATATAATCTCTCTTGATTTAATAAAGTTAGGCACTACATAAATTATTATGTCTATAGAAAATAGAAAAATAGAACCTTCCGACCTGCTTGAATATAGCGCTTATGCGAAAGAAAGAAGAAGTATAAGAAAAGAGGTAGTTCAGATGAAAAAAAATAGGAGAGTAGAACTTGGACCTCATTCTACGTTTTACTTTGAAAATTTCTTCACTATGAAAGCTCAAATTCAAGAGATGCTTTACATAGAAAAAGGTGGCGATGAACAACTTAAAGATGAGTTAGAGGCTTATAACCCTCTTGTACCACAAGGTTCAGAACTTGTAGCAACTTATATGTTTGAAATTGACAACCCAAACACAAGAAAAAAAGTTTTATCGTCCTTAGGAAATGTTGAGAATAAGTTATTTATAAGTATTAATGGGACAAAACTATACGCGACACCTGAGGAAGATGTGGATCGTACAGATAATTCAGGAAAAACTTCATCTGTTCATTTTATTCATTTTAAATTTAGTGATCAGCAAGTTGAGGAATTTAAAAACTCAAGCAGCAGAATTGAGATTGGTACAGACCACGATAACTATCTTCATAGTACTGTGCTGTCTAAAGAAGTGAAAGAAGCCTTGGCAAAAGACTTAAAGTAACTTTTATTTACCAGTAGATCCAAATCCACCTTGACCTCGATTAGTGTCATCTAAATTGTCAACTTCTTTAAATTCTACTTTAATGACATTTGAGAAAATCATTTGAGCAAT
>CABZHU010000026.1 GCA_902525575.1 uncultured Pelagibacteraceae bacterium
TTTGCTAATGCATCGCTGTTTGCAATGCCTTCCGTCATTGCAGATTTTAAGAATCTATTTTTTATTTCTACACCACAAGGAAGTTGCAATGTTTTGTCAATTTTCATAATTTCTTTAGTACAACTTTATATAATTTTCTCGGAAACTTTCCCTCATTAAAATCATCAATTTTTATTAATTCGAACCCACTAAGAAGCTTCTTTATTTTGTCTTTCGAAAAAAATGCACAATAAACCCATCGTTTTCGTATAGATCTTCATCCCTGTGAATACCATTTTTGTAATCACCATCATAAGTATTTCGAACTGTAAAAATATTTATACCTCCCTTTTTTAATATTCTTAATACTTCATTATTTAACGATATAATCTCATTCATCGAAAATGCCATACAGTAAAGCATATGTGAATAACATGCTTCAAAGCATTCATTCTTATATGGTAAGGGTAATCTCATATCATGAACCTTAGTTGCAATAAGATTGTCTAAATGATTTGTTTTACTTTTTTCGATTATGTCATGAATTGCTTTTTTACTATAATCCAAGGAGTCAATTTTGAAACCTTTTTTAGCTAGATATAGAGTATCACGACCCTGGCCAGCTCCTAATTCTAAAACTTTATTAATTCTATGGGATTTAAATATTTTTGCAGATTTAACAGCAGCTATACTAGGATCTTTTCCAAACATCTCAGGCTTATTTAGGAAGTTATTTTCCCAATGCTGAGATTGTTTGGATAAGAGTTTACTATCCAATTTATTTCGAAGGATCAGGTACCTTACGTAAGTAAGGTTTTACAGTTTCCCATCCGTCAGGATATATTTTTTCAGCTTCTTCATTCTTTACAGCCGGAAGTATTACAACATCCTCACCTTTTTTCCAGTTTGCTGGAGTTGCTACTTTATGATTTGCCGTGAGCTGCATTGAGTCAATAGCTCTAAGTATCTCGTGAAAATTTCTTCCAGTAGCCATTGGGTATGTCAGATACAAGCCAATTCTTTTGTCGGGTCTTACGACAAATATTGTTCTAACCGTCTCATTATCCACTGCAGTTCTTCCCATAGATGATGTACCTGCATCACCTTCAAGCATATTAAAAAGCTTCGCAACCTTTAAATCCTCGTCAGCAATTATTGGATAAGTTGGCCTAATTCCAGAAACATCTTTAATGTCATCTAGCCATTTTACATGATCTTCAACGCCATCGACACTTAGTCCAATTACTTTTACATTTCGTTTATCAAATTCATCTTTCATTCCAGCCAATACGCCCAATTCAGTAGTACAAACTGGTGTGAAATCTTTTGGGTGAGAAAACAACACTCCCCAACTATCTCCTAGCCATTCATGAAAAGATATGTCCCCTTCTGAAGTCTTAGCTTCAAAATCTGGACACATGCTATTTATTTTTAAAGTCATTTAATTCCCCTTTATTAATTTAGAATTATTATAAACAAGATTGCTTTCTGTTCAAATTTTTATAAGATATTGATTCAACATGATTTTTAAACAACTTTTTGACGAGAAATCATCTACTTATACATATATCGTTGCCAGCGGCAAAGGTCGAGAAGCTTTGATTATTGATCCAGTAATAGAGCATACTTCTATTTATACTGATTTATTTAATGACTTAGATTTAAGTTTAGTAAAAACCATTGATACGCATATTCACGCTGATCATATTTCTGCTATGGCCGAACTAAAAGAAAGAACAAATTGTGAAACAATTATGGGAGAACATTCAAAATCTGAGGTAGTAAGTTTAAAAGTAAAAGATCATGAAAAAATAAGTATAGATGGAGTTAATTTAGAAGCTCTTTACACCCCAGGGCATACTGATGATTCGTATTGCTTTGTAATGAAAGATCGTATTTTTACTGGTGACACACTGTTAATAAATGGTACTGGTAGAACTGACTTCCAAAATGGAAGCTCAAGTGAAGCCTATGACTCTCTTTTTAATAAAGTTTTAAAATTGCCAGAAGAAACTTTGGTATACCCCGCACACGATTACAAAGGTAATAAATTTTCTACAATCGGTGGTGAGAAGAAAAATAACCCAAGACTTCAGGTAAGTACAGCTGCAGAATATGCAGATATTATGGATAATCTTAATCTAGCTAATCCAAAAATGATGGATGTGGCTGTTCCTGCAAATTTGAAAGGTCTATCTCTAAACGATTTATGATGGATGTATTAATTAGATCCTAACCAACTAACAACTTCACTGATAAAAAAATCATCTAAATGACTATTTGCTATTGATGGGAACATATGTCTTCCCCAATCAGTTTCTGAAGTTTCAATTGATATAACTTTGTTTTTTGCAGCCCATTTTTTAAAATTGCTTTTAATTTTACTTGCGTTTACTAATAAGTCATTTTCATCATAAAAGACGAGTGCAGACGTTGAAATTGTATCATATGCAATACTATCAGTCGCAAATGGTATACGAGCTATCTGATAAAAAATGTTTGTATCAAAATCAGTTGCAAAATAATTTTCCCATTTTTCGTTTTCTGGCAACTCCATAAAAGATCTTGGATTGCAATCTATGAGCCAACACAAGCTTCCTGTTCTATCTACAAGACTCACAATTAATGAGTTTATAAATGCGAAAGTTGATAAACCTGAATTTGCTGGCGCAAATAAAACTAAGGTATCAATTTTTTTTGAAAGAAGTTTATCATTAGCCGCAAGCATTGAAAGCGCCCCACCAAGTGAATGGCCAATTAAAACAATATTTTCCCCAATTCTTTCACCAATATTTATGGCCTCGGAAACATCATACATAATCTTTTCAATTTGCATTTCTTTTGTACCTTGATATGAACCCCCATGACCAGAAAGTCGAGTAATAAAGAGGTTTGCATCAAGTTCTTTAGATAATTTCTCTAAAAAATCTTTTGATTGGTAACCAGTAGTCGTGAAGCCGTGAATAAAAACAATCGAATATTTTGTTTTGTCTTTAGTATTATTATTCCAATAAATTGTTTTTTCAGCATTAGGAAATATTTCACTTACTTGAGACTCTTTTTGCTGAAGGTAACGATCTATTTCTTCAGGTAAATTAGAAACGCTTGGAAAATCTCTTGGAAGTTTTTCAACTGTAAAAAATGGAAATATAGCTATGCCAATCCAAATGATAAAGATACCTATAATAACAATTAGTGAATAGAATATTTTTTTAATCATAATAATCTAGGATATTAGCTAATGATGTAAATACTAACTAGTATTCTAAGTTTTTTGTGTTCCCGTTGGTTGCGCAGTGCCATCAATTATGAGTTTTGGCTCAATGCTTACATCAATAAGTTCAGGTCTTTTAGACAAATAATTTTCAATAGATGAAAGTGAGGAAATATCATCTAAAAACTGCTCTAATCTCGGAAATTTTTTTATTATCATTTCATCAAGTCTTTTTGATAGATCAAAATGGTGAAAGGCTGCAAAATCACAACCTCGTGGTTCATTATTGATAAAAAACTTATTATCATTTGACTTTAATATTTTTTCTAATTCCTCAAATCTTGTTTGAAGAAAAGGTATCATATCGTCTCGTCTTTTAATAAAATCATCTCCTACAGCAAAATTTACGGCAGGATTTAGTGGCAAAAATAATTCCTGTGCACTCTGTAAAATAGCATTTGCTTTAGCATCCAGGACAGGTTCTTTCAATTTTTGCCCTGCAATATTCTCTATAAATTTAAGTATCGCTATACTTTGGCAAATTTCATGTTTATCATCGACTACTATCATTGGAAGTTGTTTGAAGGGTATTTGAGATTTTACTTCTTGCCATTCTTTACCGTAATAATCCCATGACATTATATAATTATATTCAATATTTAAATAATGCATAAGAAGCTGGGGTGCTTCCGCTAAAGCACGCATTTTAAAATATATTAAATCAATTTTCATTTTATTATTTACCATATGCCGCAACTGTTGTTCGATGTAATAGTCTTTCTTGACCTTCATAGCCTCCTGTTGCTCTATGTAATACACTTCTATTATCCCACATAATTAACATATCTTTTTTCCATTTGTGCTTATAGATAAACTCCTCCTGGCACTGCCAAGCACTTAACTCCATCAGTAATTTCAGTGCATCTTGATTATCCATCCCATCAATACCGATGATGTAACCTATCGTACCATAAATTCCCTCCCGTTTTGTTTCAGGATGCTGTTTAATTATAGGATGTAGTTGTTTTGAAAATGCTTCATCAGAAGCTCGTATATCCATACTTCTTCCCATTTCTCTATCTTTATCTCCATAACCACCACCAGGGGAATAAGGTACTAGGGCTGAATGTATTGCTTGTTTTCCCTCAAGTTTTTTTCTAAGCAAAGATGGCATTTTTTCCAATGCTAAATGTTGATTGGCAAATAAGGTATCACCACCTTGAGTTGGAATAATTTTTCCATAAAGACAAGTACCCGCTGGAGGGTTTTCTTGAAAACTCCAGTCCGTATGCCAATTATCAGCAAAAATTGGAACCTTTTCATCGGCTGTTCTCTTAACCGCAATAATATTATTTCTCCCAGGAATAGGAGCGATAAAGGGATCGTCGCCAAAATTTCCAAAATAAAGTGTGAACCTCTCTAGTTCGTCATCGTTTATCGCTTGATCTGGAAAACTTAGTACGTGATGTTCAAGCCATAAGGCCCTTATCTCATTAATTTCGTTATCTGATAGTGTTCTAGTTAAATCAATTCCAGTAATTGAAGCACCGCATGCTTGTTCAGATACTTTTATTGTCATACTCATAATGTCATCTTAAGATCAATTATATTTTAATCAATAACTTGAAGTATGAAAATTGCTATAATAGGTACTGGAATATCTGCGTTGTCTACAGCATATCATCTAGACAGAAAGATAGAAATTGACATGTATGATAGCAATGACAGGATGGGAGGTCATACACATACTCACAACATTAAAATTAAAAACAAAGATATAAATGTTGATACAGGCTTTATAGTTTTTAATGATAGAAACTATAAAGATCTTTTAAAGGTATTTAAAGAATTTAAACTCAAAATAAATGAATCTGATATGTCTTATAGTTTTAGCAATAATGATACTTCTTGGAGTTCAAAAAACTTTTTTAAACTTAAATACTATTTTACATTATCAAACTTAATTTTTTTTCTAAACATTTTGAAATTCAATAAATGTGCTAGAAATAAAAAAAATACAAATAAATCAATCATTGAATGGATAAAAGAAAATAATTTTTCAAAACAATTTTCAGATCAATATATTTTTCCAATGGCATCAGCTATTTGGTCGACGCTAAACAATAAAATTACTGAATTTCCTGCATCTACTTTAT
>CABZHU010000027.1 GCA_902525575.1 uncultured Pelagibacteraceae bacterium
CCTTCTCGCTAATAGGTGTTCTAGGCATGGATTACATCATCGGATTCGCTCTTACTGTGGTCATTATCGCTGTATTTGGATTTTTTTTAGATTCTTTTGTTGTAAGGCAAATTATTGGTCAGCCTCCGTTCGCAACTGTTATGTTGACCATAGGAATAGGATTTGTTTTAAGAGGCTTCGCATCAATTTATTGGGGAACGGATATCTTTTCATTCAGTACGCCCTTTTCAGGAAAAATAACAGAGTTTAATGGTCTTATTATTTCATATGTTAACTTATCTATAATTATCGGGACTGTTATTTTAGTTTCAGTTCTTTATCTCTTTTTTACATTTTCAAGAATTGGTGTTGCTATGCGTGCGTCCTCTGAAAATCAATTAGCAGCATATTATATGGGTATTCCAGTTAAATTTGTTTTTTCTTTAATTTGGTCAATATCTGCAGCAACTGCCGCCATTGCAGGCGTATTGCTTGCACCGATAACACTTGTAGATACGTCAATCTCACTTATTGGACTAAAAGCTTTTGCTGCCGCAGTACTTGGTGGATTCGGCTCTATTCCTGGTGCAATGGTAGGTGTCATAATTATTGGTATAGTTGAACAATTATGTGGAACATATGAAAATTATTTATTTGAGGGCATCAGAGAAATTTCAGCCTACTTGGTTTTGATTTTGACATTAATTATTTATCCACGTGGACTATTTTCAGATAAAGCAGAGGTTAAAAAAGTTTAATGAGATTTATTTTTAAGACCAATTACGCGCAGGATATTAATATTGCACGGCATAGTGGTGATCGCTTTTGGTATTCATTGTTAATTATATTAATGCTTGCAATGCCGTTTCTCATTGATGATTTTTATTTAGGAGAGATTTCCTACGTTTGCATTTTGGCTATCGCAGGAATTGGATTAATGATCTTATCAGGTTATACAGGACTCGCATCTCTCGGTCACGCGGCATTCCTTGGCATAGGTGCCTATACGCATGCATTTTTACTTACAAATGGAGTCCCGTTTTTTGCCTCCATTCCAATTGTCGTAATAGTTTCGTTTATGGTTGGCGCACTTATAGGTATACCTATTCTTCGTTTAACAGGCATGTACTTAGCGATTGCAACTCTTGCTTTGTGTTTCATTGCAGAACATGTCTTTATTAAATGGGAACACTTTACTGGAGGAAACAGAGGAATGGCGGTTCCTCAGCCTGAAATTATGGGAATGAGTTTCTACGACAGTACTACTTTTTATTATGTCTGTTTAGCTTTTTTAATTATCTCAATGTTTGCTGCTATAAATATATTAAGATCACCCACTGGCAGAGCCTTTGTAGCTATAAGAGACAGTGAAATTGCTGCCCAAAGTCTTGGGGTGAATTTAGGTTTATATAAAGCTTTATCGTTTGCTATATCAGGTGCTTTTACTGGACTAGCTGGAGCTTTACTTGCTCACTACATCGGATATCTTGCGCCAGAAATCTTTAATATCTTCTTATCACTAACATTGCTCCTTTTGATTGTTGTAGGCGGAATGGGAAGCCTACACGGAACTGTATTTGGAGCAATTTTTGTAGGCGCACTTCCACAATTAATTGCAATATGCAGAGATTACTTACCAAGTGCAATTGGTTCACAGCCAGGATTAGAGCCCATGCTTTTTGGCCTTATACTTGTTCTCTTTATTCTTTATGAACCTCTTGGTATTTATGGTCGTTGGGTAAAAATAAAATTATTTTTTCAGTTATTTCCTACGTACAAGAAACAAACGTTCAAGAAACAAAAAGTATTTACTAAATCGGATAGAGTTTGATGAGTTTATTTGAAGTTAAAAATATTACTGTTTCCTTTGGTGGTGTAAAAGCATTGAATGATGTCTCATTTACAGTTGATAAGGGAGAAATTTTTACAATAATTGGGCCAAATGGAGCCGGTAAATCTACTCTCTTTAATGTCATCAGTCGAATATATGAACCAAGCAATGGTGAAATTTTCTTTGATGGAGAAAATATTTCAAAGATCAAACCACATAATATTTCATCATTGGGTATTGCCAGAACATTTCAGAATTTAGAACTATTTGAAAACGCAACTGTTCTTCAGAATATGTTACTGGGCCGGCACATTTATAAAAAAACAAACATTCTCTCTGAAATATTATTTACAAATAAAGCTAGGCAACAAGAGCGTGATCACAGATTAAAGATTGAAGAAGTTATAGACTTTCTAGATTTGCAACACTACCGAGATACACTAATCAATGGTCTTCCCTATGGTGTAAGGAAAAATGTTGAATTAGCACGTGCTCTCTGTACAGCTCCAACACTGCTTTTACTTGATGAGCCGTCGTCTGGATTAACTAATGAAGAGACAAATGATTTAGGCTTCTGGATAAAAGATATTCAAAGCCTTCTCGGCATAACAATAATTATGATTGAACACGATATGAGCTTTGTAAACAAAGTTTCAGATCGTATCTTAGCATTGAACTATGGGGAGATATTGGCTTCAGGCTTACCTAGTGAAATCAAAGAAAACGCAGATGTCAAGCAAGCGTATATGGGGGAGTAAATTCCTCTAACCCATTGATTAGACTCAACAATTAACCCCTACTTTTTGAGTCTTTTTTTAATTCATATTAATAATCAATTACTTACAGATTTAGTCGGGCCTAGGTCGGGTTCAAAACGTCAAAATTGCCTTTTTAACAATGTACTGTAAGATTTTGATATGAATTTAACAGGTAAAATACTTGAAATTAGAAATGAAGTAGGTGCTGAAAAAAAAAGGTTAGCTATTTTTCTTTGTATATTTATAGCAATATATTTGGCAGTTGGTTACTTCTTTGAGTTAGATGTAAAGCTTATGATGATTGTTGGTATACCTGCACTTTTTCTTGGAATGATGTTAACTGACATAGCTCATAAAATTTATGCATCAATGCTAACTAACACGATGATTGTACAAGCTTCAGCCTAAGAGATTATATCCACATTAAAAAAGGACATTAAACCTAAAAGTGAAGAATACGAAGGCGATTACGACGACGAAGACTACGAAGAAGAATGAAACACCTAATCAAATGAATATTATTAGACCATCACTTGATGAAATACCAAAAGATCTTGAGTTTAAAAGAGAAATTGAAGAGTCAAAAAAATTTGCTAAAGATTCACTCACTTTCATTAATTGGTCAATTTTTGGTTTTGCTCTTATTTATTTTGGGATAGCGATATATTTAGGAATTGATTTTAAATATATATGGCTAGTTGGATTTCCAGCATTTTGGATAGTTTACTCATTATTTAGAATTGAGGCACATCAACGAATTACATTCCACGCTATGTCAAAAATTAATGAATATCATATGGTACATACTCTTAATCGACTTGAAGAAATTCACAAGGAAATCAAATCAGATTAATTATCAGATGAAACACCTACTCTCTATATTAATCATCTTCTGTAAATAGATCTGTCTTAGTTTTGCCGAATTTCTGACAAAAGGGGGACACCTCGTACTAATACAAATTTGGGTATGATAATTGAGTTCCTAATGGCTACCATTTGCTTACCCTTAATCACTGTTGAAACTGGCGAGATTGTTACTGCTACTTCTTTAGAAATGCAGGTAATGGAGTCTCTCAATGCTTCTGCTGAAGAAGTTACTGAAGTCGAAATGATGACTAAGAACTGCTATGAAGTTACCATTATTGAAAAGTGATAGTCGGGCCTAAGTCGTGTACGTACTCTACTGCACGACCCTTTACAAGGCAGTACGTGTATGTATGCAAGTATAGATAATTCTGTTGCCACACCTCTGTTCGACGTCGTACAATAACGTATGACTCAGGCGTATATGGGGGAGTAAATGAATCATTCAGATATCATTGGCGAATGGAAGATTACTAGAAGCATAGAAGATAGATTAGGTAAAAAATACTTTACATTGAACGGCATAGCAACTTTCACTAATAATGCTAATTTGTATTATTATAATGAAACTGGAATTATGAAATCAGAATCATTTCAAAGTAAAACTCATCAGCACTATCTATGGATTGTTACTAAAGAAGGCTGGAAAATTAAATTTAGAGATGGTACACATTTTTATGATCTAGAACTAGCAAGACAAGAGCAAGACGTGTATCATAAATGTAAAAATGATATTTATCATGGTAAATTTTTATTAAACTTGCCAAATGACATTAAAGTATCATGGAATGTAAATGGACCGCGTAAAGATTATGTATCTCGTACCTATTATAAAAAAAAATAAGGAAAATAATTATGTACACAAGTTCAAATAAACTATTAATTGAAGCTATATGGGCTCCGAACCAAGATATAATTTGGATCCAACGAATTATATTGATATCTTTTGGAATTGCTTTTTTGATTATAGCTGCAAAAATTAAACTCATTTTACCATTTAGCCCCGTGCCAGTTACGCTTGGAACTTTTGCAGTTTTAACTATAGGAACAACCTATGGTCAGCGCCTCGGCTTAATAACCATATTTGGCTACTTACTGATTGGAATGCTTGGATTTGATGTGTTTGCTAACTCGTCAGCCGAAGCAAACGGCTTGACTTACATGCTAGGTGGAACTGGTGGTTATCTAATAGGCTACTGTTTTGCAATCATATTATTGGGTTATGTTGCTAAACTAGATTGGGATAAAAATATTTTAAAGTTAGGTATTGCATTGATTCTTGCAAATATGCTCATTTATGCACCAGGTCTTTTATGGCTAGGTCAAATTTATGGCTGGGATCAACCTATTATTGCTTGGGGATTAACACCATTTATTATTGGAGACTTATTAAAACTTGCATTAACTGCTTCAATAGTTCCTTTAATATGGAAGTTAATAGGCAGGAAAAGACACTAAAAGTACGAATACATATTTTCCAATAAAAGCTTTTTAGATAAAGAATAATTAAGAATAGTTTATTTTATAAACCCTATTTCACTAATATAAAGCTCAGCTTCATGATTTCGACCAAAAGCAACAATGCCAATGGATGTTATTTTTTTAGGATTAATATTTTTTGCCAAAAGAAAGCCTGATTTCTCAAAATCGCTTATAGGTAGAACGAATTCGTTAAACTTCTCATTAACTGTAAATTCAGATGCATAATATTGCCATGGAAGGATTGTCCCAGTTGTTCTTAAGAAAATATAATATTTTTGATTATTGCCTTTAGCAACAAGTTTGACTGAGTAAGCATTTTCTAAGTTGATATCTTTAAGATCTCTTCTGATTTGTATAAAGCCA
>CABZHU010000028.1 GCA_902525575.1 uncultured Pelagibacteraceae bacterium
AACTTTTGCGTGCCTGTATAACAAAATGTACAATTTAATGTACAGCCTACTTGTGATGACACACACAAAGTTCCTCGATTGTCTTCGGGAATAAAAACTGTCTCTATGAGATTTCCATCGTTGAGTTTGAATAACCATTTTTGTGTTCCATCAGTAGACTTTTCATGCGTTTGTATTGTTGGTCTTTTAATTTGATAAAACTGAGGGAGTACTGACCTTAATTCCTTAGAGATCGAGCTCATTTTCTCAAAATCAGTCTCACCTTTATTATAAAGCCAGTGCCATATTTGCTTAGCGCGAAATTTATCTTTTGCTTCGATGAGATCATTCGTGATCAAAGATTCGTATATCTCTGATTGACTTAGTCCAATTAAGTCTGATTTTTGATCTGTCATGTTTGTTTATGAGCAGGCTTCGTCGATCGCCGCTAATGCTTTTGTAAATCCAATAAGTGAGTATGTATCTGTTATTTTAGTTCCTCTGCTTGAGATACTCTTTACTTTGACGCGTGCCCCGTTCTTCATATCTTTTATAAGCTTCTTATCATTTTCGCCGTCTGCTAGCCAGGCTCTTGATTCAACTGTGAAAAATTTGTAGTTGCTGTTGTTGATGCTGACTTCAACCATGCTTTTCGGTTTAAAGGTGAACCCTGTATCGACACTAGCTTCATGAGAGGTCCCATCATCCTGGAAATTTGTAATCATTAAAGCATGTTCGCCACGATTTAGGTCTGAGGGATTGGTCGCAATCGGTTTTGAAATGATGTAGCAAATTTTGGATGTTCCATCTTTAAATTCTTTTGCTTGCCATGCTCCACTTTTGCCAAAAGAGCCAAGATGCACAACATCCATGACCGCAAAAGCATTTATTGAACTCAGCAGTAATATTGATAGAATAAGTTTGAAATTAATAAATTTCATAGTCTGTAATTTATATCGAGATTCACATTTATGAAAGCAATTGTTTGCAAAGAATTCGGACCTCCAAGTTCATTGGTTTATGAGGATGTTGAAGTTCCTGAACTAAAGAAGAGTCAAATATTGGTCGATGTGCATGCTGCTGGTGTTAATTTTCCAGATACTTTAATTATTCAAGATAAGTATCAAGTGAAGCCACCACTTCCTTTTTCACCAGGAGGTGAAATATCAGGAACCATAAGTGCAGTCGGTGAAAGCATTACTGATTGGAAAGTTGGTGACGAGGTTGTTGCCATGACAGGTTTTGGAGGTTTCAGAGAACAGGTGATTGTCAGTGCTGGACAAATTTATAAAAAACCAAGCAGTATGGATTTTACAACAGCCTCTTGCTTTACATTAACTTATGGTACATCACAGTACGCATTAAAAAATCGAGGTCAACTCAAAGCAGGTGAAACGTTATTGGTTCTTGGAGCGGCTGGAGGTGTTGGTATATCAGCGGTTGAAATTGGTAAAGCTCTTGGTGCTAAGGTCGTAGCAGCTGCATCATCTGATGAGAAATTAGAAGTGTGCAAACAGTACGGAGCAGATGAAGTTATTAATTATGGTGGTTATGATTTAACAGACCGTGATCAAGTTAAACAATTTAGAAGTGAAATCGCTAAAGCAACAGGCGGCAAAGGACCAGATGTTATTTATGATCCTGTAGGCGCAGACTTTACTGAGCCTGCATTAAGAAGTATTGCATGGAATGGACGCTTTTTAGTTATTGGTTGGGCAGCTGGTCATATACCTAAGATCCCTATGAATCTTTATTTGATCAAAGGATGTTCAGCTGTGGGCGTCTTTTGGGGACAATTTACTGCATTAGAGCCACAAAATCATTTGGACAACATGAACCAACTGACAAGCTGGTACGAAGAAGGTAAATTAAAAGCGCCTGTTACAGAAATTCTTCCGCTTGAAAGAGGACAAGAAGCTCTTGAAACAATTCTTGCACGCAAAGCTACAGGAAAGATTGCTCTAACAACTTCTTTTTATAAATCTTAGAAGTCTTATTATTTTTTCTTATTCATTTCTTGAGCCATATCAAGATCGAGCTTAGTCACACCGCCTGAATCATGCGTAGATAGTGTAACGACTACGGTGCTGTAGACATTAAACCATTCAGGATGATGATCTTTCTTCTCAGCATATATGGCCATAGATGTCATCCAACCAAAGGCTTGCATAAAATCTTTAAATTTAAATGTTTTAGTAATTGCATTACGGCCTTTGACTATTTTCCAGCCTGATAAGCGTTTTAGTTTTTGAGTAACTTCTTTTTTTGTAAGTTTTTTAATCATGGTGATGGGTTTGGTATCTCCTTATGTACATTTCTGATTTCATTCATAATCTCTTTATTTAAATCGAGATGAATACTGTCAATACAGGCCTTTAGCTGTTCCATTGTAGTTGCGCCAATTATGGTTGATGTGACAAAAGGTTGTATATCACAAAATCTGATCGCTAATTGTGAAGGGTCGAGCTCATATTTTTTTGCAATTTCAACATACATTTCAACAGCCTTCATAGTTTTTTCATTTTTGTATCTATACATGAGAGGCCCGTCGCCAAACAAAGCCATCCTAGAACCTTGCGGCATTTGACCATTTAAGTATTTTCCAGACAATGTTCCTTGAGCTAATGGTGAATAAGCAAGCAACCCTACTTGTTCATGTGCGGCAACTTCAGAAAGACCAATTTCGAAACCTCTGTTCACTAAATTGTATGCATTTTGAATAGAAGCCACACGAGGAAGACCTTTAGCCTCAGCATGTTGAAGATACTTCATTGTACCCCATGGAGTTTCATTGGAGAGCCCAATTTCTCTGACCTTTCCTTGTTTTACGAGTTCACCCAGTGCGTCAAGCGTTTCTTCAAGTGGAATAGAGTCAGAGGTATCCATATGCTTGTACTCAAGACGTCCTGAAAACGCACCAAATGGCCTATCAGGCCAGTGTACTTGATAGAGATCAATATAATCTGTTTGTAGTCTTTTAAGACTGCCTTCAACGGCATAAAAAATTTGCTCTTTAGTCAGTCTTGGAATCTCTTCATTTTCTCTAAGCCATGACATTCCCGAGCGTCCTGCTACCTTCGTTGCGAGAATAACTTTATCTCTATTACCTCGTGCCTTAAACCATGAGCCAATATATTCTTCTGTAAGTCCCTGTGTCTTGGCTTTAGTGGGTACAGCGTAAATTTCTGCAGTATCAATAAAGTTGACCTCTTGAGCGAGTGAATAATCTAACTGGTCATGCGCATCAGCTTCTGTATTTTGCTCCCCCCAAGTCATCGTACCGAGACAAATAGAGCTTACATCTATATCTGATCGTCCTAATTTTCTGAATTCCATTATTTAACTATTAATCCTAAATCTTCCATTTGTTTGGCGGTATCGACAACGGCACCTTCAACACTTTCGAAATTAAAGTTTAGTATATTTTTTGCATTTTCTGAATTTGTATACTTTGTTTTACCAACAAACCCTGCAATGACAGCCGCTTCCTTATTAAATATTCCCATCAGCTTGATAATAAAATTTGGAACTTTTCTGGTTGGTGCTTTTGTGAAACCATTTTTTATCAACATCTCATTCATTTCAGTTAACCACATGTTTCGCTCTGCTAAAATAAATCTTTTGCCGTTCGCATCAGGATGCGTCATGGCGGCAATATGAGCTCTTGCTGTATCTTTGACAGTCACATATCCAAGATGAACTTGCGGTACAACTGAATATGAACCATCAAGCATTCTTTGAATAAACATATTGGAAGATCCCATATCATCTGACAAAGAAGGTCCTACAACAAGTGTTGGATTAATTGCAGCAGCTTCAATTTTATCTTCTTCATTGAGAGTCGATAAGTAATTCCACATCGCTTTTTCAGCTATAGCTTTACTCTTATTATATGCGCCAATTTTTTGACTCGGATCCGTCCAATGACTCTCATCAAATACGTCTTTGACATGTCCGTAGCCTACTGCTGAAAAAGATGAGGTCATGACAAATCGTTTAACCCTATTTTTAACAGCACTCTTTACAGCACGAAGTAGCCCGTCTCTGGCAGGAATTATGATGTCATCTTCATGATCAGGAGCTTTTTCAGTAAGTGGTGAAGCTATATGCAAAACATAATCACATCCATCCGCAGCATCATCCCAGCCAGCATCACTCATCAAGTCGAGTTCACATGTTTCAAATCTATTTTCAGCATTAACAACTTTAGCTAGGGCATTTCTAACTTCTGGTTCTCTTTCTTTAGACCTCATTGAGCCTCTTACATGATAACCAGCCTCAAGTAACTGAGCGACGCAATGAAGTCCAATATAGCCTGTAGTTCCTGTAACGAGTACTTTTTCCATTAGTTTGACCTCTTTCGTTTAAGAATTTCACCCATAGATAATGCCATATCACTTACTGTTTTCTCAATGGGAGTAGGTTCCCAATTAAATATAGAAACTGTTGGTGAGGTATCGGTGCTGTAGCTACCTCTTTTAATATTTTTTAATATCCCCTTCATTTCTCTATTAAATAAAGCAAGGACTCTAAATATTAAAGTTGGAAAAATTTTAGTAGATATTTTTGAAAATCCAGTGTCTTTTGCAATTTTTGCAATTTTTGTTATGTGATAATCTTTTGATGAAGTAGTCAGTATTCTTTTGCCATCACTTTCATCAGATTTAAGGGCCTGTATATGTAATTTTGCAGTGTCTCTAACATCAGATATATGCATATAAACATCTGGCAGTGCTGGAAACTTGCCCAGTATCATTTTTGCCATGAAATCTGCAGAGGCTCCCTGAGTATCATCACTCAATAAGGGACCCATTACAAAACCGGGATGGATAGTCGTCATTCTCAATTCTTTATTCTCATCAGCATTTATAAAATTCCATGCATCCTTTTCTGCAAGCGTTTTGCTTTTAGTGTAAGCACCAACATCTTTTTGAGTGTTCGTCCAGTCATCACCGCTACAAATTGCTTTATCATGACCATAGGCTATGGCGACAATTGAAGAAGTAAGAACAATCTTTTTTATGCCAGCTTTTTTGGCAGCTTTCAGTGCTCTCATAGTTCCTTCTTTAGCAGGTCGAATAAGTTCGTCCTCACTTTTGGGCTCGC
>CABZHU010000029.1 GCA_902525575.1 uncultured Pelagibacteraceae bacterium
TAAAGATAAAATAACTTTAACTTTTTTATTTTTTATAGTTCGATTAATTTCGTGATGATATTTATTATAAATTTTTTTAACCCTTAATCTTAATTCACTTTTACTAAGCCCTATATTCCCAGGAATTATTTTTCTATCTACTATTTCTGGAATAACAGTTGGATCATTTAAATCCCTATTTAAATCAATGAGCAGTCTTGAATATTTGCCTTGAATGACTTCACATTTTAATCTATTAGATAAATCTAAGCTCAGTTCTTTTACTCCAATATCGAAGGCAATATGCTGATTTAAAAAAAAACTTGTTAGGCCGAGTTTATAATTTTCTTTAGGTATGTAGTTAGAAGCGTGATCAGCAATTATTAAAATTTGATTACTTGAGTATTTAACCAAAAGTTAATTAACCTTGGCGAGCTTTCATTCTTGGATTTTTCTTATTAATCACATAAAGACGACCCTTACGTTTTATAAGCTTATTGTTTCGATCTCTGGTTTTGAGATTTTTTAGTGAACTTCTTACTTTCATGATTGCTGCTCAACCTGAGGTGCGTTAGCCTCTTCAATTCTTTTAAGTCTAACTTTCTCTTTACGAGTATTATTCTTTTTAGAACGTTTTTTATTTAATCTTGCTTCTCTAATTTTGTTTGGCTTTTTCATATCTATTGCGATCTTTTATATAAAAAGTCGAAAAAAACAACATATTATTTATTTGGTGGGCACGGTTGGGATCGAACCAACAACCCCCACGATGTCAACGTGATGCTCTACCACTGAGCTACGTGCCCTTTGATAATAAAACTATATATATCATTATTTATTGGCTATCTATACCTATCGGGCAAATCTTTTTAAACCTTCAGGGGTAAACATTCTTTCGTCATGAGGCTCATTTAATTTCCATTGTACCTTAGGTATATCGGTAGATCTAACACTTTGTAATTGATAGCGCCTAGTTGCAAAGTCATAAGTTGCAGAATGTATAGATAGGCACATGGGCTGGTCATAGAAATTAATAATTGGGAACTCTCGGTACGCCATTATAATGCCCATATCATCAAATGTTTCTTCAGATAACATATTATGACTATCAGTATCAAAGTACATTATTCTTTTTGGAATTATGTGACGTTTATCCTCTCTAAGTTTTGCTTCGACAACATTAACTTTTACTAGCTCGTATCTTAAGAGTTCCTGATTGACATGATAAGGATTTAAAATTTCTTCAATATTAGTTTCATGAAACTTGTATGCATTGTAAGGCATTAATCTCAATTGTTCACCAAGATCTGACCAATAATATCTATCTTTAGCTCCGTTAAAACCGTCGACCTGATCAACAGTTGTCAATCCCTGAGCAGCGCTTGGCAAATAATCATAACTAATATCTGGAGCTCTACGCACTCTTCTTGTTCCTGGATTATAAACCCATGCTTTACGAGGAGTCTCAAAAGCATTAAGCGATTCAATTACTAAAGTAGATGCATCTGCTAGCCGTGGTGGATGTGTAACTTTTGTCATCAACATTCCTTGTAACCCTGCCTCTTCATTTCTGACATATGGATTCCAAAAATTTTTAGCAATAGCCTCACCAGCGCCATAAGTTTGAGTTCCATCTGGATTAATTATATAGAATGGAGATGCACCATATATTTCAACACCTCTATATCTTAAAATATGATTCCAAACATGATGAAGAGCTTCAGATGGATTTGGAAAAGGTATACTTCCAACTACTCCTTCAACTCCTTCTCCATCATCAATTAATAATGCATTTTTATTTGTGAGATCCAAAACTTCAGGAGGAACCGCACAACTTCGTCGTGATGGATAAATATTCATCTTGAATGTCTTAGGGTATGTCTCAAACATTTTAATTTGACCAGGGGTCAAGAGACTTTCTTTAAATGAAAAATAGTTTTCTGCGTCAATAGTAAGAATTATCTGATCAGATGAAAATGGATCAGGATAAGAGTCTAATTCGGGGTTGAATTCTAACAAAGGCTCAGTAATTGGCGCCCTTTCTCCAATAGTTTCGATAGAAAAAATTGGATCTGCAATCACATTAAATTGCGCAAGTACAACTATAATTAAAATATTAATTTTTCTGATCATTATAACTATGATATGAGTTCAAAAATTTCAAATCAATAGTATTATTTAACACATATATGAAAGAAAGTATTCGTAATTTTGCTAAAGTTGGAAACTATATAGCTGATGACGTTAGAAAGATTTCGTTAAAGTATTTTAAGAAGAAGTTAAAAATTAAATCAAAAGATAAAGTAAACTTTGATCCAGTTACTATTGCAGATATCAAAGTTCAAAGAAAAATTAATGAAGCTATTAAAAAATATTTTCCCAAACATTCAATTTTAGGTGAAGAGGCAAGCATCGAAAATATAAGTGACTATCAATGGTGCATAGATCCAATTGATGGAACAAAATCATTCATTCAGGGATTTCCTATATGGGGAACTCTAATTTCATTATCACAAAAAAATAAAGTAGTTCTAGGAATAGCAGATATACCTGCACTTGATGAGCGTTACGTAGGATATTCAAAAATATCTTACAAGATTAAGAATGGTGAAAAAACAAAGCTTAAAGTAAGAAATACGGAAAAAATTAAAGATAGCATTTTAAATACAACCTCTCCCTATGTATTTGCAAATAAAAAAGATCAAAAAATTTTTGAAAAAATAGCGAATGAAGTAAAAACTGTAAGACTTGGTGGAGATTGCTATAGTTATTGTCTATTGGCGGATGGCCACATTGATTTAGTAATAGAAAGTGGACTTAAGCCATGGGATATCAGAGCGCTAGAACCCATAATTATAAATGCAGGAGGAATAATAAAAACCTGGGAGGGTAATGGTATATTTCATGGGGGAAGGATTATTGCAGCAACCAATAATAAACTATTTAAAAAAGTTAAAAGCGAAATGAATAAAAAAAAACCCAGTTAAATTTAACTGGGTTTTAAATTAAAATTCTCTAATATATTAACCTAGAGCATCCATTACTGATTGTAATTTCATTGCAATAGACATATCTCCAGATACTTTCAATTTTCCCTGCATAAAAGCAGATGTTCCATCAACTTCACCTGATCTCATTTGCTCAAATGTTTCCATTGACATTGAAAGAGTGCAGTCCGCATCTTGGTCTTGATCTGAAACAGTATTTGGATTTGATTTACCATCAAGAAAAATGCATCCAGCTCCCTCAAAATCAAACTTAACAGTTGCACCCAAACCAGTATCCTTACCTTCAATACCTTTTTGGAATTCCGCTAAAAGACTTGCCACATCAGCCATAATTTTTACTCCGTTCATTAATTAAGAATGGCAATAAAAACAATTTACTCTATATATGTCAACATCAAATTTTTAAATTGATTATGAAAAAACCTATTTTCTGGGAAAAAGCAAAAAAGTATTTAATTAAGAAAGATAAAAAGTTAGGTAATATAATTAAAAACTATCCTAAAGATTTTCTTTTTTCTAAATCTGATCCATTTTATACCTTAGCTAGATCTATTGTTGGCCAACAAATATCAGTAAAAGCAGCCCAAGCTGTTTGGGATAAATTTGAAAATAAAATAAAAAAAGTTACTCCAGCAAATACATCTAACATGCATTTCATGAGTATGAAATCATGTGGATTATCTAGACAAAAAGTTAACTATTTAAAGTCACTATCTGATGCATTCTTACATAAAAAAATAATCCCTAAAAACTGGATAAAGTTATCAGATGAAGAAATTATTAACGAGCTAGTGCAAATTAAAGGCATAGGACGATGGACCGCTGAAATGTTCCTCATATTTAACCTTTGTCGGCCAGATATATTTCCAGTAGACGATATAGGAGTTATAAAAGGTATATGCAACTGCTACAACTTGAAATATCCAGTAAATAAAGATATTGCTATAAAAATGTCTGAAAAATGGAAACCATACCGATCTGTAGCTACGTGGTATTTTTGGAGAAGTCTAGATCCCATTCCAGTAGAATATTAACTATATGAATAAAATTGATTTTTCTTACGCCTCGAAAACTGAACATAACCTAGCACAAAGGTTCTTAATAAAATCTATTGAAAGAATAACGGGCAAGAAAAAATTAGAAAATCTATATAAAAATTATTCTCTTCAATCAAAAGATCCAGTCAATTTTTGGAGTGACATATTAAAGTTAATGAAAATCAAAATAAAAAATAAGTCAAATATTGAATTAGATGTTCCTGATAGTGGCTCACTTGTTGTAATTGCGAATCATCCTTTTGGAATAATTGATGGATTGATTTTATGTTCTTTAATATCTGAAAAAAGAAAAGATTTTAAAATAATGACTCATGAAACATTGAAATTGTTGCCTGAATTGGAAAGATTTATATTACCTGTTGATTTTAGCAAAAACAGCAAAGATACAAAGCTAAATAATATTGAAACAGCCAAAAAAGCAAAATTACATCTTCAAAATAAGGGGTCCTTAATTATTTTTCCATCTGGTAGTGTTTCTACGGCTAAAAATTTAAAAGCTGAAGCTCACGATGATGACTGGAAAAATTTTCCATCTAAACTAATTTTGCAAACTAAATCTGATGTGCTTCCAATTTACTTTGAAGGTAAAAATGGTTTATTATTTCATCTATTTGCTTCAAAAATTAAGAATCAAACTTTGAAATATTCGACTTATATTCATGAAACTAAAAAAAAGATAGGTAAAGAAATTGTTATCTATACTGGAAAAAGAATAATTTTTGAAGAAATCTCACATATTAAAGACCGACAAGAATTGACAAATTATCTAAAAAAAACAACCTATAATTTAAATAAGTAATTATTAGAATTAGTCAGATTTTTTTTTGATTTTTGAAATTTCATACCTGCACATAATCTTTATTAATTGATCAATATCAATCTTTGGCTTCCAATTTAGTAATTTAATTGCTTTTGAAGAGTCCCCATAAAGATAG
>CABZHU010000030.1 GCA_902525575.1 uncultured Pelagibacteraceae bacterium
TTTGCAATATCAACTTTTACAACTGGTGTATTTAGAACTTGGTATGGAATGTATGATATTGAAACTGCGAAACAATTAGCATCATTGCTTTTAATATTTGCGGTCACACTAATCTTAATCGAGAGATATTCTAGAAGAAATGCCAGCTATTCAAATGCAATGTCGTTATATAAGCCACTTTACCTCACAAAACTAAAAGGAATCCCCAATACTCTTGCTTTCTTAATTTGCTTTACTCCAATTTTTATAGGTTTCTTACTTCCTGTAATGGAACTTCTATATTGGGCTATAAACTATAAATTAGATTTTTTTAATGAAAAATTTATTACAACTGCTTGGAACACCTTTTACCTTGCTTTGATAGCTGCTTTTTTATGTTCTGTGCTTGCAGTGATTATTAATTTTTCTATTAGATACAAAAGCAACAATTATTTAAAGGTAATGAGCTCTTTTCTAACTGTTGGATATGCAGTTCCTGGTCTAATTCTCGCCATAGGTGTAATGCAAATGTTAACTTATCTTGATCAAAGTTTTGTATCAGAGTTTTCTAATTTTATTTTAACTGGAAGTATAATGGGCTTGGTACTGGCTTATGTAATTAAATCTTATGCACTATCAAGCTCAACAATTGAGGCAGGATATCAAAGAATTAACTCAAGAGTTGATGATGTAGCTCGAACTCTAAAGACATCAGGATGGGCCTTATTAGCTCAAGTTCATCTTCCTTTACTTAAGACTAGTTTTTTAACCAGCATGCTTTTAGTTGTTTCAGAGGTTATTAAGGAGCTTCCAGCAACATTAATCTTGAGGCCTTTTAATTTCGATACTCTTGCAGTTTATACTTACATTTATGCTGCAGAAGAAAGAATGTATGATGCCGCAGCTCCCTCAATAGCAATAGTTATGGTGGGTTTGATACCTATTATTATATTGACCAGAATGATCAGAACATCTAGACCAGCTAGTAGGGATTAAATGACAGCATTAGAAATTAAAGATTTAAATCACTATTACGTCAAAGGAAAGAATGTCCTTAATGACGTAAATATAGAGCTTGAAGAGGGAGAAATATTATCAATTCTTGGTCCTTCAGGCTGTGGTAAAACTACATTATTGAGAATAATTGCTGGCTTGGAGAAAGAAACTAGCGGTAGTATTCTGATGAAAGATCAAATTATCTCAGATCATTTTCATACTGTATTGACTGAAAATAGAGATGTTGGATTAGTTGTTCAGGAAAGAGCTTTGTTTCCTCATTTGACAATAATAAACAACGTAATGTTTGGAGTGAGCGGCAGTAAAACTAAAAGACATTCCACCGCCATGAGACTTCTTAAGCTATTTAGAGTTGACCGATATGCTTATAATTATCCAAACGAAATCTCCAGTGGGGAGCAGCAACGAGTTGCAATTGCAAGAGCAATGGCTCCAAATCCTAAAATACTTTTGATGGATGAGCCATTTGGAACTCTAGATCAATCACTTACAAATCAGCTGCGTGTTGAAACAAGAAAAATTTTAAAAGACAACAATATAACGGCAATTATCGTCTCACATGATTTTGATGATGCGCTTTCGATGTCAGATAAGGTCATTGTTATTGAAGACGGAACAGTTATACAGAGCGGCTCTGCAAAAGATATTACCCATATATCTAGAGAAAAATCAGTAAAATTCAGTAGTATTAAAGCCAATACTTAATTATATTCTTTAAATATAAGTTTTTTATATATAATAGTTCTACAAGTTAATATTTTAAGAGGACCGAATGGGAATTAGTTTTTGGCAAATTTTAATTGTTGTTGCACTTCTAGTAATACTTTTTGGACGTGGCAAAATTTCTGAATTAATGGGAGATGTTGCTAAAGGAGTAAAGAGTTTTAAAAAGGGCATTAATGATGACGATGAGCAAAAGTCAATCAACAAATCAGAAGATAACTCTACTAAAGAGTAACAACAATAGTATTATCTGATGTTACCTGGAATTGGTGGAGTAGAGTATCTTGTCATCGCAGCATTAATAATAATTTTTGTTGGCCCTAAAGATTTGCCAGCTGTGCTGAGAGGCCTAGGAAGGTGGTGGGGTAAAATTAGAAACTTTTCTAGAGAGTTTAAATCAAGTGTTAATCAAATTGCCTCAGAAGCTGGCGTTGATGATATTAAATCATCAGTTGAGAATGCAAGTCCTAAAAATTTTACTGATGAAATGCGTGACTCAATAAATGAAACGATCATGAAATCAGAAGATAAAAAGACTGAAGATGAGTGATCAAAAAAAGACACTCAACGACACCAAGCAACCTTTAATTCAGCATTTAATTGAGTTAAGAAGCCGCTTAATTAAATCAATCATTTTGATTTCAATCTTGTTTGTGATTGCGTACATATATGCAGACTCTATATACAACTTCTTAGTTCAGCCGTACGCAGATGCAGTTGCAGGGGAAGCAGGAAGAAGACTTATTTTCACAGCATTACATGAAACATTTTTCACATATTTAAAAGTCGCCTTATTTGCATCGCTATTTATTGCGTTGCCTTTTATACTAATTCAAATATGGATATTTGTTGCACCAGGTCTTTACAAAAATGAGAAAACTGTGGTTATTCCTTACTTGGCAGCTACTCCAATTCTATTCATTTTAGGGGCTTCACTTGTATATTTCTTTATTATGCCTCTCGCTATAAAGTTTTTTTTATCATTTGAGTCAATTGGAGGACAAGGAACATTGCCAATTCAACTAGAAGCTAAAGTAAATGAATATCTTAGTTTAATTATGAGACTAATTTTTGCTTTTGGTTTAAGTTTTCAATTGCCTGTCTTACTTACATTATTAGCAAGAGTTGGATTTGTCAGCTCTAATGGACTAAAAAGAAATAGAAAATATGTAATTGTTGGCGTTTTTGCTGTTGCAGCGATACTCACACCTCCTGATCCCATTTCACAAATAGGTCTTGGTGTTCCTATATTAATATTGTATGAAATTTCAATATATGCAGTACGATTTATAGAGCGAAAAAGAGAGAATAAATAAAGTTATTAAATGTTAGACATTAAGAAAATTAGAGATGATGGAAAGAAGCTTGATGAGGCTTTAGTAAGTAGAAAGCATGAGCCGTCTTCTTCATTAATAATAGAGCTTGATAAGAAAAATCGAGATTTAATAGGTGAATTACAGGCACTTCAGGAGGAAAGAAATGCTAAATCTAAATTGATAGGAGAATATGCCTCAAATGGTAAGAAAGACGAATCCGAATTGCTTAAAAGTGAAGTAAGTTCAATAAAAAATAAAATGCAGGAGATTGAAAATAACCAACGTATCGCAAAAGAAGAATTAAATTCTTTACTTGTGTCATTGCCAAATATGCCAGACGCTTCAGTCCCTGTTGGAGACGAAAATGTTAATAAAGAAATAAAGATCGAAGGCAAAAAGAAAGAATTTTCATTTTCTCCAAAAGAGCATTTTGATTTAGGTGAGGATCTTAATCAAATGAGTTTTGATCAAGCCGCAAAAATATCTGGAGCAAGATTTGTCATCCAAAAAGGTGAGCTAGCAAGACTTGAGAGGGCTATTGCAAATTTCATGCTTGATTTACACACTAATGAATTCGGGTATGAAGAAATTAATGTACCCATTCTAGTAAGAGATCAGGCAGCGTTTGGGACAGGTCAACTTCCAAAGTTTAAGGATGACTTATTCAAAACTACAGATGATTATTGGTTAATACCAACAGCTGAAGTTCCATTAACGAATATGACAAGGGAAAGTGTAGTGGATGCAGCTGAACTACCTAAACGATATGTTTCTCATACTCCTTGTTTCAGATCGGAAGCAGGAGCTGCGGGGAAAGATACTCGAGGAATAATGCGCCAACATCAGTTCTACAAAGTTGAATTGGTAAGTTTAGCCTCTGAAGAAAATTCAGCTGATGAACATGAAAGAATGCTGAGTTGTGCTGAGGAGGTGTTAAAAAGATTAGGTTTACACTATCGAGTTGTAATTTTATCTACGCAAGACATGGGTTTTTCAGCCCAGAAAACATATGATATTGAGGTTTGGCTTCCAGGGCAAAACGCATATAGAGAAATTTCTAGTTGCTCTAATTGTGGTGATTTTCAAGCAAGAAGAATGAATTCGAGGTACAAAGAAAATGATACAATTAAATATCTACACACACTTAATGGGTCAGGTTTGGCAGTAGGTAGAACTTTAATCGCAGTTATGGAAAATTATCAAAACGAAGATGGTTCTATTGATGTACCAGAAGTATTAATTCCCTACATGAGTGGAATAACAAAAATTTCAAACTAAATATAATCATATGCCTTCAGTAAAACTTGAAAATGCAAGAATACTTATAACCAATGATGATGGTTATTCTGCAGAAGGTATAAAAATATTAACCTCTATTGCAAAAGAGTTTTCAGACGATGTATGGGTGGTTGCACCTCAACATGAAAAGAGTGGTGCCTCACACGCTCTATCTTTTCAAAACGCTTTAAATTTAAAAGAACAAAGTCAAAAAGTTTACTCTATAGATGGTACGCCCAGCGATTGTATAGCCATCGGCATCAGCCATATTCTAAAAGATAAGAGACCAGATTTAATTCTTTCAGGGATTAATAGTGGTTGTAACGTTGGAGAGGATGTAACCTATTCTGGGACTATTGCTGCAGCTATGGAGGGCTTGATAAGAAGGATACCATCTATTGCAATCAGTCAAAATTACGAAGCAGGTAAGAAAAATGTAATCTCATGGGACTCTTCAAAACATTTTTTGAAAGATATACTTACTGATATAACTAATCTGGGATGGGACAGTAATGTTTTCATGAACATTAATTTTCCTTATTGCCAATCCGATAAAGTTAAAAGTATACAAATTACAACTCAAGGCAATAGAGATACTGATGATTTGATTATAAATG
>CABZHU010000031.1 GCA_902525575.1 uncultured Pelagibacteraceae bacterium
AAATAGATTGATCATCATCACCGACGCAGCATATATTAAGATGTACAGAGGCAAGAAGTTTCAGCCATATATATTGTGCTGCATTCGTATCTTGATATTCATCAACATGTATATATTTAAAATTTGATGCATATCTTTTTAAAATATCATCTCTCTTAAATAAATTTATACATTGCAGTAGTAAATCTCCAAAATCTAAGCAATTAATTTCAAATAATCGTTGCTGATAGATTTTGTAAATTGTTAAACTTTTTTCATCAATGAGGTTATCAAGACTTTCAGCTTTAATATCATCAGGGTTCAGTGCTTTATTTTTCCATTGGTCAATTTTTGATTGAATAAGTTTGGGTGAGAACTGAGATTGATCCAGGTTCTCAGCTTTAATAATTTGCTTTATAAGTGAAAGCTGATCGTCTTTATCTAATATTGTAAAACTTGACTTAAGACCCAATACTTCGGCATGATTTCTAATAATTTTTGCCCCTATTGAATGAAATGTTCCGATCCATGGAATCCTATCCATGCTTTGATTTACAAGTTGCTGAACCCGATCAGCCATCTCACGAGCAGCTTTATTGGTAAATGTCACGCAAAGTACTTGAGATGGAAAAGCAAGGTTAGTCTCTACAATATGTGCCACGCGCGCTGTCAAAACTCTTGTTTTTCCTGTCCCTGCTCCTGCAATAATTAGGTTTGGACCTTCTGTGCTGCAAACAGACTCATGTTGTAACTCATTTAAGCTGTCTAGGTATTGGGCATTACTCATGATCGATTTTTTAAGTGATTCAAGACATATAGTCTAATAGCGCTTGATAAATTTGAAGTTGTTTTTTTTTGATCAATGTCAGAAATTAGTCGATCAGGCGTAGTATTGTTTTGTTTGCTTAGAGTAACAATTTCATCCCAAAATTCTTTTTCTAAAAATACACTGGTAATATGACCATCTAGATTGACTGTTCGCTTTTTAGAGTTTTGCATTTAGAATAATCAAGATGAAGTGATCATCTTACTGGGACTTAGAAGTGATTTAATTTTCTTATTTTCTAGATATTTTAAAATTTTATTTGCCTCTACAAGTGATATATTTTTCTTGTGGGCAAGTTTAGCCAACTCAGCTGCCTTCGTATAGCCAATCTCTGGGGCAAGAGCCGTAACAAGCATTAGTGAATTTTCAACGCCTTGCTTAATATTTTTGACATTAGGCTTGATCCCTTTAAGGCATTTATCATTAAAATTAGTTATCGCTGAAGCAAGTAAATTAATTGAATTAATGATATTTAAGCCTATGAGTGGTTTGAATGCATTAAGTTCAAAGTGACCTTGTGAACCTGCCATTGAGATAACATTATGGAAACCCATCACTTGTAAACACACCATTGTTAAGGCTTCACTTTGAGTAGGATTAACTTTACCTGGCATGATTGATGATCCAGGTTCATTCTCAGGTAGGCTGAGCTCACCCAAACCTGAGCGAGGACCTGAAGCTAAAAGTCTTATGTCATTTCCAATTTTAAATAAATCAGTGGCAATTACATTAAGTACGCCTGATAGCTCTACAATTGAGTCATGAGACGCAAGTGCTTGAAATTTATTCTTAGCAGGTTTGAATTTTGACTTAGTTATTTTACTTATTTCTGAAACCACAATTTGGTCAAAACCACGTTTCGTATTTAATCCTGTACCTACAGCGGTTCCACCTTGTGCAAGGTAACTTAAGTTTGACAAAGCTACTTCAACTCTTCGAATATTTGAATTGATTTGCGCTTGATATCCAGAAAATTCTTGTCCTAACGAAAGCGGAGTTGCATCCTGCAGGTGAGTTCTTCCGATCTTTATAATACTTTTCCATTTCTGAGATTGGGATTTTAATACTTTCTCCATGCTTTTTAATGCTGGGAGAAGTTCATTTATAATTTTTAATTTAGCTGCGATATTTATAGCCGATGGGAAGCTGTCGTTAGTTGACTGGCTTTTATTAACGTGATCATTTGGATGAACAGGCGAATTTGTTCCAAGTTTTTTTGATATTTTCCTGTTTGCTATGTTGGCAATAACCTCGTTTACATTCATATTTGTTTGTGTTCCGGATCCAGTCTGCCAAACAGAAAGGGGGAAATGTTCCTTATATTTTCCTGATGAAACTTGTTTTGCAGCATCAATAATCGCGTTAGCTATTTTAGGACTTAGAAGCTTTTGTTTTTGGTTGGCTTTTGCACACGACATCTTAATAACTGCCAAGGCATGAATTATCTCAATTGGCATAATATCATTGCCAATTCTAAAATTCTTTAATGATCTTTGAGTTTGTGCTCCCCATAAATTAGTGTTGGCGACTTTAATTCTACCCAAACTGTCTTCTTCTTGTCTTGTTTTTTGACTCATGATGAATGTACTATAGTACCCTAATATATTACATATGGTAAGCGATTAAGCTTTTTCAATGATAATTCTATTATACTACTGCAAATCCGAAATGAAATGCCAGTAATAACAAGAAAATAAGTGAGAGTGCAGCTAGGTAGTAAGGAATCATAAATTTGGATTATCAGAGTCCATAACTTTTAAAACTAGTAATTTTTAGACATTTTAAAAGTGAATAAGTAAATTAAGGTTTAATTTTATGTTTAAAAAACGACAAGAAAGTCCGTCAGGAAAATTTTTAAATTTTGAACTTATAAAAGAAGAGGATGGGATTTTCTTTTTTGAAATAATTTTTCCACCCGAGACGGCAAGTCCACTCAATTTAGTTCAAGGTGGAATGATTGATGCAGCCTTAGACGAAGCTACTTCAATGACAGCATATATTGCTTTTAAGGAAGAAAAACTTCCACTTACAACAGATCATCATGTTTTATTTCATAGGCCGATGCCACTCGGCAAGGCTACTATGCAAACTCAAATTATAAAATATGGCAAGACAGTTACGACTATTGAGGGAAAGTTATTTGATCAGAACGAAAGGTTAGTTGCAACAATGCTTCATACAGCTTTGCCAACGAGTATTCCAAATTAGCTTTTTATGAATGAAGTGGGAGACTTCTGTTGCCCGGTGCCTCCCGAACCGCGCTTGCCTAATTATATTAAGCAGCGAGCGCTAATTTATTGTTAGCATTTAAAAATTAGCCCGATAACGGCGGTACAATGCCGAGAGAAAAACTTACCTTTAAACATTCGTCGATCCTATATCACCCCCTAAAAAATGGTGGAGGTGCCGGGTACCGCCCCCGGGTCCGTAATGGGTATTATGTAAGCCGTTTATCTCTATAGCTAGGATATCCCCAGCAATATGAATATAGTTTGATATTGAGTCTTTTTAAAGAGGCTATTCTTATTATAGTATGTCATTATTATTTGATTCACAAAAATGCCTGTAAATAAAGAACAACTTGAAGAGATAGAAGCTTTACGCTCTGAAAAAACTGAGACAGCGAGAGTTACTGCTCCAGAGCTGGAGGCTGTTTTGTACCAACCCATTGAAGTTCTTGATCATGGCTTCGTTCGCGTTATTGACTATATGGGTGATGACAGTTCTGTTGTTCAATCTGCTAGGGTCTCTTATGGCAAAGGGACAAAGAAAATTTCAAATGATAAAGGTCTAATTAAATACTTGATGAGACATCGCCACTCAACGCCTTTTGAAATGTGTGAGATTAAGTTTCATATTAAGTTGCCAATCTTTATTGCTCGTCAGTGGATTAGGCATAGGACTGCAAATGTAAATGAATATTCAGCTAGGTATTCAATACTTGATAAAGAGTTCTATATACCCTCTGCAGAAAATTTAGCGGCCCAATCTCAGATTAACAACCAAGGTCGGGGGGACGCACTAACTGATGACGAAGCATCAAATGTTATTCAAATATTAAAAAATGATGCAGAGCAAACGTACGCAAATTATGAGACACTTTTAAATGAAAATTCCTCAGGGGGAGTTTTAGATGAGGGAAAGTCAGGTATTGCGCGCGAACTTGCTAGAATGAATCTTACATTAAATACCTATACGCAATGGTACTGGAAAATTGATCTCAATAATCTACTTCATTTTCTAGCCTTAAGAGCTGACGATCATGCTCAATTCGAGATCAGAGTTTATGCAGATGTAATGCTTGATCTGGTGAAAAAATGGGTTCCTTTAACTTATGAAGCATTTGAAGATTATCGCATGGGAGGTACGGAGTTATCGGCAAAAGAAATTCATTTGATGAAAAAACTTCTTAAGGGAGAAAAAGTTTCATTTGAAGAAGAAGGTTTATCTAAAAGAGAATGGAGCGAGCTTCAAAAGAAATTTGACCTTAACTAGTACTGGATAGTTTTTCTAATTTTAGTCTTTTTATTAGAGACTCTGCTAACTCATTAAAAATTTTACTTACTTTGTGGTCTGGCACCAAATCGGTTAAAGGATGGCCTATGTCACTCTGTTCCATGAGCAGTGGATCATGCGGTAAATTGGCTAAAATTTCATAATCATATTTTTCAGCTATATCTTTGGTTTTGCTCTCACCATAAAGGCTGTACTCTTTTCCA
>CABZHU010000032.1 GCA_902525575.1 uncultured Pelagibacteraceae bacterium
AATGTCCCCATAAAAGAATAGTGCGGGAGAAAGGTTTTATTCCCCACCATGATCTTCCTAAATAGGTATTTGAATAAAAATCGTGAATATTTTCACTTGATGATGGAAATTTAGTAGGAGCCCCGGTTGATCCTCCAGTAGATACTGACTTAGTGTTATCGGCGTTTTCAAAGATTAAATCTTGATAATTCTGAATAACACTTTTATTAATTTTTGGAAAATCATTCAGTCTTGAAATATGGTCTATTTCAATTGGTAAATTAAATTTTTGTTTCCAATGATTATAGAATGGAATTTTTGAAATACTATTATGCCACAGCTTATTAAACGTCTTTAATTGGTAACTTTCTATAAAATTTACGTCAATATCTTTTCTGTAAAATTCTATTTTCTTATCAAGATGATTAATTCTTTTTTTTAAAAAAATATTATTTATTTTTTTTCTGATCACTCTTTGTTTCCATAAAACGAATGTAAAATAAAACCTATCGGTAAAAAATAAATAATCGATATCCAATTATTAAAAAAATTCATCGAAGGTGCTAAAGGCCAGATTGAAATTAAAAGTGTTGCCAGCAAGCAAACCTGATAATCACTTAACAGTCTTACCTCATTTAAAAAAATTATTCGAGATAATTGCTGGGCAAATTTATATACTAAAAAGACAAATAAAGATAAAATTGGAATTAATCCTATTATACCAGTTTCGGATAATAATTGAAGATATGAATTATGTGGATGAGTTGTACATGCGGTAGATGTTTTAGAGTCATCTAAGAAAACTACATATTCAGGCTTACTACATATTTCTCTGTAAAGTTTAGGTCCGTGTCCAAAAAGTGGTTTATCAAGAAACATCTTTATTGCTGTTGTAAATATTTGTTCATGACCAGCGGTGAAGACCATTGGTCTATCACCTAAAATATTTGTCTCAGCTAAAGTATCATCTAACATTTTTGTTTTTACATTATCAAATTGAAAGGTAAATATAATTATAATTAATATTGATACCATAAATGCAAATATTCTTAGTGCCCTAAATTTATTAGCACAACAAATAATAATAATTGTACTTAAGATGAATAAGAAAAAAGATGTCTTTTCACCTGATAAAAAAATTATTACGTCAGTTAGAATAAGAAGTATAAATATAAATAATAAAGATTTTTTTGATCCCTCATATTGTAAGATAATTAAGCCAAACAAAAGAGGGAAAAGCCTTGCCAGATAACTACCCAGTACCATTTCATCTCCAAAGAAACCGGTTAGTCTTGAATAGTGATATGGATAACCTAAAATATTTTTACCACTAAAAAATTGAAGATATCCATCTAAAACTGTTAGAGAAAAAGTGATAACTAGCGAGTATAAAAATAATTTAGTAAAATTTTTATTATTATTTAAAATACACCAGACCGCTAAAGCAAATAACCCAAATCGAAAATAAAATAAACTACTTTCTAAAGATAAAATAGGGTTGATTGAAAATATTGAGCGAATTATGAGATAGGTACAAAAAATCCAAAACATAATTGAAATTGGATTTAGTAAATAATAAAAGTCTTTTTTGTTCAGCGAATAATATATTATATAAATGCCTGAGGTTACGATTATTAGATCTGCAAAAAAGGGTCCCACAATGATAGCTAGAGGCAATAAACATATTAGTAATGTTTGTATGTTTAAGTAGTTTATACTTATAAATTTCATCTATTTCTTTGTTACGATATATTTATCTATCGCTAGGTAGTCTATAGCATTACTAAATAGAGCGCTAATTGCATCTTCCGGAGAGTTTACAATAGGTTCCTCGTGTAAATTAAAACTTGTGTTAACTAAACATCCAATGCCAGTTAATTCCTCATAGTATTTTAGTATTTTATAGAATGAATAGTTAACATTTTTTTGTACAATTTGGGGTCTGGCTGTATTATCAACGTGAACAACAGCTTGAATCTCATTTATCATATGAGGATATACATCGTAAGTAATGGTCATAAACTCTGAGGCAAAATCACTTTGTTTATAATTAATAAAATAATCTCCTGCCCTATAGTCTAAAACGCTAGGGGCAAAAGGCATAAATTCTGTTCTATTTAATCTCTTATTGACTGTATCATTTATTTTTTTATCAGTAGGTTGTATCAGTATTGATCTATTGCCTAATGCACGAGGACCCCACTCCATTTTTCCGTTAAATCTTCCTAAAATATGTCCATTTGAAATAATCTCGGCACATTTTTTTTCTACATTTTCATAATATTCCCAGTTAATATTTGATTTATTTTTTTCTAAGCTGTCTATTATTTCATCAGATGTAAATTCAGGACCTAAATAAACATTATCAAGAAATTTATGTTTTGAATTATTGTGATTATAAAATAGGCATTGAGCACCACCCAATGAAAGTCCACTGTCTCCCATTGCTGGCTGAACATAAACATTTTCTATTTCATGAATATTTTCTTTCAATCTTTGGTTGACTTTTACATTAGCGAATAATCCACCAGCTAAACATAAAGGAATTTTATTCGTATTAAATTTATGCTTCGCTGAATTTATTTGATCTTTTACATTTTCTACTATCCATTCCTCAACACAAAATTGTACAGCTGCCGAGATATCTTCCTTCTCTTTTGGCGATGATAATTGACTCAACCATTTTTCTATTTTTAGTGAGTTTATTTCATATATAAAATTTTCGTCCCTGTTAGAATATGCCCCTACTAACTCAATAAATTTTTTATAGCCTGATAATAAATTTTTTATACCATCTTGTTTACTTCTTATTATTTTTGGCTTTGTCGCTTTTACTAATAATGAAAAAGCAGAATAATATTTTTCTTTATTACCATATGCTGCCAATCCAGTTATTTTTCCTTCATGTCTATTTGGTTTAAAACCTAAAAACTTTGTAACCATTGCATAAATTTGACCGAGTGAGTTAATTGCACTTTGATCATATAGTTTTTCAAGTCTTCCATTATGTCCATGATATGTACTTCCTGATTTAAGATCGCCTCTACCATCTTGAGTAACAATTATTGCTTCATCGTAAGGAGATGAATAAAATGCAGATGCTGCATGACATAAATGATGATCTATAAAAAAAACTTTAGCTTTTTGAAAGCCCTTTTTAAATAAACTATTTTCAATAATTTCTTTTGCTTTATTTGAGTAAATAAAATTCCTTATTTGTGGAATTCTAAGAATAAAGTTTAACAAAATTTTTATCCTATAAAACCCTATTTGAAATTTTGATTTTTTACGTTCCAGCCTCTGTTTTAAAAGATCTATTGGAATATCATAACCTATTTTATTACCTGCAACTGTAATATTCTCTATATCATTTTTTACAAGATTATTGTTTGTTAATAAGAATTGAATACTTTCATTAGGAAAACCTGAGTAATTTTTTATTCTTTTAAATCTTTCCTCCTGAACTGCCCCTTTAACTTCACCATCAACGATCAATGCGGCAGATGCATCATGGCCTAAATGAATTCCCAAAACGTTCATACTTAATCAATTCCTATTCCGTAAAAATCTCTGACTCTTTTATAAAACAATGCAACCGACACATTATTAGTTTTTGTTTTTGCAATTTTAATGCTTTCTTTTGACATATCTTTTAATAATTTTTTATTCAAATACATATTAATTATGATTTGTGCTAATTTATTACTTCTGCCTGCTTTAAAAAACTTAATATATTTATTATTTCTAAAGTCGTTATAAATGGAGTTTACTCCGTTACTGCATATAATTGGTAGACCTCTTGCCATTGCCTCCCAAATTACTCTTGGCTGAGAATCTTGGATAGAGGGCATTACAAATATATCACTACTGTCAATTTTGTTTTTAAGTTTTATCTGACTACTAATGTGATTTATGAATTTAAAGTTTTTGATTTCATTTTTTGGTACCATAGCTTTTAAACTTTTATAATAATGTCTATCTCCACTTCCAATGATAGTTAAACATACATTATCAAT
>CABZHU010000033.1 GCA_902525575.1 uncultured Pelagibacteraceae bacterium
TACCAACCTCGGGTGAACGCGTTGTACAAGGGCCAGGAGAAAATGCTGGAGTGATTGATATTGATGACGGAGATGTTGCTGTCTTTAAAATGGAAAGCCATAATCACCCTTCTTTCCTTGAGCCATATCAAGGTGCGGCTACTGGAGTTGGCGGAATACTTCGAGATGTCTTCACAATGGGTGCTCGCCCCGTAGCTAATTTAAATGCATTAAGATTTGGAGAGCCCAACCATCCTAAAACAAAACATTTATTATCAGGCGTTGTCAGCGGTATAGGTGGATATGGCAATTGTATTGGTGTGCCAACCGTTGGTGGTGAAGTCAATTTTCATCCTTCATATAACGGTAATATTTTAGTAAATGCCATGACAGTTGGGATCGCAAAGAAAGACAAAATCTTTTACTCTGCAGCAGCAGGAATTGGAAACCCCGTTGTGTATGTAGGATCAAAGACTGGACGTGATGGTATTCACGGTGCAACTATGGCATCCGCTGAATTCGACGAAGATTCAGAAGACAAAAAACCAACTGTACAGGTTGGAGATCCATTCACTGAGAAGTTATTATTGGAAGCTTGTCTCGAATTGATGAAAGAAGAAGCAATTATTGCAATTCAAGATATGGGAGCAGCTGGATTAACATCTTCCTCAATTGAAATGGCATCCAAAGGTGAAGTGGGTTTAGAAATTGATCTTTCAAAAGTGCCAATGCGTGCACAAAATATGTCAGCATACGAATTAATGTTGTCAGAAAGCCAAGAGCGCATGCTTATGGTCCTCGATCCCTCAAAAGAAGAAATGGCCAGAGATATTTTTAAAAAGTGGGATCTTGAATTTGAAGTGATTGGCAAAGTAACAGATACAAAAAGACTTATTCTCATGATGAACGGTAAAGAAGAAGCCAGCATCCCTATTAATATATTAGTTGAAGATGCTCCTGAATATCAAAGAGATTACATTGTTGAAGAACCATCTCCAATTAAAGAATATAAATCAGAAGACTTCGATCAGAAAAATATTTTAAAGGACTTAAATACCATGATTATGCATCCCGATCTTAGTAGCCGAAAATGGATATGGGAACAATATGATCATATGGTCATGGCAGATACTGTGGTAAGACCTGGATCCGATGCAGCAGTAGTGCGTGTTCACGGAACCAATAAAGGTCTAGCCATGAGCACTGACTGTTCTCCAGTATATTGCAAACACAACCCTTATGAAGGTGGCAAGCACGCAGTTGTTGAAACATGGAGAAATATAATAGCTTCAGGCGCTCTTCCAATTGCTATTACAGATTGTATGAACTTTGGTAACCCTGAAAAACCTGAAATCATGGGACAATTTGTAGAGTGTATTCGAGGTATGGGCGATGCTTGCTCAAAATTAAACTATCCTGTCGTTTCAGGAAACGTCTCACTCTACAACGAGACTAATGGTGAAGGCATATATCCAACGCCGGCCATAGGAGGTGTTGGGTTAATCAAAGATTTATCAAATGTAAAAACTCTCTCGCTTAAGAATGAAGGAAATTTCTTATGTGTTGTTGGTAAATCTAATAATCATCTAGGTAATTCAAAATATATGACCATCGTGCACAACAAAGAAGATGGTGGTACGCCTGAAATTGACTTAGATGAAGAATTAAAAAATGGTCACTTTGTTTTGGAATTGATTAATAAACAATTGGTTGAATCTTCTCATGATGTTGGTGAAGGTGGAATTTTAATCGCAGTTGCTGAAATGTGTATCGCAGGGAATCTTGGTATAACGATTGATGAAGATAAAGAATTTTCACATAGATTTTATTTTGGCGAGGATCAATCACGATACTTACTAGAAATCAGGCCGGAAAATTTTGATCAATTAAAACAATTATCTGAAAGTAAGAATGTAGTTTTTGAAAAACTGGGCGTAGTTGATCTAGCAATTATTAAAATCAATAATTTAAATGAAATAAAGGTATCTGAGCTAAGAAATAATTTTGAACAAGGTGTTGGAAATATCTGATTTAAAGTTTGAATTATTTTTCTGACTCCCCTCTCATCTTTGCGTAAGCACAATTTTCACAACTCTCATTAGATTCAGGAAGTTTATCACTGTTCATCGTATCAATCATCAATTGAACATGGTCATCAATATAATCTGTCTTTACTTCATAGTGTATTAAGACTTCATCAAAATGCATCTTACCAAAAAAGCCATCATCTTTTTCAATGGCATTACAAATATAGAGATACGCGTCCTTGGAAACCTTAAAACCCATCCCTTTTAATAAATAAGCATAAAAATCTAACTGCGTCTTATATCCATCATGATAAACGGACTTAAAGTAAGTTTCTTGCGAAACGCCATAATTGCTTTGTTGAGATTTATAGTCAGCAATAATAACTTCTTCAGTTTGTGTGTTGAACCAAACATCATCAACACCACCTTGAAGAATTATGTTTGTATCTTTAAAGCGAACTTGCAATCCTCCAGACAGAGAATTTCTCCAGTGTTCGATATCATCATGTTGAAAGGGAACAATGTGACTTAAATTATTTTCAACTAAAATTCTATGGGGTTTCT
>CABZHU010000034.1 GCA_902525575.1 uncultured Pelagibacteraceae bacterium
CATATAAAGTTTTCGATGATGTCATTGCGGGTAGTGTAAAAATTTGTTATGATAGAAATGTAATTCAAATCAATTCTAATTAAAAGTATAAAGAAACAGTGAAAAAACTAGATGAACGAAAAAAAGGTTTTGAGGGTAAATTTGCTCGAGATCAAGAGTTAGAATTTAAGATTTTGGCTCGACGAAATAAGTATCTTGGTGTCTGGGCTGCAGAAAAACTTCGTTTATCGGGACCAGCAGTTGAGGAATATTTTGCAGAGGTTATCAAATCTGATCTTGAAGAGGATGGAGATATGGATGTTTTCAGAAAAGTTAGAAAAGATTTTGATGAAAAAGGAATATCCATAACTGATGATGAACTTAGACAGAGTATGGACCAATTTTTACTTCAGGCAAAAGAAGAGATCATTGGTAAAGATAATATCTAATTATTACACTCCACATGTACACTAAATATGCTACCACAAAAAAGTCTTCAAAAAAGAAAGTGGTTAAAAAGAGAACAGCCTCAAAAATTACAACGAAAAAGAAACCTGTGATGAAAAAAAAGAAGCGTACCTCTAAACCTAAGCCTAAAAAGAATAATAGTAATGTAATTCGGGATGCTAGTTTAAATCAGAATTATTATGTAGGGGGTTATATTCTTATATTTGGAATGTTTGCACTAGCTATTTATTATTCGCAATAAATTATTTAAATACTTTTTTAAAAATATAATCTGTTCTTCTTGTTGCGTGTTTAAGGTCTAATATTTTAGATATTTCTTTTTTATTTAAATATTTTTTTAATTCATTATCCGTGTCCAGTACAGTTTCAAAATCTAGATTAGATTTCCATACTTTCATGGCGTTACGCTGTACTATTTTATAGGCTTTCTCTCGAGATAATCCTTTTTGAGTCATCGCGAGCATAAGACCCTCTGACATGGGTAGTTTTCTAAGTCTATCTAGATTAGTTTTCATATTTTTAGGATAAACAACAAGGTTTGCGATTACATTATTCAAACGTGCTAGTGCAAAATCAATGATGATGTTGGCATCAGGAGCCATTATTCTTTCTACACTTGAGTGCGAGATATCTCTTTCATGCCATAAAGAAACATTCTCTAAAGCAGGTATTGTGTACCCACGAATTAACCTTGAAAGGCCAGTTAAGTTTTCAGTTAGTACAGGATTTCTTTTATGTGGCATGGCTGAAGAACCTTTTTGTCCTTTTGAAAAAAATTCTTCAACTTCAAGAACCTCTGTTCTTTGTAAATGTCTGATTTCTGTAGCAAGGCGCTCAATTGAGCTGGCAATAATTCCAAGAGTACTAAAATAAACAGCATGTCTGTCACGTGGGATAACTTGAGTAGATATAGTTTCAGCTTTCATGCCTAATTTTTTTGCAACAAACTGTTCAACGCGAGGATCTATGTTGGCATAATTGCCTACAGCACCTGAAATTGCGCACACAGATATTTCTTCTTTCGCCTTTTTAAAACGTGCGTGATTTCTCTCAAACTCTGCATAAAAGTTTGCCATTTTTACACCAAAGGTTGTTGGTTCTGCATGAATACCATGGCTTCTTCCTATACAAGGCGTATTTTTATATTTGAGAGCTATTTTTTTGAGTGATTTAAGAAGCTGAGCTATTTCTTTCTCAATAATTTTAGATGACTGCATGAGCTGTATATTGAATGCTGTATCTAAAATATCTGATGAAGTTAAGCCTTGATGAAGAAAACGTGCGGGAGGACCAGCATATTCTGATATTGATGTAAGAAATGCTATCACGTCGTGTTTGACTTTCTTTTCAATAGTATCAATTCTCTTCTCATTTATTTTTGCTTTTGACTTAACTTTTTTACTTGTACCCTTTGGAACAGTGCCCAATTTTTCCATAGCTTCACAAGCATACAGTTCAATATCGAGCCAAATTTTAAATCTTGATTTAGAACTCCAGATATCAGTCATGGGAGCTCTTGAATATCGAGGGATCATATAAATACTTTTTTAATCTTTAATTTAGGGTTTATCAAGTCCTGCAGGAGATTTAGTAAAAATTTCAAATCCGTCTTTGGTAATACCGATACTATGCTCAAATTGAGCAGATAAACTCTTATCTTTTGTTACGGCTGTCCATCCGTCCTTCAGCATTCTTACATCACAATTGCCAACATTAATCATGGGTTCTACAGTAAAGAACATGCCTTCGTCAATTTGATTGCCTGTATTTTCTTTGCCGTAGTGCAATATGTTTGGAAATTCATGAAAGACTTTACCGAGTCCATGCCCGCAAAAATCTCTCACGACGCTGTAATTCTGTTTTTCAGCATAACTCTGAATTGCATGACCAATATCACCAAGACGGGATTTTGGGCGCGCTGCTTTAATCCCCTCATGCATTGATTCAAAAGTGCAATCAATTAATTTTTGTGCTTTTGCATTTATTTTGCCTACCGGAAACATCCGACTAGTATCTCCATGCCATCCATCAACGATAACAGTTACATCTATGTTCACGATATCTCCTTCCTCTAATATTCTGGAAGATGGAATTCCATGACAAATGACA
>CABZHU010000035.1 GCA_902525575.1 uncultured Pelagibacteraceae bacterium
CTACAAGAACTAAGTGTACCATTGGACAATACTCCAAAAGAAATTCTTGAGAGTAAAGTCTCAAAACTACCACCCGCAGTAAGAAAAATTGCAGCAGAAAAAAATATTGATATTTCTCAAGTAGCTACTGCTCGTTCAGATGGAAGAATTACAAAGGGTGATATTTTAGCTTCAAATAACAATGTTCAAGAACTTTCAACGAAGCCGCCAATAAGTAAGGATCATGACAGTAAAGAAGAGAGAGTTCCAATGTCTCGACTAAGACAAACTATAGCTAAACGACTCAAAGATGCACAAAATAATGCAGCTATGCTCACAACATTTAATGAAGTTGATATGGGTGAATTGATTAGAACTCGTAATGAACATAAAGATGCTTTTGAGTCAAAATACGGAATAAAATTAGGATTTATGTCTTTCTTCGTTAAAGCTTGTATCACAGCTCTCAAAGATATTCCTGAGGTTAACGCAGAAGTTGAAAATAATGATGTTATATATAAAAATTTTTACAATATTGGTGTTGCAGTAGGAACTGATCAAGGTTTGGTTGTGCCCGTTATCAGAGATGCTGATCAAAAATCAATTGTAGAAATAGAGCAAGAGATTTTTAATTTAGGACAAAAAGCTCGAACTGGTAAATTAAGTATCGATGACATGCAAGGAGGTACATTTACAGTTTCGAATGGTGGCGTTTATGGATCTCTTATGTCTACCCCTATTTTAAACCCTCCTCAATCAGGGATACTTGGCATGCACAAGATTGAGGAAAGACCAGTTGCCATAAATGGTGACATCGTGATAAGGCCAATGATGTACCTTGCGTTGTCTTACGATCATCGTATTGTGGACGGTAAAGGTGCAGTTACTTTTTTGGTAAGGGTCAAAGAAAGTTTAGAAGATCCGAATCGAATCTTACTAGAGGTATAGAATGGAAGAATTTGATATTACGGTTATAGGTAGTGGACCTGCAGGATACGTTTGTGCAATTAGAGCTGCACAGTTAGGTTACAATGTTTGCTGTATTGAAAAAGGTCAGACTCTAGGTGGAACATGTCTTAATATTGGCTGTATTCCCTCGAAATCTCTTCTTCACTCCTCACACTTATATGATCAGGCATCGGATCTAAAAAAGTTAGGAATCAATTTTGATAATGTTTCCTTTGACCTGAGTAAAATAATGGAAAAAAAATTAGAAAGTGTTGGGTCGCTAACTAAAGGAGTTGAATTCTTGTTTAAAAAAAACAAAATCAATCGTAAGTCTGGATTTGCAAAACTGAAGAATATTAATGAAATAGAAATTTTATCAGGTGAAAAATCAGAGATAATAAAATCTGCAAAAATAATTATTGCAACCGGATCTGAGGTATCTAGTCCTAATGGAGTAGTGATCGATGAAAAAGATATTTTATCATCTACCGGAGCATTAAGTCTGGAAAAAGTTCCCAATCACTTAGTTGTCATTGGTGCAGGCTATATCGGCCTAGAAATGGGATCAGTTTGGTCACGACTTGGCTCTAAAGTAACAGTAATTGAATATGCAGATAGAATCCTTCCAGGAATGGATACTGAAGTATCAAGCAGTTTTCAGAAGATTCTCATTAAACAGGGTTTTGACTTTAAACTTTCTACAGCATTAAGATCAGTAAATAAAGAAGGTGACTCGTTATCTGTCTCAGTGGAAAACAAGGGGCAAACTATGAATATAGACTGTGATAAGGTTCTAATTTCCACAGGCAGAAGACCCTATACCTTTGGATTAAATCTTGAAGAACTGGGAGTTAAACTAGATGATAAAGGATTTATAATTACTGATAATCATTTTAAAACTTCGATTGATAATATTTACGCAGTTGGTGATTGCAAATTAGGCCCAATGCTAGCCCATAAAGCATCAGAAGAAGGAACAGCGGTTGCGGAGATTATTGATGGGCAGGCAGGACAAGTGAATTATAATGCAATTCCATCAGTAATATATACTGCGCCAGAAGTTGCTTCAGTGGGTAAAACAGAAGATGAAATAAAAGCTGAAGGCGTTACCTATAAAGTCGGTAAATTTCCCTTTACTGCAAATGCAAAAGCAAAAGTAATGAACGATACAGGTGGATTTGTAAAAATTTTATCTGACAATAAATCTGATGAGGTATTGGGTGTTCATATAATTGGTGCTGATGCGGGTAATATGATAGGTGAACTTACAGTTGCTATGGAATTCGGAGCCTCAGCTGAAGATATAGCCAGAACATGCCATGCTCATCCAACATTAACTGAGTCAATCAAAGAAGCGGCTCTTAATGTAGAAAATCAAGCTATACATATTTAGTCTCATTCTGCTTTAAGATACTTGTAATCAGATACAACCAAACAGCAATTCCAATGTGATACAAGTGCCAGTTAGTAGAAGGGTCAAATAGCTCCATTCTTCTTACTATTAAGTTTATAATGATGAGTGAAAAGAAAATACCAGAAACAATTTTCATTAAAACATGCTCTCTCGAAATAAGTACTGAAAAAAAAGCACCTACTAT
>CABZHU010000036.1 GCA_902525575.1 uncultured Pelagibacteraceae bacterium
TAAGATTATACTTTCCAATTTATGTTGCTTAAAAACTTTAGGTTCGGATTAATTTTGATGGTATATGCCATAATTCTCTTGTTTTGCAACAGTTTATATAATTCATACTTAAGTGCTAATGAACTTATCACTTATGAAAAGCAAGGTTTTTCCAGTAAATTTCAAGATATAAATAGTACTGAATTGGATCTGAAAAATTTTGAGGGAAAACTAATTTTAGTTAATCTTTGGGCAACATGGTGTGAACCTTGCAAAGAAGAAATGCCTTCTTTAGATAGATTACAAAAAAAATTTGATAAAGATCTTTTTCAAATCCTCCCAATTAGTTTAGATCGAGGACCAAAAAAAAATTCAATCAATTTTTTTAAAGAATATAAGATTAAAGAATTAGATATTTATTTTGATGATAAGAACAATATCCCAAGAGAGGCAAGGGCGGCTGGGTTACCTCACTCTATTTTTATTAACCAGAATGGCAATGAGATTGCTAAGTTAATTGGTCCAGCTGAATGGGACAGTGACTACTTTGTAAACTTTATTCGAGAAACGTTAAACTAATTAAAGAGCTTGTTCTAATTCTGGCAACACCTGAAACAAGTCAGCTACTAATCCGTAATCAGCAACATCAAAAATTGGAGCTTCTTCATCTTTGTTGATTGCAACTATCACCTTTGAATCTTTCATACCAGCAAGATGCTGGATTGCTCCTGATATTCCCACGGCAATATATAATTCAGGGGCCACTACTTTTCCAGTTTGTCCAACTTGATAATCATTTGGAACAAAGCCTGCATCTACTGCAGCTCTTGAAGCCCCTACGGCAGCTCCAAGTTTTTCAGCTACTTTGTCTAAGAGTTCAAAGTTTTCGCCATTTTGCATTCCACGTCCACCAGAAATAATAGTTTTCGCAGAGGTTAGTTCTGGTCTATCCGATTTAGTTAACTCTTCTCCTATGAATTCAGAAATCGATGGCATATTTTCAGCATTTATTTTTGTTATCTCACAACCGGAGGATCCCATAGCCGCTGATTTAAAAGCAGTGGGCCTCACAGTTAGAACCTTTTTTGGATCACTAGTTTGAACTGTAGCGATAGCATTACCAGCATAAATTGTTCTAATGAAAGTATCGGGTCCTTCAATTGCAATGATTTCAGAGATCTGAGAGACATCTAATTTTGCTGCAAGTCTAGGCATAACATTTTTTCCAGTCGTGGTGGCCGCAGCTAAAAAGTATTCATAATCTCCAGATACATTTAGTATTAATTGGGTTAGATTTTCTGCCAGTATGTTATTAAAGCTATCGTCATCTACATGCATTAGCTTACTTAGTCCCTCTATTTTAGAAGCTTCAGCAACGACAGAGTCTATATCTGATCCCACAATTAGCCCGTGAACATCACCATCTATTTGGGACGCAGCTGAGATTGCCTTTAAACTTTGGTCACTTACTTGTCCATTTGCATGTTCAATAAAAAATAATGTTGTCATATAACACCTGCCTCGTTTTTAAGTTTTTCAACTAATTCAGAAATATTTTCTACTTTAATGCCCGCTTCTCTCTTTGGAGGCTCTATAACTTTTAGCACATTCACTCTAGGGGTGACATCAATGCCGTAATCCTCTGGTGATTTTTGATCAATAGGTTTTTTCTTTGCTTTCATTATATTTGGAAGTGAAGCATATCGAGGCTCATTTAATCTTAAGTCGGTTGTGATAATAGCCGGCATGTTTAGGCTTACTGTTTGTAAGCCACCGTCAATTTCTCGAGTAACTTTAACCTTATCTGAGTCAATTTCAATTTTTGATGCAAACGTACCTTGAGGCATATCAGTTAGTGCTGCTAACATTTGTCCCGTCTGGTTATTGTCACCATCAATTGCTTGCTTACCAGAGATAACTAGTCCTGGAGATTCTTGTTCAAAAATCTTAGATAAAATTTTTGCGATTGATATAGGCTCAATTTTTTCTTCAGTTAAAACATGTATTCCTCTATCTGCACCCATGGCTAGTGCTGTCCTTATAGTTTCTTGACAAGACTGATTTCCAATTGAAACAGCAATTATTTCTTCAGCTTTCCCAGCTTCCTTCAATCTGATAGCTTCCTCAACTGCAATTTCGCAGAAGGGATTCATTGACATTTTTACGTTCTCAGTTTCGACACCAGTTTCGTCAGATTTAACTCTAATATTTACATATGGATCGATAACTCGTTTTACGGGAACTAAAATTTTCATAACTGTTTTATAATACCTTTTTAATTTGAGTAAACATATTTATACATTCTTACCAGGCTTCCAAAGAATATCTTTTTTTCCGTTATCATTTTCTACACGAGATAATACAAAAAATAAATCTGATAAACGATTGATATATTTAAGTGCTTGTTCATTAATTTTTTCTTTTTTTGATAAAGATAC
>CABZHU010000037.1 GCA_902525575.1 uncultured Pelagibacteraceae bacterium
AAATTACAGGAAATTTAGCATTAGATAGTAACTCTGATGCTTTTAATATTGCTTCATTCCCTCCAGCTGGTCTTTCAAAATTTATAATCGTTGGTATTTCAATATCAATGACTTGTGTCCACATGTCTCTGGGTACATTTATTTGAGCAGGTGCTGAGCCCCTAAACGCTTTTGATATTACTCTATTTAAAACCTCTGCTATTCTGGAGGGATCTCTCACCTCTTCTTGATAGCAAACCATATCTTTAAATAAAGCCATCTGCTCGACTTCTTGAAATCCGCCTTGACCAATTGTTTTGTTGGCAGCTTGAGGCGTTACTAAAAGTAAAGGAGTATGATTCCAGTATGCTGTTTTAATTGGCGTCACAAAGTTTGTGATACCGGGACCATTCTGAGCAATGCACATTGACATTTTTCCTGTAGCACGAGTGTATCCATCAGCGACAATGCCTCCGTTAGTTTCGTGAGCTACATCCCAAAAAGTTATACCGGCTTTGGGAAATAAATCGGATATAGGCATAAACGCTGAACCAATAATCCCAAATGCATGTTGTATGCCATGCTTCTGTAAAACCTTGATAAAAGCTTCTTCTGTTGTCATTTTAGTCATATTTGAAACTTTTCTATTAATATTTAACAACTACTTCTTTTATTTTTTGTAACATTTCGTCAATGTGCTTTTCTTCGGCAATCAAAGCAGGTGCAATTATACCGCTGTCGCCAGTAAATTTAATATGAACTCCATTCGCAAAAGTTTTCTTTTGAGCATCATATCCACGTACCCCTGGAGTTTTATCAACTGCAAGATCAATGGCAGCCATCATTCCATCTCCCCGAACATCTGTTACAGCCGGAACATCTTTAAACGCGTCAAAAACAGCATCTAAAAAATAAGGTGACATCTTTTCAGCTCTTGCAAAAATATCTTCTTTTTCATAAATATCTAATGTAGCTAATGAAGCTGCAACACATGCGGGGTGACCTGAGTATGTGTAGCCATGAAAAAACTCAACTCCGTGTTCAGGGCCATTATCAACAATTGCGTTATAAATTTTATCAGAAACCCCAACGGCTCCCATTGGCTGGGAACCATTCGTAATAGCTTTAGCCATAGTAATCATATCTGGTTGAACATTATACTTAACTGAACCAAAAGACTTTCCTGTTCTTCCAAACCCTGTAATAACTTCATCAAAAATTAATACGATGCCATGCTTATCACATGTCGCTCTTAACTTTTCTAAGTATCCCTTAGGTGGAATTAATGTTCCCGTTGATCCCGCGATAGGCTCGACAAAGCATGCAGCAATTGACTCTGGGCCATACATATCAACAAACCTTTGAAGATCATCAGCTAAATGTGCACCATGTTCTGGTTGACCTTTTGTGAACTTATTTTCATCTAACCAGGTATGTCTTAAATGAATAACGCCAGGCATTGCAGCAGTAAATATTTCTCTGTTTTTAATCATGCCACTAAGAGATGTGCCGCCAATATTTACACCGTGGTAAGCTCTTTCACGTGATACAAACTTCATTCGATGAGCTTGTCCAATTGCATGCTGATATGCTTGAACAATTTTTATAGCTGAATCTATTGCTGTTGATCCACATATCGTGAAAAAAACATTGTTTAAGTCACCAGGTAATAGTTTTGCAACTTTTTCAGCGCAAGTAAAAGCAGGCAAGTGTGAAACCTGAAAACTTGGTGAATAATCTAATTTTAATAATTGCTGATGAACAGCATCTGCAATTTCTTTTCTTCCATGACCTAGAGGTACGCAAAATAATCCTGAAGAAGCATCAATTACCGTATCACCTTTATGGCTCCAATAATATACACCTTCCCCTCTATCCAAGAGCCTCGGATCTTTTTTGAAATCCTTATTTGCAGTGAAGGGTAAAAAGTAATTTTCGAGTGAATTAGTCGTAGGTGTAGTGTTTGCCATATGGATCCTTTCAAATCTATAAAGATATATACTAATCTTATTTAAGCTGCTTGACTAGAATTACCACTTTTATGAAATGTCTCATCTTTTGCGGCCATATCACGAAGAAGCTTGCAAGGTGTAAACCTTTCACCATATTTTTGTGCAAGTTTATCTGCTTCAGCAACAAATTCTTTGACGCCTATCATATCAATGTAAGATAGCGTTCCACCAGTCCAAGGTGCCATTCCCCAGCCTAGAATTGCTCCAATATCAGCATCGCGCACATCTGTTAGGACATTTTCTTCATAACACTTAGCTGTTTCCAAGGCTTGAATATAGAGAAATCTCTTTTTTAGTTCATCAACTTCAGGCTGCTCGTTACTTTCCTTACAAAGATTAGATAATTCAGGCCATAAGTATTTTTTTCCACTCTCAGGATATTCATAAAAACCTTTATTA